>MGCF01000046.1:12500-14774 GCA_001788495.1 Candidatus Rokubacteria bacterium RIFCSPLOWO2_02_FULL_73_56
CCGCCCGGAGCTCGCCGACGCGCCGCCGCCACGGGCTCGCGGCCGCCGGGCGGACGCCGCGCGGCAGGTCCACCACCTTGCCGCCGACGCCGACCGTCTCCTTCTTCTCGGCGAAGCCGGTCGCGATCACCGTCATGCGAACCTCGTCGGTCATCTGCGGGTCGATGACGGCGCCGAAGATGATGTTGGCGTCCTCGTGGGCGGCCTCCTGCACGATCCGCGCCGCCTCCTCGACCTCGTGGATCGAGAGGTCGGGGCCGCCGGTGAAGTTGATGAGAACCCCGCGCGCGCCCTCGATGGACGTGTCGTCGAGCAGCGGGCTCGCCACGGCCTTCTGCGCGGCGTCGAGCGCGCGGTGCTCGCCGCGGCCGGCGCCGGTGCCCATCATCGCCAGGCCCATGCCCGCCATGATCGTGCGCACGTCGGCGAAGTCGAGGTTCACGAGGCCGGGCACCAGGATCAGGTCGGTGATGCCCTGCACCGCCTGCTGCAGCACGGAGTCGGCCACGCGGAAGGCGTCGAGGAGCGGCGTGCCGCGGTCCACGACGGAGAGCAGGCGCTGGTTCGGGATCGTGATCAGCGTGTCCACGACGCCGCGGAGGGCGTCGAGGCCGGCCTCGGCCTGGAGCATCCGCTTCTTGCCCTCGAACGCGAACGGCTTGGTCACGACGGCGACGGTGAGGATGCCGAGGTCCTTGGCGAGCGACGCGACGACGGGCGCCGCGCCCGTGCCGGTGCCGCCGCCGAGGCCCGCGGTGATGAACACCATGTCCGCGCCGCCGAGCAGGCGCGTGACCTGCTCGGGATCCTCCTGCGCGGCCTCGCGCCCGATGTCGGGGTTCGAGCCGGCGCCGAGCCCCTTCGTGAGCTTCGCGCCGAGCTGCAGCTTCACGGGCGCCGGCGAGGCCTGGAGCGCCTGCACGTCGGTGTTGGCCACGATGAACTCGACGCCGGTGAACTCGGCCGCCAGCATCCGGCTCACCGCGTTGCCGCCGCCGCCACCGAGGCCGATCACCCTGATCTTCGCCACCTGCTCCGCCTGGTCCAGCTCGAAGAGCGGACGCCGCGAGCGATCCCTCTCCATCAGCTCCTCCTCTGTCGCTGCGCCGGCGCCCGTGGGGCGCGTCCGGCGGGGTGAACGGGTCGCCTCGGGCGCGAACAGTGGCGGCTGCGCCGCGCCGCGATCGGGTCTAGAAGATGTCATCGAACAGTCCGGTCAGGCGCTGCACGAGCCGGCCCAGGAGGCCGCCGCCCACCGCGGCGCCGCCCTCGCTCCGGGGGCGCGCGCGGGCGCCGTAGACCGCGAGCCCGACGGCCGTCGAGTAGATCGGGCTCCGCACGACGTCGGCGAGCCCGCCGACGCCGAGCGGCGCCCCGCGCCGCACCGGCTGGTCGAAGACCGCCTCGGCCAGCTCGGGCACGCCTTCCATGATCGAGGTGCCGCCGGTCACGACGACGCCCGCCGTCGGCGTATCTTGCAAACCCGCGCGCGCCAGCTCGCGCGCGACCAGCGTGAAGATCTCCTCCACGCGCGGCTGGACGATCTCGGACAGCACCTGCCGCGAGAGCTGCCGCGGCTTGCGCCCGCCGACCGACGGGACGTCCACCGTCTCCTCGGCCGGCACGAGCGCGGTCAGCGCGCAGCCGTAGCGCTTCTTGAGGTCCTCGGCGTCGGCCATCGGCGTGCGGAGGCCGATCGCGATGTCGTTCGTGATGTGGTCGCCGCCGAGCGGCAGGATCGCCGTGTGCCAGATCGCGCCGTCGCGGTAGAGCGCGGCGTCCGTGGTGCCGCCGCCGATGTCGATGACCAGCACGCCGAGCTCCCGCTCGTCGTCGTAGAGCACCGCCTCGGCGGAGGCGAGCGGCTCGAGCACGATGTCGTGCACGGCGAGGCCGGCGCGGTTCACCGAGCGGACCACGTTCTGGACCGCGGTCACCGCGCCGGTGACGATGTGCACCTCGACCTCCAGCCGCACGCCCGACATGCCGACGGGCTCGCGCACCCCGTCGCCGTCGTCCACGCTGAACGACTGGGGCAGCACGTGGATGATCTCGCGGTCCTGGGGCAGGTTGAGCGCGCGCGCCGCCTCGACGACGCGGGCGACGTCCGCCTCCCCGACCTCGCGGTCCTTGCCGGACACGGCGACGACGCCGCGGCTGTTCGTGCCCTTGATGTGGCCGCCGGCGACGCCGGCGTAGACGCCCCCCACCTCCGCGCCGGCCATCTGCTCGGCCTCGGCGACGGCGACCTTGATCGCCTCGACCGTGGAGTCG
>MGCF01000046.1:14799-14873 GCA_001788495.1 Candidatus Rokubacteria bacterium RIFCSPLOWO2_02_FULL_73_56
GGCCCCGCGACGGGGCCGTGCCGACGCCGACGACGTCGAGGCCGCCGCCGTCCGGCGACGGCCTGGCGATGACG
>MGCF01000047.1:0-27401 GCA_001788495.1 Candidatus Rokubacteria bacterium RIFCSPLOWO2_02_FULL_73_56
GCAGCACGCCTCCATGTTCGCGTCGTACGTGCCGTCCGGCATCACGTCGAAGCAGGAGTCCGGGCACTGGATCCAGCAGAGCGTGCACTTCACGCACTTGTCGAAGTCGATGACCGGGCGCATCGTGCGCGTCGTGAACTTCTTGAAGTAGGGGTTGCGCTCCGGCACGTAGCCCTTGCCCGCCTCCTTCGGCTTGCCGACGGGGATCGCGGGGATCGTGACCCCCTCGCGCATCTCCCACCACTTCGGCATCTCGAACGAGTACGGGATCTCGGCGTTGCCCTCGGCGATCTTCACCTCGCGCGTCTCGAGGCGGCCGTGGGCCTTCTTCGCCGACTCGACCTTGAGGTCCGAGCCCCACTCCATCTCCTTGATGGCCTGGCACACCGCGTCGAGCGTGAGGAAGGACGGGGCGATCTTCGCGAGCGCGCCGAGCACGCGCGCCTCCGTGTGGTCCTCCTTGTGGACCCAGAGGCCCGAGAAGCTGGCCTTCGCCCGCAGGAGCGACAGCCTGTACGGCGCGTCCTTCTTGTGGATGTCCTCGAGCAGCGCCTCGAAGGGCTGGACCGACGTCATCAGGACCGTCCCGTCGGGAACGGTCAGCCGGTTGATCGGCTGCAGCCCGTACCACGCCCACGACTCCACGCCCTTGGCCAGCGTGTCGTCGAGCACGATGGTGACGTCGGTGTGCTTGGGCTCGAAGCGCGCCATGTTCTGCTCGAGCTCTTCCCGGGAGTCGGCGACGATCGCGAAGTCCTTCGCCGGGATCCCGTTGCGCTGCGGGCTGTCGCCGTAGCGCCCGAAGGCGATGCCCCAGCGCCCCGACTTGCGCGCGGAGAACACGATGCCGCGCGCGATGCGGGCGGCGAGGTTCTTCTGGAAGATACCGCGGTAGACGATCTCCGAGATCAGCGCTGCCATGCACGCCTCCTGCGCTCAGACGCCCGCCCTCGGGCTCCTGGTCGGCTGGTCTGACCGCGACGATACCGAGCCGCGGGCCGGCTTGTCAAGACGTCCTGACCCGGGCGGGGCGGGCTACTCGAGGACGAGGCTGAAGACGGTGTTGCCGCTCCAGGCGGCCGGCGGGTCGGCGGCGGTGACCTTGAGCCCGAGGCTGCGCGCGACGACGGTGTCGCCGCTTCCGATGGCCGTCTGCAGATCGGCCGGCGTCGCCGGCGCGATCGGATACGCGCTCGTCGGCGCGGCGCCCGCGGGGCCGTCGAGGAGCCGGCCGCCCGGGATCGTGCCCGCGCTCGGGCGCACGCCCGTGACCTTGGCGCGCGCGGCGCCGACCCCCGCGAGCTTCACCCTGAAGCGGATGGCGCCGTACCACGTCGCCGAGCCGCTCGCGTCGTCCGCGACGCAGCTCACGCCCGGCGCCGGCGGCGACACGCAGCGCGCGTCCACGTCGCCGAGGGCGATCTGCAGGCTCGCCGCCGGGCTGCCGAAGACCTCGTCGAGCGCCAGGCGCGCGTACGTCTTCACGTTGGCGGTGACCGTCACGGGCTTCGCGCTCCCGTCGCACGCGACGGTGCCCGGCGCGACGGCGAACCCCTGGGCGCTGCACAGCTCGACCTCCGCCGCCGCCGGGCGCGCCCCCGCGAGCGCGAGGCAGAGCGCCGCGGCACCCGCGATAAGCGGAAGAATAAGCGGAAATCGCGCCCGATCCCCGCGCACGGAGAAGGCTTGTAGCAGACTCGCGCGCGCCGTGTAAAGCAGGATCTTCATCGAGGATCCGGTAGAGCAGCAACGATGCCAGCCGGGCCTCGCGTGGCATTTGCGCGCGACGACGCGCGCTTGCGCGTGCCAGCGCGCGCGCCCGCGAAATCGCGCGCGGCGGCGCGCGTCAGGACTGACGGACGCGGATGACGGCGGCTAGGTGATTTCTTGCCGGCTCAGCGAGGCGCGGGCGTGAGCCGGAGGCGCACGGGGAGCGTCGCCGGCGCTTCCGGCAACTCGAGCGTGACCGGACGCGGCGCGCGCCAGCCCGCCGGCACGCTCGCCGGGTCCACGGCGAGCGTCACGCGCCCCGCGGGCAGCTCGCGCACGAGCGCGCGGCCGCGCGCGTCGAGCGTCACCGGCGTCGCGCCGACCAGCAGCCGCAGGCCCGCGGCCGGCGCGTCGGACGGGGCGCAGTCGCCGCCGCCGCCGCGCGCCAGGCAGGCGACGACCTCGAGCGCGCGGAGCGCCACGACGGGGAACTGCGCGGTCACGACGCCGCCCGGCCCCATCTCGAGCTCCACCACGGGATTCGCCACGACGTACGCGGGCGGCAGGCTGAGCGCGTCGAGCGTCAGGCGATAGCGCCCGGGCGTGAGGCCGGTCAGCGAGAACGCGCCCGCCACCGAGAGGCTGCGGCGCGTCCCCGGCCCCTCGAGCACGAGGTTCGCGGCGACGCCGGGCTGGCTCCCGCTGAAGCGCCCGCTCAGCGCGAGGTCGTTGAACACGACGCCGTGGATCGCGCCCGCGCCCGCGAACGCGAAGGCGACCTGCGTCCCGCCGCCCGGCACCTTCACCGGCACCGGCGAGGCCGACGCCAGGCGCAGGTCGGCCGGGAGGTTCGCGCGGTCGAGCCCGACGGAGTAGCTGCCGTCGCGGAGCCCCGTGAACCGGTAGCGGCCGTCGGGGCCCGTCACCGCGCTCTGCCCGCCCTCGAGCAGCACGCGCACGCCGGGGAGCCCCGGCTCGCCCGGGTCCGGGCGGCCGTTGCCGTTCCGGTCCACGAACACGATGCCGTCGATCGCCGAGCGGCGAAACCACGAGGAGACCGAGCGTAACGGCGTGCCGCTGCCGAAGCCCACGCTCACGCCCACCTGCACCGTGAGGTCGGGCCGCTCGCCCCACGTCTGCCGCACGTCGGCGTACACCTGCAACGCGGGGCTCGGGGCGGCGGTGATGCGCAGCCGCAGCGTCGGCGCGAGCGCGTTGGGGTCGGTCAGCGTCGGCACGATCACGCCGGGCGCCACGCTCGCGCGCACCCAGCCCAGCTCGACCTCGGCGCCCGCCGACACGTTGAGGCTCCCGCCCGTCTCCACCAGCGACATGATCTCCTCGGCGAAGAGCTTCTTCACGATCCCCAGCTCGACCGGGCGCTCGATCCGCGCGGCCTCGTGCCAGAGCACCGAGGAGCCGGTCGGGCTCTGCTGCACGGTGCGGCTCACGGTGAGCGTCGCGGTGCCGAGGAGCTTCGACTGCGTGTCGAGGTTGGCGCTCATCGTCGTGACCGACCCGTCGAAGGCGCGGTCGTAGCCGACCGCCACGCGCACGCCGTCGAGGCCCGAGTAGTCGGTGCCGAGGCGCCAGCCGCCCTGCCAGTCCGTGCGGCCGAGCGGCGGCAGCGCGCTCACGCCGCCGGTCAGCGCGAGCTTCGGCAGGATCCGCCAGGTCGCCACGGTCTCGCTCGAGACCCCGTCCACCCCGGTGAGGAGCGCGGAGGTGCCCCGCGTGCGCTCGGTCAGGCGCTGCTCGAGCGTGAAGACCTCCGTCTCGCGGCGGAGCCGGAGCCCGAGGCCGAGGCGCTCGGGCGTCCCCGCGGCCTCGAGCGCGAGCGTCCAGGGGCCCCGCTGCCACTCGAGGCCGAGGTCGCCGACCGGGCTCGCGCCCGCCGCCGCGAGCGTGCCGGCCACGCGCAGGTGCCGGGTCACGGCCCACGAGGCCCGGAGGCCGCCGAGCAGCGCGGGCAGCGGGTCCTCGTCCTGGGGCATCAGCGCGAACCCGGGGGTCGCGCGCGTGCCGCCGAAGGCGCCGACGCTCACCGGCCCGAGCCTGGTCTCGGCGACGAGGCCGCGCAGCGGGAACGTCGTGAGCAGGCGCTGGCCCAGCTCGACCGGCTGGTCGCCGAGCGCGACCCGGCCGCGGTCGTTCGCCCACTGCACCACCCCGGTGCCCGTCGGCACCTCGCCCGGGTTGTCCTGGGCGAAGGGCCGCGTCTCGCTGCGCATCGTGAGCCGGCCGGGCCCCGCGGGCTGCGCGGCGCTCGAGCCGAAGCTGAACGGCAGGCGCTGCGTGCCGTCCCCGTTCCGCCTGAAGCCGCTGCCGAGGCTCACCCGGTAGACCGAGGCGCGGCCCTCCGGCACGAGGTTCTGCACGTGCTCGGGCGTCGGGGGCAGCGGCGCGGCCACCACGGAGGCGATGAACACGCTCATCCCGGCGGACGTCCAGGCGTAGACCACGCTCTGGCGGTTCATGAGGATGCCGGTCAGCGTGAGCACGCCGCGGCGCGTGTCGGCGTCGGCGCGCACGATCGCGGGGTCCGCGGCGACCGCCTGCTCCAGGCCGGGCAGCGCGATCTCGACGGGGACGGACGTCGGCAGCTCGACCGGCCGCGGCGGCTCCGCGTACGCGGCGCCGGCGAGGGCGAGGCTAATCCACGCTAAAGCGGCGCTCCAGCGTTTCACCCTGGCCCTCGGAAGAGACGACCGTGAGGAGCAACGTGTAGTTGCCGGGTCGCAGCGTTCCGGACCAGGAGCCCTCGAGCACGCCCCGCTGCCCCGGCAGGAGCAGCACGGACGGCAGCGTGAAGCGGCCGACCGGCGTGCGGTCCTTCATGATGATGGCGGCGGCGAACGGGCGGAGGTGCGAGTCCGTGGGATTGAGGAGGTCCGCGCTCACGCGCAGCGGCGCCGTCCTGGTCGGCGCCTCGACGCTCACGCCCTCGACGCGGCCGAGCTTGAGGCTCGCCCCGGCCGCGGCCGTGTCGACGATCACGCTGGCGCCGATGCGCCCGGCGATGGCGAGCACCGGCCCCTGCCGGCCCGCGCCCCCCTCCTCGCCCGGCGCCATCTCGAAGAAGATGACCGCGTACTGCCCGCCCTGCGCCTCGCGCGGGACGTCGAGCGTGACCTGCACCTGCTGCTTGCCGCCCGGTGTGAGCGCGAAGGTGGTCGGTGAGGCGGCCACCCGCTGAGCGATCGAGTGCGGGAAGGTCCCGGGCGGGCCGTAGCGTCGGCTCCGACCGTCGTGCCACATGTCCCACGCGTAGACCGAGACCCGGTAGCCGACCGTGCCCGGGTTGCTGACCGTGATCTCGGTGGTGATCGCCTGGCCCGGTCCCGCCCTGAGCTCCAGGACCGCCGGGCTGATCGCCATCTCCGGCAGGGCGCGGGCGAGCGAGGGAACGAGCAGCGTCCCCGCGAGCACCAGCGCGCCGACGAAGCGAGTCATCATGAGGCTCCTGATCCTCGATCCTACTCGATCACGAGGCTGTAGGCCGCGTTGCCGCTCCACGCGCCGGCGGCGTCGGTGTTCGTGACCTTGAGGCCGAAGGCGCGCGTCACCGTCGTGTTGCCGCCGGCGATGCCGGTCTGGAGGTCGGCCGCGGTGCTCGGCGACACCGGGTAGGCGGTCGCCGGGTTCGAGCCCGACGTGCCGTCCATGAGCTGACCCGCGGGGATCGAGCCCGCCGCCGGCCGGACGCCGGTGAGCTTCGCGGTGGTGGAGCCCACGCCCGTGAGCCGCACCGAGAACTGGATGTCGCCGTACCACGTCGCGAAGTTGCCCGAGCCGTCCACCGCACAGGTGATGCCGGCGCCCGGCGTGGACAGGCACTGCGCGTCCACGTTGCCGAAGGCGACCGTGAGGCCCGAGGCGGCGCTGCCGAAGACCTGCTCGAGCGTGAGCTTGGCGGTGCCCCGGACCGTCGCCGTCGCGGTGATCGGGCTCGCCGTGCCGTCGCACGCCGTGGTGCCGCTGGTCGTGGCGAAGCCGCTGTTGCTGCAGATCGTCACCTGGGCATCGGCGCGTCCGGCGAGCGCGGCGAGCGCGAGGAGCGCAACACCCAGGACTGTTGCGAGGGTTCCGAGCCGCCTCATGACGTCCTCCATTCTTCGGGAGCCCGGCCGTCAGGCGCCCCGCCTGACCCGCGGCTTTGCGTCCCAGCCTCGCGGCTGGTTTGCCTTTGTCGGAAAGAGGCCTTCATATCCGAACCCGCACCATCGCAAGCACGGTGCCAGTTGATGGAATCTCGTGCAAGTGCTCGCCACGGCAGGAGAAATGGTCCCAGCTCGCGCGCCACTCAGCACGCGGCCGGGGCACGAGTGCAAACTTCCTGGTCAGCGAATTTTGGGAAGAATCTTGTCAGGGCTGACGCAGGAACCTTACTCCACGATCAAGCTGTAAACCACGGACGTGACCCAGCTGCCGCCGGCGTCGGTGGCCAGGACCCTGAAGCCGATGGACCGCTGGACGGTGACGCTGCCCCCGGCGAGCGCGGTCGCGAGCGTGATCGCGCCGGCAGGCGACGTCGGGTAGCTCGTCGTCGGCACGCCCGACGGACCGTCCACCAGGCTTCCGGACGGCGCCGAGCCGCCCGCCTGCCGCACGCCCGTGAGCCGCACCGTCGTCCCGGCGGGGGCGCCCGTGAAGCGCACCCGGAACTGGATCGCGCCGTACCACGTGGCGCCGTTCGCGGGGACGTTGGGCGCGCAGGTCACGCCCGTGGCCGGCGGCGTGACGCACATCGCGTCGAGCGCGCCGAACGCGACCACGAGCGAGCCGGCGTTGGCGCCGAAGACCTGCTGGAGCGCGAGCGACGCCTGCGTCGCGCCCCAGGCCGGGAGCGCGCCCGCGCCCAGGGCGAGCGCGAGCGCCGCCGGCAGCAGGCCGCGCCGCATCAGGCGACGCCGGCGAGGAACCCGGTGAGCGCGCGCGTGAACGCCTCGGGCTGCTCCAGGTTCGACAGGTGCGCGGCGGCCTCGAGCACGACGAGCCGCGAGCCCGCGATGCGCGCGTGGATCGCCTGCGAGGCGGCGACGGGCGTGCCGGGGTCGTCCTTGCCCACGAGCACGAGCGTCGGCAGCGTGAGCGCGGCGAGCCTGTCGGTGAGGTCGAGCGCCGCGATCGCGTGGCAGCAGCCCGCGTAGCCCACCGGGCTCGTGCCGCGGATCATCGCGCGCACCGTGTCCACCACGTCCTGGCGCGCGGCACGGAACGGCGCCGTGAACCAGCGCTCGAGCGTCGGCTCGACGAGCGGCTCCATGCCCTGCGCGCCGGCCGTCGCGATCCGCTCCTGCCACGCGGGGCCGGCCTCGGGGGGCACGCGGCTCGCGGTGTCGCAGAGGGCGAGGCTCCGGAAGAGCCCCGGGTGCGCGAGGGCGAGCGTCTGGCCGATCATCCCGCCCATCGAGAGGCCGACCCAGTGGGTCCGCGCGATGCCGAGCGCGGCGAGGAGCGCCCGGGCGTCCTCGGCGAGCTGCCCGAGCGTGTACGCGCCCGCGGGCGCGTCGGTCCCGCCGTGGCCGCGCGTGTCGTAGCGGAGCACGCGCCAGCGCGCGGTGAGCGCCGGCATCTGCGGGTCCCACATCGCGAGCGTGGTCGCGAGCGAGTGGGAGAGCGTCACGACGGGCGCCGCCGCGGGCCCGTCGAGCGTGTAGTGCATCGCGATGCCGTTCGCGCTCACCTTCATGCCTCGTCCCCTTCCCGGGTGATGGTCCCCTCGAGCGCGTCGGCGGCCCGCGCGTCGCCGGGCCGGCCCCGCTTCCTGAGCTCGGCGATCACGCGCCGCCGCGCCTCGACCGGCCGGTTCTGGCCGAGCTTGAACTTCGCCCGGCAGCGCAGGACCTCGAGCCGCACCGCGGCGAGCTGCGCGAGCGCGCCCCGGTAGAGCGGGTCGGCCGGCGCGACGGGCCGGAAGCCGCCCTCGGGCTGGTAGCGCGCGAGCAGGCGCCCCTGCTGCGCGGCGACGGCCGCGGGGTCCGCCGCCACGCGCGCCGTGCACTCGAAGATCACCGTGCGATGGTACGCCGTCGCCGAGCCCGCGTACTCCGGGTGCACCCAGTACGACGGGATCACGCCCAGCACCTCGTCCACCTCGAGCACGCAGCGCGGCCGCGCCCCGAGGTCGGCGACCTGCTCGTCGGCGCGCACCAGGTGCAGCTCGAACGCGCCGCCCTCGTACACGAACGGGTAGAGCCCGAGGTGGGGCGTGCCGTCCTCGCCCACCGTGACGAGCCGCGCCAGCTCCTGGCCCAGCACGAAGCGGTCGATCGCCGCGCGCGGCACGTCGGCGTAATAGTCGTGGAAGATCACGCCGCGACCCGCGCGCGGCGCACCAGCTCGCAGAAGTGGCGGTGCACGGCCAGGTCGTCCGTCAGCTCGGGGTGGAAGCTCGCGACCAGCACCGTGCCCTGGCGCGCCAGCACGCTCTCGCCCCGCAGCTCGGCGAGCGACTCCACGCCCGGCCCGAGCCGCCGGATGCGCGGCGCCCGGATGAAGACCATCTCGATCGTGGCCGGCCGGCCGTCCAGGCGCGCCTGGCCCCGCGCCTCGAACGACTCCCGTTGCCGGCCGTAGGCGTTGCGCTCGACCGTCACGTCGATCAGGCCGAGCGAGACCTGGCGCGGGTTCTCGACCTCGCGCGCGAGCACGATCAGCCCCGCGCACGTGCCGAAGATCGGCCGGCCCTCGGCGTGGAACTCCGCGAGCGCCGCCACGAACCCCCACGCCTCCATGAGCTTGAGCAGCGTCGTCGACTCGCCGCCCGGAATGACGAGCCCGTCGAGCCCCTCGAGCTCGGCGGGCTTGCGCACCTCCACGGCCTCGGCGCCGCAGCGCGCGAGGGCGCGCGCGTGCAGCGCGAAGTCCCCCTGGAGCGCGAGCACGCCGATCCGCATGCGCTACCAGCCCCGGGTCTGCAGCAGGTCCTTCTCGGCGAGCTTCGAGGTCTCGATGCCCGGCATCGCCTCCCCCAGCTCCTCGCTGACGCGCGCGAGCACGTCGGCGTCCTTGAAGTGCGTCGTCGCCTGCACGATCGCCTTGGCGCGCTTGGCCGGGTCCGACGACTTGAAGATGCCCGAGCCGACGAACACCGCCTCGGCGCCGAGCTGCATCATGAGGCCGGCGTCGGCCGGCGTCGCGATCCCGCCCGCGGAGAAGTTCGGCACCGGCAGCGTGCCGGCCTTCGCGACCCAGCGCACCAGCTCGATCGGCGCGCCGAGGTTCTTGGCCTCGGTCATCAGCTCCTCGGGCGGCAGCGTCGTGAGCCGCCGGATGCCGCCGAGGACGGCGCGCATGTGGCGCACGGCCTCCACGATGTTGCCCGAGCCCGCCTCGCCCTTGGTGCGGATCATCGCCGCGCCCTCGCCGACGCGCCGGAGCGCCTCGCCGAGGTCGCGCGCGCCGCAGACGAACGGGATGCGGAAGGCGAACTTGTCGATGTGGAAGGCCTCGTCCGCGGGCGTCAGCACCTCGGACTCGTCGATGTAGTCCACGCCGAGCGCCTCGAGGATCTGCGCCTCGACGAAGTGGCCGATCCGCGCCTTGGCCATGACGGGGATCGTCACCGCCTGCTGGATCTCCTTGATCTTGCGCACGGGCGACATCCGCGCGACGCCGCCCTCCTTGCGGATGTCCGCCGGCACGCGCTCGAGCGCCATCACCGCGGCGGCGCCCGCGTCCTCGGCGACCTTCGCCTGCTCGGCGTTCGTCACGTCCATGATGACCCCGCCCTTCAGCATCTCGGCGAGGCCGATGTGCTTGCGATCCGCGATCCTGAGCCCGTCCGTGTCCGCCATGGGTCGTGCCCTCCGTGAAGTGTCTAGACCACCGGAACCCCGAGGCGCGCGGGCCGCGCGCGGCCGCGCTGGCGCGCGCGCGCCGCCTTGATCGCCTCCGCGAGGCGCCGCACCCCCTCCTCGATCCGCCCCGCCGCCACCGACGAGAACGACAGGCGCAGCGCGCGCGCGCCGCCGCCGTCCACGAAGAACGGCGCGCCCGGCGTGAACGCGACGCCGCGCTCGACCGCCTGCGCCAGCAGCGCGCCCGCGTCGAGCCCCGGCGGCAGCGTCACGAGCAGCGAGAAGCCGCCCGTGGGCTCCGTCCACGTCGTCTCCGCCGGCATGCGCCGCCGGAGCGCCCCGAGCAGCAGGTCGCGGCGGCGCGCGTACTCGCGCCGCGCGCGCGCGACGTGCCGGTCGAGCAGCTTGCGCTCGCAGAAGCGGTGCACCGCGGCCTGGATCAGCGCGCTCGTGTGCAGGTCGGCGAGCTGCTTGGCCGCCTGCAGGCGCTCGAGCACCGGGCGCGGCCCGACGAGCCACCCGAGGCGCAGCCCCGGGAACAGCACCTTGGAGAACGTCCCGATGTAGATGACCAGCTCGTCCCGGTCCGCCGCCTTGAGCGGCGCCGCCGGGCGCGCGCCGTAGTAGAGGCTGCCGTCGAAGCCGTCCTCGACGATCGGCACGTGGTGGCGCGCGGCGGCGGCGAGCAGCCGGCGCGCGCGCTCGGGCGCCATCGCGAGGCCCGTCGGGTTGTGCGCCGAGGGCTGGCAGTAGAAGAGCTTGGGCGCCTGGCGCTCGAGCAGCCGCTCGAGCACCTCGACGCGCGGCCCGTCCGCGTCCCACGGCACCGGCACGAGCTGGGCGCCGAAGGAGCGGAAGACCTGGAGCGCGCGCGGGTACGTCGGCTCCTCGATCGCCACCACGTCGCCCGGGTCGAGCAGCGTGCGCGCGATCAGGTCGAAGCCCTGCTGCGAGCCGTTGACGATCAGGATGTCGTCCGGCCGCGCCTCGAGCCCGAAGCGCAGCAGGTAGGTCGAGAGGTACTGGCGCAGGGGCGGGTAGCCGCCCACCGGGTAGTACTGGAGCAGGCTCTCGCCCTCCTCGCGCACGACCTGGTTCAGCACGCGGCGGAAGGCGTCGGTCGGGAAGAGCCCGCTGTCGGGCATGCCGCCGGCGAACGAGATCACCGGCCCGTCGGCCCGCGCGGGCGGCGGCGTGCGCGCCTCCTCGGCGCCGATGATCTGGGCGCTCCGCGAGAAGAGCCCCGACCAGTCCATGGCCGGCGCCCGCTCGCCCGCCGCCGGGGCTCCCGCGCCGCCGCCCGCCCGGAGCCCGGCCGGCCCCGGCTCGGCCACGAACGTCCCCTGGCCCACGTGGGCCCGCGCGACGCCCGCCGCGCACAGCTCCTCGTAGGCGAGCGCCACGGTGGCGCGGTTGACGCCGAGCGTCCGGGCCAGCTCGCGCGTGGCCGGCAGCTTCGTGCCCGGCGCCAGGAGGCGCTCGCGGATGAGGCGCTCGAGCTGCGCCTGGATCTGGCGCGCCAGCGGCACCGGCTTGTCGCGGTCGAGCGGCAGGTTCACCCGTGGTCTCCTGACCCAGCCATTCTCGCCACTGATCATACACCGTCAACAGCCAATTGGCCTGCCCCGCGCCCGGCCAATCGGGAGGGCTGGACGGCCCCGGCTATAATGGCGGCGCGGCACCCACCCCACACCACGGAGGATCCGCATGGCAGGCATGAAGGAGTTCGCCGGGCTGTACTACCGGGAGGGCGCGCTCGACCCCAAGACGATGCAGCTCGTGGCGCTGGCCGCGATGGCCGCCGCCGGCTGCACCTCCTGAGTGCCCGGACGCTTCGCGGCTGCGAAGCAAGCCGGCGCCACCGAGGACGAGCTGAGCGAGACCCTGATGTACGCGATGCGCGGCGCGGCGCGCGCCTCCTGGAGCACCATCAAGGTCATCCCGGGCGTCGAGGACCTCAACAAGGCGTGGAAGACGACGTTCGAGCGGGAGCAGCCCAAGTAGAGGAGGCGACGGATGGCAGCAGGCGAGGCGCCCATCACGCAGGCGGTGAAGTGGATCGAGGACCAGCTCCGCGACAACCCCGGGACGGATCGCGTCAAGCTCCTGGACGAGGCGGCGCAGCGGTTCGACCTCTCGCCGCTCGACGCCGACTTCCTCCTCCGCCAGCTCGCCCAGCGGAAGAAGGCCCCGTGAGCGAGCAGGCCCGCCGCGTCCAGGCGCAGTTCGGCGCCAGCGCCGCCGCGTACGTCACGAGCGCCGGCCACGCCGGCGGCGACGACCTCGAGCAGCTCTGCGCCTGGGGCCGCGCGCGCGCGCCGGCCCGCGTCCTCGACGTGGCGACGGGCGCCGGCCACACCGCGCTCGCCTTCGCCGGGATCGCGCGCCGGGTCGTCGCCTACGACCTCACCGAGCCGATGCTCGCCGTCGCCCGCGGCTTCGTCGCGAGCCAGGGCGCGGCCACCGTCGCCTACGTCGCGGGCGACGTCGAGGCCCTGCCGTTCGCGGACGCGAGCTTCGACGTGGTCACCTGCCGGATCGCCGCGCACCACTTCGCCGACGTCGCGGCGGCCGTCCGCCAGGTGCAGCGCGTGCTCCGCGCCGGCGGCTCCTTCCTCCTCCAGGACATCCTCGGCCACGACGACCCGGAGGCGAACGCCTTCGTCACCGAGGTCGAGCGCCGCCGCGACCCCTCGCACGTGCGGTCCTACCGGGCGGCCGAGTGGAAGGCCTTCCTGCGCGGCGCCGGGCTCACCGTGCTCGACGAGGCGCGCGTCGCCAAGACGCGCCACTGGGAGGACTGGACCGGGCGCACGCGGATGAGCGCCGCGGCCAGGGCCGACCTCGAGGCCTTCGTGCGCGCCGCCCCCGAGCGCTGCCGCGCGGCGTTCGACTTCCGGCTCGCCGGCGGCCGCGTCGAGTCGTTCACCGACCGCATGCTCCTGCTCCGCGCCGACCGCGACTGATTTAGACTTGCTCATGGCCGGTCGAGCCCTCGTCCCTGCAGGCTCGGCGCGGAATGAGATGAGACCTCCCTTGGTCCCGCGGCGTCCTGTTGCTGGCGTTCGGCCTGGGCGAGGGCGCCCTGCGCTTCGCCTGCGCGCGCCACCGCTACCCGGAAGATTATGTGTTGCAAGCATAATGTTTGCGAGGCATCAAGCCGGCTGCTACACTGCAGGCCCTGAACATGGAATTCGTCGACCGGGACGCGGAACTGCGCGAACTCGATGCGGCGGCGAAGCGCGGCGGGCTGGTGGTGGTGTTTGGCCGGCGGCGCGTCGGCAAGACGCGGCTGTTGCGTCAGTGGCTTGAGCCCCGCGATGGCCTGTACAGCCAAGCCATCGAGGCGCAGCGCGACTTGCAGATTCAGCAGGTCTTCGCCGACCTCCGCCCGCAACTCGAAACGCAGCTTGTCCCCAAGACCTGGCCGGAGTTGCTCGAAATCCTCGCGCTGCAAGAGCGACGCTGGGTGCTGTGTCTGGACGAATTCCCCTACCTGACGGCGGTCGACAGGTCGCTGCCGAGCCAGTTGCAAAAGTGGCTGGACCATTCGCTGCCGCGCGGCTGCCTGCTGATCGTGGCGGGTTCGAGCACGCGCATGATGAATGATCTCTTCCTCCACCGGGCGGCGCCGCTGTACGGCCGGGCGCGAAAACTCCTGCACGTCCAGCCTATGGACTACCCCGCGTTTTGCGACGCCTGCGACCTTCGGCCCGGCGACCCGGATTCATTCGAGAAGTTCGCCTGTGTCGGTGGCATCCCGAAGTATTGGGAATTCCTTGAAGCGGAGCAGGATGCCGTGGCGCTCGCGGAATCGCTCTACTTCGATTACGCGCCCTACATGGAACAGGAGCCGCAGCGCATTTTACGCGACGAGGGTGTCATCGGGCTCAACGCCGTGGCCGTGCTCGAAGCAGTGGGCCGGGGCGCCGAGCGACCGTCGGAAATCGCGGCCCGGCTGGGTACCGCACAAACAAACCTGTCGCGCTTGCTGCAACAGTTGCTGGACGCATCCATCCTGGCGCGCGAACTGCCGTTCGGTGAAAGCGTTCGGTCCACCAAGAAAACCCTCTATCGCATTCAAGACCCGACGATGCGCTTTTGGTTCCGAACCTACTCGCCGCATCAGACCTTGTGGCGCACGTACGCGACCGCGAAAAAGCGCACACTCATTCATGATCATGCCGCCACGGTGTTTGAAGACTTCTGCCGGGTACGGTTCTCGGGCGGTCAACGGTATTGGGAGCGCGATATCGAACTGGATCTGGTCGCGCCGGACCCGAATGACGCCAAACGATTGTTGGTCGCCGAAGTAAAATGGCGGAGTTTGTCCGCCGGTGAAAGAAAGAACACCCTTCGGCAGCTGGAAAGTAAGTGGTCGCGCTGCGCTTTGCGCGCACGCTATCCTCGCGCCCGTTTGGAAGTGCTTGACGCCAGCAGTCTCACTGGCTGACTTCCGCTCGCCTGGGAACGGGTCAGTCGAGCGGGTGCCGCCAGCGAAGCCCCGGGAACCGGGCGTAATCGCGGTCGGTCGTGACCCACTCGGTCCCGGACTCGATCGCGAGCGCAGCGAGATAGGCGTCCGGGTTGCGACTGCCGCGAGCGCCGGCGGCGCGGCACAAGCGCGTGAAGATGTCCCAGTGCCGCTCGCCCGGCGAGACGACGATGCAGTTCGGGCGGTCCCGAACCTCGCTGGCGAAGGTCAGCGCCGTCTCGATCGGTGTCGGATCACGAAAGACCCGAGGGTGGGTCACGATCCGCAGGAAGCCGCTGAGGACGAGGTCGGACATCCCGTAGGCCGAATCCGACTGGATCACCTCGTTCAGCCAGGCGCGGTGCCGGTCGTGGCCGGGCGCGTCGGCCCGGTGGGCGTAGACGAGGACGTTAACGTCGAACAAGAACATCAGGTGGCTGGGACAGGTCGAGCAGCGCGGCACTATCGTCGAGATCGACGCCGGGCTGGAGGCCGCCACTCCCGAACGTGGTGAGCTCGACCCGGCGTGCGCGGGATGTCCGCTTACGCCGAGCCAGGGCATCGCGGAGCGCGTCGTGGATGATGGCCGTCATCGTGGTGCCCGATTCGGCCGCGAGCTTCTTGAGTCGGGAGAGGAGGTCGTCAGGGAGATTGATGGTGGTTCGCATGCATCAAAGCGCATGAGCCGAGCATATCGATGTCAAGGCCGACGGCCCGCGGGCCGGAGGCGGACCAGGGTCGCGCCCCAGCCGCCGCGCTCGGGCGGCGCGTCGGCGAACGCGGCGACGCGCGGGTGCCGCGCGAGGACGGCGCGGACGATCTCGCGCTGGACGCCGATGCCGCGGCCGTGGATCAGCCGCACCTCGGCGAAGCCGGCGGCGTGGGCGGCCTCGAGGTAGTCGGCGACGACGGCGGCGACGTCGCGCGGGGCGAAGGCGTGCAGGTCGAGCGCGTCCTCGATCGGGATCCTGACGGGCTCGTCCTCGCCGGCTACAGCTCGAGCCCTCCCATCACGTGCTGCTGCCAGTGCCCGAGGCTCAGGAGATCCTCCCCCGAGAGCTTGCACTGTCAGAACGTGGCGGCGCGCTCGAAGAACGTGACGTCGACCAGCGCCACCTGCTCGGCGCGCGCGGTCTCCGCCACCCGCTGCGTCACCATCTGGCGCACGAACGGGATCGGGATGCGCCCGAGGCGGTGGAGGACCTCCTCGGTGCAGCGGATGCCCGTGCCCGGCAGCACCGGGCCCCGGGCCGTCGCCGCCGCCGCCTCGCCCGCCGGGTGCTCGCACGTCTCGGGCACGAGCTGCTGCAGGCGCACGGACACGTACTCGGTGACCCACTCCTGGATGCCGCGCTTGACCGCCTCGGGGTCGGGCGCCGAGCGCTCGAGCGTGTCGGTGACGCGCGCGAGCAGGCCCTCGAGCCGGCCGAGCCGGGCCTCGAGCGCCGCGAGCCGCTGGTCCAGGCCCTGGTCCGTCATGTCTCCTCCGCGCGGGCTTCAGGCGACCGGGGGCCGCCGCGTGTGCCAGTCCGTGAGGCGCTGGTAGGCGTCCGCCGCGCGCAGCACCGTCGCCTCGTCGAACGGCCGCCCGACGAGCTGCAGGCCGACCGGCAGCCCCGCGGGCGTGAACCCGCACGGCAGCGAGATGGCCGGGTGGCCCGAGAAGTTGAACGGCCGCGTGAAGCGGATGAGCGCCGAGCGGACGTCCGAGGGGCCGTCGCCGAGCTGCGTCTCCTGCTGGCCGAGCGCGGGCGCCGCGATCGGGGTCGTGGGCGCCAGCAGCACGTCGCGCCGGGCCAGCGCCGCGTCCACCTCCTGGCGCACGCGCGCGCGCAGCGCCTGGGCGCGCAGGTAGTGGTTGGCCGAGACGGCCACGCCGAGCTTGAGCCGCGCGCGCACGTCGGGCTGGTACTCCGCGCTCCGCGCGCGGAGCCACGGCGCGTGGTACGCGAGCGCCTCGGCGCCGACGATCGCCATCGCGGCGGCGGGCACGAGCGCCAGGTGCTCGAGCTTCACCTCGTCGAGCGTCGCCCCCGCCTGCTCGAGCGCCTTCGCCGCGGCCTCGACGGCCTGCCGCACCTCGGGCGCCGCCACGTCCAGGAAGTGGGCGCGCAGGATCCCGACGCGCAGGCCCTTGACGTCGCCGGTGAGCGCCGCCGCGTAGTCGGGCACGGGCAGCACGCTCGTGGAGGCGTCCGCCGGGTCGTAGCCCGCCATCGCGCCGAGCATGAGCGCGCAGTCGCGCGCGGTCCGCGCCATCGGCCCGCAGTGGTCCATGGACCACGCGAGCGGCAGCACGCCCGCGCGGCTCACGCGCCCGTAGGTCGGCTTGATCCCGGTGATCCCGCAGAGCGAGGCCGGGATGCGGATCGAGCCGCCGGTGTCCGAGCCGAGCGCCGCCGGGCAGGCGCCCGCGGCCACGGCCGCGCCCGAGCCCGAGGACGAGCCGCCGGCCACGCGGTGCGTGCCCGCGTCCCACGGGTTCCAGACGTTGCCGTAGTGGCCGTTCAGGCCCTCCGGACCGTACGCGAACTCGTGCATGTTGAGCTTGCCGAGCACGAGCATGCCCGCGGCCGCCAGGCGCGCGACCACGGTGGCGTCCGTGTCGGGCAGGAAGTCGGCGAGGATCGTCGAGCCGCCCGTGGTCGCGACGCCCTTGGTGCAGTAGAGGTCCTTCGGCCCGTAGGGCACGCCGTGGAGCGGCCCGAGCGGGCCGCCCGCCAGCACGGCGGCCTCGGCGGCGCGCGCCCCCGCGAGCGCCGCGACGTCGCACACGGTGATGAACGCCTTGAGCTTGGGGTCGAGCGCCGTGACGCGGTCGAGGTGGACGCGGACGACCTCGACCGGCGAGACCTCCCTGGCCGCGATCATGCGCGCGAGGTCGGCGACCGGGGTCCAGTAGAGCTCCGCCATCTCAGAGGACCCGGTACTGCGTGCTCGGCTCGCTCACCGCGAGGTCCACCGCGTCGAGCCGTCCCAGCATGTCGAGGGTGCGCGCGAACAGCGGGCGCAGCGCCTCCAGCTCGGCGTCCTCCCACTCGAACCCGGCGAGCCGGGTGACCCGTTTGAGGGTGTCCAGGGTTATTTCCATGTGCGGGAGCATACCACTAGAATGTGGGGGCATGGCCGTGGCCCTCACGATCGTCGGCGACCCGCGCGAGCCCGCGACGCGCCGGACCCTCAGCGTCCCGCCGGGCACCTCCATCCTCAAGGCGGCGCACGCGGGCGGCGTGGACATCACCGCCACGTGCGGCGGCCGCGGCCGCTGCACCGCGTGCCGCGTGAAGTTCCTCGCGGGCGCCGTCCCGCCGCCGACCGTGATGGACGAGGTCCAGCTCGGCCCCGACCTGGTCCGCGAGGGCTACCGCCTCTCCTGCCAGTGCCTGCTCGAGGAGCCCGTGAGCGTGCAGGTCGCGCCGCCCCTCGAGGAGCGCGCGTTCCAGATCCTCCCCGACCGCCCCGACGGCCTCGCGCGCCTCGGCCGCGTCGCGCTCGACTCGGGCGTCGCCAAGCAGCTCGTCAAGGTGACGCTCCCGCGCGAGGAGCACCACCAGACCTCGGACCTCGAGCAGCTCTGCCAGGCGCTCGGCGTGCGGCCCGAGGACGTCGGCGCGGGCGTGCTCCAGGCCCTGCCGCAGGCGCTGCGCGACGACCCGGCCGGCGTCACCGTGACGACCTTCGGCGGCCGCGTGCTCGCCGTCGAGCGCGGCGACACCTCGCCGATGAAGTTCGGCCTCGCCGTGGACGTCGGCACGACCAGCGTGGTCACGACGCTGCTCGAGCTCGGCTCGGGCGAGCGCCTCGGCGCCGTCTCGAGCCTCAACCCCCAATGCGTCTACGGCGGCGACCTCATGTCGCGGATCGCCTTCGCCCAGTTCGACCCGGGCAACCTCCGGAAGCTCCACACGCGCATCGTGGGCCTGCTCAACCAGCACGTGGCCGAGGTCTGCCGCGAGTCGGGCGTGCTCGCCAAGTGGATCTACAAGGTCGTCGTCGTCGGCAACACGTGCATGCACCACCTCCTGCTCGGCATCGACCCCTCGCACGTGGGCCTGGCGCCCTACGCGCCCGTGATGCGCCACCCGCTCGTGCTGCCCGCGCGCGAGCTGCCGCTCCGGGTCGCGCCGGAGGCGCGCGTGTGCCTGCTGCCGCTCGTCGCGGGCTTCGTCGGCGCCGACGCGGTGGCGGTGACGCTCGCCACCCGGCTCTGGGAGAGCGAGGCGATCCGGATCGCCGTGGACATCGGCACCAACGGCGAGGTCATCCTGGGCTCGCGCGACCGCCTCTGGGCCTGCTCGGCGCCCGCCGGGCCCGCGCTCGAGGGCGCGCAGATCCGCCACGGCATGCGCGGCGCGCTCGGCGCGATCGACCGCGTCACGGTGGACGACGACGTGCGCGTCCACACGATCGGCGAGGCCGAGGCGCTCGGCATCTGCGGCTCGGGGCTGATCGACCTGCTCGCGGGCCTGCTCGACGCCGGCGTGATCGACTGGACCGGCCTCATCCAGGTGGAGGGGCGCGCCGCGCTGCCGCCGCGGCTCGGCGCGCGCGTCGAGCTGCGCGGCGAGGAGCGCGTGGTCGTCGTCTGCCGCCCGGGCGAGGCGGGCGCGCGCGCGGAGATCGTCCTCACCCAGGACGACGTCCGCCAGGTGCAGCTCGCCAAGGGCGCGATCGCCTCCGGCGTGGCGATGCTCCAGCACGTGGCCGGCGTCCCCGCCGCCGGCGTCGCGGAGCTCCTGCTCGCCGGCGGCTTCGGCAACTACGTCTCGATCGCGAGCGCGCTCCGGATCGGCCTGATCCCGCCGCTGCCCGCGGGGCGGATCCGCTACGTCGGCAACGCGGCCTCGCTCGGCGCCCAGCTCTGCCTGCTCTCCGAGGCCGAGCGCGCCCGCGCCGCCGAGATCGCCACCCGCATCGAGCACGTGTCGCTGGCCGCGCACCCGGACTTCGAGCGCCTCTTCGTGGACGCCATGAACTTCCCGAGGACGACATGAGCATCCCCTCCAAGATCGTCGGCGTGGAGGTCGGCGCCGTCAGCCAGACCATCGACGCGCGCTGGCTCATGGCGTACGCCGCGGCGCTCGGCGAGGAGGACCCGCGCTACTACGACACGACGGCGCCCGGCGGGCCCGTCGCGCACCCGCTCTTCCCCGTCTGCTACGAGTGGACGGCCGCGCTGAACCTGCGCGCCAAGACGCTCCGGCAGGACCTGCACGCGCGCGGCGTCCACGCCAGCCACCACACCGTGGTGCACCGCGTCCCGCAGGACGGCGACCGCCTGCTGACGCGCGCCCAGGTGATCGGCGTGCGGCCGAGCCGCTCGGGCACGCTGGTGCTCACCCGTTTCTCGACCGTGAACCGCAACGGCCAGCCCGTGACCACCACGGACTCCGGCTCGGTCTACCGCGGCGTCACGACCGAGACCGAGACGCGCGCCGCGGTCGAGCCGCTGCCCCGCCCCGCGGCGGCGGCCGCCGCCGAGCCGCGCTGGACGGCGCCGGTCGCCATCGCGCCGCAGGCCGCGCACGTGTACAGCGAGTGCGCGCGCATCTGGAACCCGATCCACACCGACCTCGCCGCCGCGCGCGCGGTCGGGCTGCCCGGCCTGATCCTGCACGGCACGGCCACGCTCGCCCTCGCGGTCTCGCACGTGATCCGCCGCGAGCTCGGGGGCGACCCCCTGCGCGTGCGCGAGCTGGCCGCGCGCCTGGGCGCCATGGTCCCGCTGCCCTCGCGCCTGCACGTGCGCTGCCTCGGGCGCGAGGGCCACGTGATCGCCTTCGACGCCGTGGACGAGCGCGGCGAGCCCGTGCTGCGGGACGGCGTGGTGCGCGGCGCCGCCTGACCGCCCCCGCGCCGGCGCCTGCCCCTGGAGCACAGTGTGCTACAGTGTGCTCCGAAGGAGGCGACGCGATGGCCACCCCCACCAAGACCCTGCGGCTGCGGCCGAAGCTCCGCGCCGAGATCGAGCGGATCGCGCGGCGCACGCGCCGCTCGTTCGCCGAGGTCACCCAGGACCTGCTCGAGGAGGCGCTGCGGATGCGCCAGTGCCCCGGCATCTACTTCGCCGACGAGATCCTCGGGCGCGAGGCCAAGGTGGCCGGCACCGGGCTCGGCGTCTGGGAGGTCATCCGCGACTACCAGACGGTCAAGGGCAACGAGCGCAAGCTGGCGCGCACCCTGCCCCACCTCGGCGCCGCCGGCCTCAAGTCCGCCCTGCTCTACTACCAGCGCTACGCGGACGAGATCGACGACGCCATCGCGGACAACGCGCTGCCCTTCGAGGTGCTCGACGCCAGGTACCCGGGCCTCATGCGTCGCGAGTGAAGCTCTACCTGGACGCCGACCTGTCCCCGAGGATCGCCGCAGCCCTCAGGGCCCGCGGGGTCGATACGGCGAGCGCGCATGAGGTCGGCATGGCGCGCGCGTCCGACCCGGAGCAGCTCGCGTTCGCTGCCCGAGAAGCCCGCTGCCTGGTCACCGCCGACGTCCGGCACTTCCGCACCCTCGGGGTCGAGGCCGTCAGGGAGCAGAGGCCGCACGCCGGGATCATCCTGAGCTCGCCCCGGTTCCGCGGCGCGATCGGGGCGATCGTCGGCGCGCTGGCCCGCGTGGCGCCGCGGTACCCCGGGGGGCTCGGCGAGTACGACGTCATCTATCTGACGCGGGAGCCCGCGCGGTGAAGCAGATGAGCCGCCGCGAGCGCGTCCAGGCCGCGTGCGCCCGCCAGCCCGTGGACCGCGTGCCCTACGCCGTCTGGCGCCACTTCCCGGCCGTCGACCGCTCGCCCGCGGGCCTGGCCCAGTCCACGCTGCGCTTCCACGAGCGCTACGGCTCGGACTTCATCAAGATCACGGGGCGCAGCGCCGCCGCGGTCGAGGCCTGGGGCTGCGTCGAGGCCGACGCCGTGACGCCCGACGGCCACCGCCCGTGCGCCGCCTGCGCCGTGCGCGAGGCCGGCGACTGGAAGCGGATCCGCGCCCTCGACCCCGCGGCGGCGCCGGGCTGGGCCGAGCAGCTCGAGACGATCGTCCGCCTGGGCTTCGACCGCCGGATCGGCGACGCGCCCGTGGTCCCCACGCTCTTCTCGCCGCTCTCGCTCGCGCGCCGGCTCTCGGGCGACCGCCTGGCGCAAGACCTCCGCGCCCGCCCCGCCCTCGTCGAGGGCGCCCTCGAGGCGATCACCGAGACGCTGATCCGCTTCGCCGACCTCGCGCTCGCCGAGGGCGTCTCGGGCATCTTCTACGCGATCCAGACGGCGAGCCGCCGCGTCCTCGCCGAGGAGGACTACGCGCGCTTCGGCGAGCCCTACGACCGGCGGGTGCTCGAGTCCGTCCGCGGCAGGTCCCTCCTGACGATCGTGCACTGCCACGGCGAGGCGCTCATGTGGGACCGCCTGGCGGCCCTGCCCGGCCACGCCTGGAGCTGGGACGACCGGGCGACGCCGCCCACGCTCGCCGAGGGCCAGGCGCGCGTGCCGGGCGCGGTGCTCGGCGGACTCGACCAGTGGCGGACCCTCCGCGACGGCACGCCCGAGCAGGCGGCGGCGGAGGCCCGGGACGCGATCGCTCAGACGGGCGGGATCGGGCTGATCGTGGGGCCGGGCTGCGTGCTGCCGATGAACACGCCCGACCCCAACGTCGCGGCGGTGGTGCAGACGCTCGGCGGTCCGCTCCGGAAGATCCCCGGCGTCACGTCCTGACGGGCGCGCGCGGGGCGGCTAGTAGTAGCGCGCCCGCTGGAGGAGGCGCCGGTCCCGGCGGCGCGCCTCGACGCGGGCCTCGTACCACTCCCAGGCGGCGACCGCGGCGGCCATCAGGCCCGCCAGCGTTCCCCAGGTCACGAGCCACGTCCACTCCATGCCCGTGGGACAGAGCATCGGCTGTGCCAGAGGCGAAGGGCGCGGAAAACCGCAGTTCCGAAAACGCCGCGCCGGCGGGATCGGGCGAAAGTGGATCAGGGGCGGGCGCGCCGCTGGCGCAATCCTGTCACTTGCCCACGTTGAAGCGGAAGTGGCAGACCTCCCCGTCGCGGACGACGTAGTCCTTGCCCTCGAGCCGCAACTGACCCTTCGCCCGCAGGTCGGCGAACGCGCCGCCGACCGCCACCAGCTCGTCGTAGCTGTTGACCTCGGCCCGGATGAACCCCCGGGCGATGTCCGAGTGGACCGTGCCCGCCGCCTCCTGGGCGCGGGTGCCCTCGGGGATCGGCCAGGCGCGGACCTCGTCCTCGCCGACCGTGAAGAACGAGATCAATCCAAGCAAGGCGAAACAATCACTTAGGACACGGTGGATGGCAGGCTCCTCGAGGCCGAGGTCGGCCAGGAACGCCTGCTGCTCCTCCCCGGCGAGCTGGGCCACTTCCATCTCGATCACCGCCGACACCCAGCCCACCCGGGTCCGCGGCCGGGCGGTCACGTCGGCGAGGGCGTACCGGTCGGCCGCGCGCGGGCCGTCGGCCAGGTCCTTCTCGGCCACGTTCACGCAGTGCAGGATCGGCTTCTGCGAGAGGAAGGTGAAGCCGCGGATCGCCTTGTCGTCGTCCGGCGTGAGGGCGACCGCGCGCAGCGGCGTCTCCTGCTCCAGCTCGGCCTTGCACCGCAGCAGGATCCCCTGCTCGCGGACCTCGGCCTCCTTGCGCTGCCGCTTGATGGACGCCACGAGCCGCTCGAGCCGCCGGTCCACGACCTCGAGGTCGGCCAGGAGCAGCTCGGTCTCGAGGTCCACGATGTCGCGCCGCGGGTCGGGGGCGCCGAGCGCCTCGTCGGGGAAGGCGCGCACCACGTGCAGCAGCGCGTCGGCGTTCCGGAAGTCCTTGGTCTCGAGCCCCGCGCGCTCGCCCCGGGCGATGCCCGCCAGGTCCACCACCTCGAAGCTCGCGTACGTCGTCTTCTTCGGCTTGAAGAGCCGCGCGAGCGTATCCACGCGCGGGTCGGGCACGCGCGCCACGCCCGTGTGCAGCTCCGCCCGCCCCGTGTCGTAGCGCGCCGTCGCCACGTGCGCGCCCGTCAGGAGGTTGAACAGCGTCGTCTTGCCGGACTTGGGGAGGCCGATCAGGCCGATCTTCATGCGCGGGCTACAGGATCTCGGCGGCGGCGATCTCGACGCCGGGGAGCGCGGCGGGACGGAGCCGGCCCCCGCGCGGGACGACCTCGACCGCCCGGTACACGCCTCCCGCCGGATCGCGATGCACCTCGACGCGCGCGTGCGCGACGTCCACGATCCAGACCTCGGGGATGCCGGCCTGCGCGTAGAGGCGGAGCTTGCCGCCCCGGTCCCAGGCGAGCGAGGTCTCGGCGACCTCGACGACCAGCAGCACGTGGCCGGGACCGACGAACGCCTCGTGGCGATAGTCGACGTCGGGCCGCAGCAGCATGAGGTCCGGTTGGGGCTCGGTGTGGCGCGTGAGGCGCACGGGGTTGCCGGGCGAGACGAGGGCCCGGTCGCCCACCGCCCGGACGAGCAGGTTGTTCAGCATCATCACGGTGAAGGCGTGGCCGCGGCCGATCGGACTCATCCGGACGATCTCGCCCTCGATGAGCTCCACGCGGTCCTCGGGGCCGAGGATCCCGGCCTCGCCCATGCGGTGATATTCCTCGACGGTGAACAGGCGGCGAGCAGGCTGAACCGACACGGCTGTCCTCCGACCGGCATTGTAGCGCGCACGGAGTATCATTGGGTCGCTCTTGAGCCATCCCGCGAAGCCCATCGACCCGAAGGGCGCGGCACTCGCCCTGCTCATCTCGTGCCTCTGGGGCGGCAACCCCGTCGCCATCAAGCTCGGGCTCCTGGACACGCCGCCGCTCCGCCTGGCCGCCTACCGCTTCGTCCTGGGCGGCCTGGCGATCGCCGCCTGGGCGTGGGCCACGGGGCGCCGCGCGGGGTTCACGCTGGCGCGCCGCGAGGTGCGGCCGCTCGGCATCCTGGCCGTGCTCTTCACGCTCCAGATCGCCACGCTCAACATCGGCACCTCGCTCACCAGCGCCGCCCACTCGGCGATCCTGCTGAACCTCTACGGCGTGCACACGGTCGTGCTCGCCCACTTCCTGATCCCGGGCGACCGCCTGACGGTCCGGAAGCTCGCCGGCGCGCTCATCGCCTACGCGGGGATCGTGATCCTGTTCGGCCGCCAGCTCAGCGTGGGGGCCCCCACGCTCCCCGGCGACGTCATCATGGTGGCCAGCTCGCTCGTGCTCGGCGTGCGGACGGTCTACATGGCGCGCGTGGTCCAGCGCCTCGACCCGGTCAAGGTCATCCTCTCGCAGGTCGTGGCCGGCACCGTCGTGTTCGCCGCGCTCACGCTCCTGGCCGAGCCGGGCGGCACGCGCTGGACCCTGCGCCTGGGCCTCGCGATCGCCTACCAGGGCCTGCTGATCGCGGGCTTCAACTTCGTCGTCAACCTCTGGCTCCTGCAGCGCTACCGGCCGAGCGCGCTGGCGGGCTTCTTCCTGACGCAGCCGCTCTTCGGCGTGCTCGCGGCCGCCGCCGTCATGGGCGACCCGCTGACGCCCGACCTGCTGGTCGCGAGCGTGGCCGTGGCGATCGGGATCGGGCTGACGAGCCGCTGAGCGGGCGCGCCGCGCCGAAGAGAAGGCTAGCCCTGGACTAGAGGATCGCGTCCACGTCGAGCGCGAGGTCGGGGAAGGCCTCCGGGCTCAGCCGGCCGCCGCGGCCCACGCGCTCCACGTCGCGGTAGCGTCCGGCCCCCGGCCGGCGGTACACCTCGACCGCCTCGCCCGCGATGTCCACGATCCACACCTCGGGAATGCCCGCGCGCGCGTAGAGCGGGAGCTTCGTGCCGCGGTCGAAGCCGAGCGTCGTGTCGGCGACCTCGACGACCAGGAGGGCGTCCTCCGCGTGCGGGCCGCGCTCGCGGTAGTCGGCGCGGGGGCGGAGCAGGACGACGTCCGGCTGGGGCTCGCTGCGCTCGCTCAGGCGCAGGGGGCCCTGGATCGAGACCAGGGCGCGCTCGCCGACCGCCTTCACCAGCACGTGGGTGAACGTGGTCACCGCGTGGAAGTGGCGGCTGCCGATGGGCGCCATCTCGACGATCTCGCCCTCGATCAGCTCCACACGATCGTCGTCGTGGAGGATGCCGGCCTCCCCCATGCGGTGGTACTCCTCGGCCGTGAACAGGCGCCTCGTCGGTTGCACGAGCATGTCCGTCCTCCTGCGATTGTACCAGCGAAGAGACAGGGACTGTCGGTCGGCATCCTGTTCGCACCGTAGAGGGCAGGCGCGAACCCGTCAATGCCCACAAACCGATACGCCGCGGCGCCCGCGGTATACTCGGCGCATGGCGACGAAGCCGACGCAGCAGCTCGCGGTGGTGCCGAACCCGCACTCGGACCGCGACTACGAGGTTCAGATGACGGCGCCGGAGTTCACCTGCCTCTGCCCGATGACGGGCCAGCCCGACTTCGCCACCATCCGGATCCGCTACGTGCCCGACCAGCACCTGGTCGAGCTGAAGTCGCTCAAGCTCTACCTCTGGTCGTATCGCGACGCCGGCGCCTTCCACGAGGACGTGACCAACCGGATTCTCGACGACTTCGTCGCCGCCGCGCGCCCGCGCTGGGCCGAGGTGGTCGGCGACTTCAACGTGCGCGGCGGCATCAAGACCGAGGTGCGCGCCACCCACGGCAAGCGCCCGGCGCTCGAGCAGGCGTGAACGACGGCGTCTTCCCGCGCGCGGGGCGCTACCTGGGGAGCCGCCCCACCGTGTGGCTCGCCGGCATCGCGGTGAACGCGGTCATCCTGCTCCTCCAGGGCGAGCGCGAGCTGGCCTACCTGGCCGCCGCGGGGACGGGCGCCGCCGCCGTCCTGCTCGCGTGGGCGCTCGAGCTGCTCTTCGCCCGCGAGCGCGCCGAGGCGGACGCCCCGCCGCACCCGGCGCTCCGCCGGCTCGCTGCCGTCGCCTTCGCCGTCGGCGTCGCCTGGGCGCTCACCAGCATCGCGGTCTGGCTCGTGCCGGCGGTCGAGGCGCTGGTGGACAGCCTGGCCGAGACCGCGCCGGGCGTCTACTAGCCCCGCGCCTCGATCCGCCGCAGCGCCGCGGCGATCGCGAAGTACTCCTGCCCGAGCCGCTCCAGGTGCCGGTAGATCCCGTCGAAGTGCCCGAGCGCCAGCCGTCACCTGGCGAGGGCGAGCAGGACCATCCCGACGAGCATGACGACCCCGCCCAGCGCGGACTCGCGCACCCGCCGGGCCTCGCCGAACCAGACCACGCCGATCGCCATCGCGAACAGGATCTCGAGCTGCTTGACCGCCTCCACGTAGGACGAGAGCGTCAGCGTGTAGGCCTTGCCCTGCGAGAGCGTGGTGAGCGCGGCGAACAGGCCGAGCGCGACGAACTCCCTCCAGTAGCGCGGCACCGCGCGGAAGTGGCGCCCGGAGGTCGTGAGCGCGAGCGGCGTCACGAGCAGGCTCCCCGCCAGGTAGCCGCCGAAGGTGCCCGTGGCCGTGTCGGAGGCCAGGATCGCCTGCTTGATCGTGATCACGCTCGGCGCGTAGAAGAGCGCGGCCAGGAGCGTCCAGCGCTGGCCCCGGTCGGTGACGAGCACGAGCAGCGGCTGCCAGACCGAGATCCGCGCGCGCTGCACGTTCAGGAGGTAGACGCCGAGCGCCGAGAGCAGCACGCCCGCCACGCCCAGGGCGCTCGGCGTCTCGCCGATCGTCACCCAGGCCATCCCGAGCAGGATCAGGAGCGAGATCTTCCAGAGCGGCGTCACCAGCGAGATCTCGGCGTGCTTGAGCGCCTTGGAGAGCGCGAGCGTCGAGAGCGTCTGCGTGACGCCGAAGGCCGCGCACCAGGCGTAGAAGCCGGGCTCGAGCCGGGGCCAGCCCGTCACCAGGATCGGTACCAGCGCGAAGGGCAGCAGGAACGTGAAGCGCCCCCAGACGTTGATGTACTCGTCGAGCGCGTGGCCCAGGCGCTTCATGGCCGTGTTGCGCAGGACCTGGAACAGCGTCGCGGCGAGCGCGAGCCCGAGCCACATGGCCGCGCATTGTACCGCGGCCGCGCCGGGGGGCGGCGCCACGGCCGGGAGGCCGAGCGCGCGCGCGGCCCGCGAGGGCTACGCGGTGAGGAGCAGCCCGGGCACCGGCACGAGGCGGCGGCCGACCGGATCGGCCGCGAGGCGAAGCCCTTCGAGCGCGTAGGCCCCGAGCCGCACCGGCGCGGCGGGCTCGGCGAAAACCACGAGCGTCATCTCCGCGCGGCCGTCGGCCCGGATCCAGGTCCGGCCGATCGGGCGCTCGACTTCGCGCCCGTCGGCGAGGACGAACCGAGCGTGCATGTGGGGAAAGACGCCCAGCCGCTCCAGGACCGGCGCCGGCACGCTCGTGTACGTCGCCCCGGTGTCCACCAGCGCCTCGACCGCCTGCCAGCGCGCGCCGGTGGGATCGCCCAGGTCG
>MGCF01000048.1 GCA_001788495.1 Candidatus Rokubacteria bacterium RIFCSPLOWO2_02_FULL_73_56
GGCGACGGCTGGCCCCCGGCGCGTTTCTAGCCGGCGCCGGGGGCGGCCGGCTCCGCCCCCTCGAAGATCCGCTCGTACCGGCCGTACTCGTGCGCGGCGTCCATGAACCACTGCACGATCTCGGGGCTCGACCGCGGCGGGATCTCGCACGACGTGGAGAGGATGAAGCCCGAGTGCCGCGCCGCCGCGTCCACGCACCGCCGGACGTCGGCGTCCATCGCCTCCCGCGTCGTCTTCTCGAACTTCGTCGCGTCGACGTTGCCGATCGCGACCGCGCGCCCGCGCGCGACCGCCATGAACCGCTCGAGCTGGTCCACGTGGAGCGTGGGATCCGCCTGCTGGTCGAGGTCGAACGAGAACGTGCTGAAGCCGCAGCCGATGACGTCCTCGAAGATCGGGTACGTCGTGCCGCAGATGTGCGTGGTCACGCCGACCTTCTTCGCCTTGAAGTGCTCGACCAGCTCCTTGTGGTAGGGCGCGACGAACTCGCGGTAGTTGTCGGGCGAGATCAGGCTGATCGACGCGGTCGGCTCCGAGAACGAGAGCCCGATGCCGGTCTTGGCGATCGCGTCGCCCCAGCGCGTGCAGAAGTCGGTGGTGACCCGCATGACGTCGTGGATGAAGCGCGGGTCCTCGAACGTGTCGAGGAGCATGGTCTCGGGGTTCCGCAGCAGCATCGCGATCGTCCAGGGGCCGACCGCGACCGCGCCGATCGCGGCCGGCGGCTTGGCGCGCACGAGCGCCTCGCACTGCTCGAGGAAGCCCGGGAGGCGCGCCGTCTTGTACGGATCGGGCATGGCGAGGCGCGCGAGCTTCTTCTTGTCGTCCTGCAGGAGGTGGGCGTCGATCGAGGGCACCACGTAGTCGGAGTACTTGACCCGGCACCCGAAGGCCTCGGCCTCCTTGGCGAGGTCGTTGTAGGCCAGCACGACGTCGGGCTGGTACCGCTCGTAGTAGTTGAGCATCGCCGTGATCGCCTTCGGGACGTTCGTGCAGTACTCCTCGATCGAGAGCCCGTCGAGGGTGCCGGCGAACGAGGCGACGATCGGGTAGACGGGCACGCGGTCGGCGAACGACCGCTTGTAGGCGGCGACGACACGGTCGCGGTTCGTGAACTGGGCGCGTCCGTGCTGCACGTCCCAGACGCGATTCGCCTCCATGTACTTCGGCGGGAGCTTGGCCTCGTACTCCATGAACTGGGTGATCGGGTAGCGGATCCCGCCGGCGTGCGTGCCCTGGAGCCCCTCGACGATCTCCTCCATCCGGCTCCAGGGGATCGTGAACGCCATCTCGTGGTCCTGGGTCTGGCCGAAGATCCGGTCGCCCGAGCAGGGCAGGATCACCTGGGGCTCCCCGGTGCGCATCGTCGTCACGACGATCTCGGAGCAGTCGATGCGGCCGCCGAACGACGACGTGAGCTTGCCGCCGCGCTTCCAGAGCGCCGCCTGCGTGAGGCGCATGACCTGCGCGGGCGTCGCGTAGATGCAGACCAGGTCGGGCTCGAACGTCGCCCGGTCGAGCGGCGCCACGAGCAGGCCCGCGTACTCGCCCGGCCGGAACGCGTCCACGGCGGCCTCGGAGCGCCGCCCCGCCTCCTTGGTCTCCGTGTACATGCCCTCGCAGAGGGTGCCGGAGTGGTGCAGGTGGGTCGGCTTCTCGAGCCCGAGCGCGGCGATGCCGAGCGAGCAGATGCTGTCCTCGCGGGTGAGCGCGATGGTCCAGCCGTAGCGCCGGGACATGTCGATGACCTGGCAGTTCATGCTGAGCTTCTTGAAGTCCCGCGCCGGGCGCTTCGCCCGCTCGGGGATCGCCTCGCCGGGCCGGAGCATGCGGATCGCCACCGGGAAGGTCTGCGGCCTCACGTAGGTCGTGAGCTCCCGGTCGGCCGTCTTGACGTCGATCATGGGGCCTCCCGCGGGTCGTGGGTTGGGCACGAGCGTACTCCCGCGCGCACCGCGCCGCAACGCGGCGGGCGAGGTCCTGGACGGTGCCGTCCGAGAGCTCGACCTTCGCCGCGCTCTCGGAGGTCCCGGTGCCGGTGCCGCTCGAGAAGTTGTAGAATATCGGCCACTCGCGTGACGAACGGGCGGACGTCGGGGGACTGGGGCCGCTTCACCAGTCCGGGCGCCGCCGGAGGAGGCACCATCATGCAGGCTCCGAGTGCCAGTTACAGCGTGACCGTCCGGCTCGAGATCCAGAACAAGCCGGGGATGCTCGGGCGGGTCACGTCGGCCATCGGCAAGGCGGGCGGCGACATCGGCGCGATCGACCTCGTCGAGGTCGGCAGGTCGACGATCACGCGGGACCTCACGTTCAAGGCGCGCGACGAGCGCCACGGCCAGCAGGTCGTCGAGCGGATCCGGGCCGTCACGGGCGTGAAGGTCGTCAACGTCTCGGACCGCACCTTCCTCATGCACCTCGGCGGCAAGATCGAGGTGCGGGGCAAGATGAGCGTCAAGACGCGCGACGACCTGTCGATGGCGTACACGCCGGGCGTGGCCCGGGTCTGCATGGCCATCCACCACGACCCGGAGAAGGCCTACGCGCTCACGATCAAGCAGAACTGCGTGGCGGTCGTGACCGACGGCACCGCCGTGCTCGGGCTCGGCGACATCGGCCCCAGCGCGGCCCAGCCGGTCATGGAGGGCAAGGCCCTCATCTTCAAGGAGTTCGCCGGCGTGGACGCCTTCCCGCTGTGCCTGGCCACGAAGGACGTGGACGAGATCGTCATGATCGTCAAGGCGATCACGCCGGTCTTCGGCGGCATCAACCTCGAGGACATCTCGGCGCCGCGCTGCTTCGAGATCGAGCAGCGGCTCCAGAAGGACCTCGACATCCCGGTCTTCCACGACGACCAGCACGGCACGGCGGTGGTGGTGCTGGCGGCGGTGCTCAACGCGTTGAGGATCGTCAAGAAGCGGATCGGGGACGTCCACGTGGTGTTTACCGGCGCCGGCGCGGCCGGCATCGCGACGGCCAGGCTGCTGATGCGGGCCGGCGCCAAGCACATCGTCGCGTGCGACCGCGCGGGCACCCTCTGGCGCGGGCGCACGGACAACATGAACCCGATGAAGGAGTGGTTCGCGAAGCACACCAACGAGAAGCGGCTCCGGGGCACGGTGTCCGACGCGCTCGCCGGCGCGGACCTCTTCATCGGCCTGTCGAGCCCCGGCGTGGTCGCGCTCAAGGACATCAAGTCCATGGCCCGCGACCCGATCGTGTTCGCGATGGCCAACCCGATCCCCGAGATCCTCCCCGAGGAGGTCGGGTCCGCCGCGCGGGTCATGGCCACGGGCCGCTCCGACTACCCGAACCAGATCAACAACTCCTGCTGCTTCCCGGGCTTCTTCCGCGGCATGCTCGACGTGCGCGCGCGCCGCGCGAACGACGAGATGAAGCTGGCGGCCGCGCACGCGCTCGCCGACATCGTGGCGAAGGAGGAGCTGTCGGACGAGTACATCACGCCGTCGATGTTCGACGGCCGGGTCGTGCCCGCCGTGGCCGCCGCGGTCGCGCAGGCGGCGATCCGCACGGGCGTGGCGCGCCGGCGGCCGCGGGGCACCAAGCCCTAGTGTTCCGTCCACGAACTCATGTCAACGGTCGCGGCGCGATCGGCCGCCCGGCGCGGGCGGCAGGGGTCGACAGGACCACGCGGCCCGCGTCCGCTTGGCCCGTCGCGGCGGGGCTCCCTCCGGGCGCTTGGGGCCCGCCGCCGACGTGGCGGGAACGGATCCTGTCGACCCCCCCCGCCCGCGCCGGGCGGCCCCACGCGCGACGGGGCCCAACATGACTTCGAGAACGGAACACTCGCGGATGCGATCGAATGAGATGCCGGCGAGCGGCACCGCGGCCGTCGAGGTCGTCTCGTGGGTCACCAGGTTCGTCGGCGGCGACGGCACGGGGCGCCGCGTGTTCGAGGAGCCGCTCCCCGCCGGCGCCACGGTCCGCTCGGTCCTCGCCGGCCTCTCGGCGCGCTACCCCGAGCTGCACGCCGCGCTGTGGCACGGGGAGGCGCTGGGCGAGCACATCGAGGTCCTCGTGAACGACGCGGTGCTCGACCTGCACCACACGCTCGACTCGCCGCTCGCCCCCGGCGACCGTCTCACCCTGCTCGGACAGTTCATGGGAGGCTAGCCCCAGCCGGTACAATCGGGGGGACATGCCACCGCCCGCCCCGGCTGCCGCGAGCCTCGTCGCCCGGTTCCCGCGCGAGCGCACGTGGCTCCTGCCCGCCCTCGACGCCGTGCAGCGCGCCGAGGGCTCGGTCTCACCCGAGGCGCTGGCCGCGCTCGCCGCCCACCTGCGCGTGCCCGCGAGCGAGGTCTGGGGCGTCGCGACGCACTACCCCGAGATCCGCCTGGCGCCGCCCGGGCGGCGCCTCGTGCGCGTGTGCGCGGGCGTGAGCTGCCGGGTCGCCGGGGGCGCCGAGCTCCTGCGCGCGTGCGAGGCGCGCCTGGGCGTCCGCGCGGGCGGGACGACGCCGGACGGCGCGGTGACGCTCGAGGCGCTGGACTGCGCCTTCGCGTGCGGGGTGGCGCCCGTCGTCGAGGTCGGCCACCGGCGCGCGGGGCGGGTGACCCCCGCGGACCTCGAGCGCCTCCTCGGCGCGCCCGCGGCTCACGGCGCGCGCGACGCGGCCCCGCCGGCGGCCTCCACCCCGCCGCCGGCCGTCGCCGCGCGCGGGCCGCTCGCGCGCTTCGAGGCGCTGCGCGCGGAGGCCGCGGGGCGGCGCCGCGGCCTCACGCTCGCCGTGGGGCTCGGCTCGTGCGGTGAGGCGGTCGGCGCGCGCGAGACGCTCGAGGCGCTCCGGGCCGAGGCGGCGCGCCGCGGCCTCGACGCCGCCGTCGTCGCCGCGGGCTGCGACGGGATGTGCTGGGCCGCGCCCGTCGTGCAGGCGCTCGGCGACGGGCCGCCGGCGCGGGCGTGGACGGTGCCGGCGGCTCGGGTGCCCGCGTTCGTCGAGCACGTCGTCTCCGGCGCGCCCTATCCCCGGCCCGACGGCGCCGCCGACTTCCTGGCGGGCCAGCGGCGCGTGCTGCTCGAGCGCTGCGGCACGAGCGACCCCGCCGACGTTGCCGACGCGATCCGCGGCGGCGCGTACGCGGCGCTCGCACAGGCACTCGACGCGGGCGCCCCCGAGCGCGTCCTCGCGGAGGTGCGCGGCTCGGGGCTCCAGGGGCGCGGCGGCGCGTACTTCCAGGCGGCCGTGAAGTGGGCGGCGTGCCGCGCCGCGCCCGGCGCGCCGAAGTACGTCGTCGTCAACGGCGAGGAGGGCGAGCCCGGGATCTTCAAGGACCGTCACCTGATGGAGGGTGACCCGCACGCCCTGCTCGAGGGGATGCTGCTGGCCGCCTTCGCCGTCGGCGCCGCGCGGGCGGTCGTCTACGTCCACGGCGAGGCCGACCTCGCGGCGGCGCGCGTCGCGACGGCGCTCGCCGGGGCGCGCGCGTGGGGCCTGCTCGGCGAGCGGATCCTCGGCAGCGACTTCTCGCTCGAGGTCGAGCTCCGCCGCGGCCTCGGCGGCTTCGTGCTCGGCGAGGAGACCGCGCTGCTCGAGTCGATCGAGGGCCGGCGCGCGATGCCGCGCACGCGCCCGCCGTTCCCCGTGGAGGCGGGGCTCTGGGGGCGGCCGACCGTGGTCCAGAACGTCGAGACGCTCTGCGCGGTGCCGCGCATCGTCGGGCGCGGCGGGGCCTGGTTCGCGACGCTTGGCCGCGGCCACGGCACCAAGCTCTTCGGGCTCTCGGGCCACGTGCGCCGGCCCGGCGTCGTCGAGGTCGAGGCCGGCGCGACGCTCCGGACGCTGCTCGAGGCGCTCGGCGGCGGCTCGCCGACCGGCCGGCCGATCCGCGCCGCCCTCGTGGGCGGGCCGTCGGGGAGCCTGGTCCACCCGCGGAGCTTCGAGGAGCCGCTCGTCCCGCGGGGGCCCGTGAGCCCGGGCACCGGGGGCGTCGTCGCGCTCGACGCCGGGGCCTCGGTCCGCGACGTGGTCCGGACGCTGCTCGCGTTCAACGCGCGCGAGTCGTGCGGCAAGTGCACGCCGTGCCGCGAGGGCACCGCGCGGCTCGCCGCGATGCTCGACGGGCCCGTGGACGCCGCGGGGGCGCGGGCGCTGGCCGAGGTCGTCCAGGTCGCCTCGCTCTGCGGGCTCGGCCAGGCGGCGCCCTTTGCGGTGCTGTCGGGGCTCGCGGAGTTCCCGGAGGAGCTCACGCGGTGAGCCTGCTCTCGCTCACGATCGACGGACGGCGGGTGGCGCTGCCGGCGGGCGCGAGCGTCCTCGACGGCGTCAACCGCCTCGGCCTGCCGCTGCCGCAGCTCTGCAAGGACCCGGACCAGGCGCCGCTCGGCGCGTGCCGCACGTGCCTCGTCCACGTCGAGGGGCTGCGCGGGCTGGCGGCCGCGTGCCACCTGCCGGCGCGCGAGGGCATGGTGGTGTCGACCGTGCACCCCGACGCGGCGCGCGTGCGCCGCGGCGTCCTCGACCTCACGCTCTCGATGCTGACGCCCGGCGCCGGGCGCGACCGGTTCGGCGAGCTCGGCGAGGCGGCGGCGCGCCACGGGCTCGCCGCACCGGGGCACGCGCCCCTCCACCGCTTCGCGCCGGACGCGAGCCAGTCGTTCTTCGTGCTCGAGCGCGACGCGTGCATCCTCTGCGGGCGCTGCGCGGTCGCCTGCGACGACGTCCAGCGGATCGGCGCGCTCGCCCTCCTGGGCCGCGGCCACGTCACGAAGGTCGGCGTCGCGGGCGACGGCCCGCTGGCGTCCTCGGTCTGCACCTCCTGCGGCCAGTGCGTCGCGACGTGCCCGACCGGCGCGCTCCGGCCGAAGGAGGCGCCGGCGCCGCGCGTCCGCACGGTCGAGACCACGTGCCCGTACTGCGGCGTCGGCTGCGGCCTCGCGCTCGACGTGCGCGCGGACGGGCGCCTCGCGCTGATGGCCGGCGACGCGCCGCGGAACGCGTCGAGCGAGGGCATGCTCTGCGTCAAGGGCCGGTTCGGCACCGGCTTCGTCCACGCGCCCGACCGCGTGACGACCCCGCTCGTACGCCGCGACGGCCGCTGGCAGCCGGTCTCGTGGGACGAGGCCCTGGACGCCGCCGCCGAGGGGCTCGTGCGCCACCGCGGGCGCTTCGGCAGCCTCGCCTCCGCGAAGGCGACGAACGAGGACGCGTACGTGATCCAGAAGTTCGTGCGCGTGGTGATGGGCACGAACAACGTGGACCACTGCACGCGCCTCTGCCACTCGCCGTCGGTGGAGGCGATGCTCGTCTCGATGGGCTCGGGCGCGACCTCGAACTCGTACGTCGACTACGAGGAGGCCGGCTGCCTCCTGATCGTCGGCTCCGACGCCTCGGCGAACCACCCGGTCATCGCCGTGCGCTTCCGCCGCGCGATGGGCCGGGGCGCGCGCGTCGTCGTCGTCAACCCCAAGCGCATCGAGCTCTGCGACCAGGCCGACCTCTGGCTCAGGCCGCGCCCCGGCACCGACGTGATGCTGTTCAACGCGATGGCCCGCGTCGTCCTCGACGAAGGGCTCGCGAACCTCGACTTCGTCCGCGCGCGGACCGAGGGCTTCGAGGCCTGGCGCGCCTCGCTCGCGGAGACCACGCTCGAGCGGGCGGCGGCCGTCACCGGCGTGCCCGCCGAGGCGATCGCACAGGCGGCGCGCTGGTACGCGCGGCCGCCGTTCGCGGGCTCGTGCCTCGTCTGGGGCATGGGGATCACCCAGCACGTCACCGGCACCGCCAACGCCCACGCGCTCCTGAACCTGGCGCTGGTGACGGGCCAGCTCGGCTTCCCGGGCAGCGGGATCTCGCCGCTGCGCGGCCAGAACAACGTGCAGGGCTGCGGCGACGCCGGCTGCATCCCGACGAACCTGCCCGGCTACCAGGCCTACGACCCGGGGACGCTCGCCCGCTTCGAGGTCGCGTGGGGCGTCCGGCCGCCCGCGGAGACGGGGATGGTCGTGACCGAGATGGTCGAGGCCTGCCTCTCGGGCGCGGTGCGGGCGATGTACGTGGTCGGGGAGAACCCGCTCCTGTCCGAGCCCGACCTCCACCACGCGGAGAAGGCGCTGGGCCAGCTCGATGTCCTCGTCGTGCAGGACCTCTTCCTGCACGAGACCGCCGAGCGCGCCCACGTCTTCCTGCCGGCCGCGGCGTTCGCGGAACAGGAGGGCACGTTCACGAACTCCGAGCGTCGCGTCCAGCGGGTGCGCCGGGCGCTCGAGCCGCCGGGCCTCGCGCGCCCCGACTGGTGGATCACGTGCGAGCTCGCCCGGCGCGTCGCCGCGCGGCTCGGCCACGACGTGCGCGGGCAGTTCGAGTACCCGGACGCGGCGGCGATCTTCGACGAGCTGGCGCGCCTCACGCCGTTCCTCGGGGGCCTGTCGCACGCGCGGCTCGACCGCGAGGGGGGCCTGCAGTGGCCGTGCCCGACCCCCGGCCACCCGGGCACACGCGTTCTCCACGCCGAGACGTTTCCGCGTGGCCGGGCGCGCTTCGTGCCCGCGCGCGCGGCGGTCGAGGCGGCCGAGCTGCCGGACGCCGACTACCCGTTCCTGCTCAACACCGGCCGGCTCCTCTACCACTGGCACGGCGGCACGCTCACGCGGCGCGTGCAGGGCCTGCTCGAGCTGGCGCCGCGGCTCGAGGTGGCGATCCACCCGAGCGACGCGCGCCGCCTCGGCATCGCGCCGGGCGCGCCGATCCGCGTCGCGTCGCGGCGGGGCGAGCTGACGGGCTTCGCCCACGTGACCGAGGCCGTGCGGGCCGGCGCGGTCTTCGTGCCGTTCGTCAGGCTCGCGGACTCGGCGGCGAACTTCCTGACCCACGCCGCGTTGGACCCCGTGTCGAAGATCCCCGAGTACAAGGTGTGCGCGGTGCGGCTCGAGCCGCTCCGCGGCTGAGCCGGTGGCCCGGGACGACCTCGCGATCGCGCGCGCGGTGACCCTCCGGCCGATCCGGGCGATCGCCGAGGGGCTCGGCCTCGGCGACGACGACCTGGAGCCGTACGGCGCCCACAAGGCCAAGGTGCGCCTCGAGGCGCTCGAGCGCCTCGGCGCGGCGCCGGACGGCGCGCTCGTGCTCGTGACCGCGATGACGCCGACGGCCGCGGGCGAGGGCAAGTCCGTGACGACCGTCGGGCTCGGCGACGCGCTCCGCCGGCTCGGCCGCCGCGCGGTCATCGCGCTCCGTGAGCCCTCGCTCGGCCCGTGCTTCGGCATGAAGGGCGGCGCCGCCGGCGGCGGCCGCGCCCAGGTGGCGCCGATGGAGGACATCAACCTGCACTTCACCGGCGACTTCCACGCGCTCACGGCCGCCCACAACCTGCTCGCGGCGCTCGTGGACAACCACCTCTTCCACGGCAACCGGCTCGGGCTCGACGCGCGCCGGATCGTGTGGACGCGCGTGCTCGACGTGAACGACCGGGCGCTCCGCCGGGTCGTGCTGGGGCTCGGGGGGCCGGCCGACGGCGTGCCGCGCGAGTCGGGCTTCGAGATCACCGCGGCGTCCGAGCTCATGGCGATCCTGTGTCTCGCGCGCGATCTCGCGGACCTCCGGGCGCGCCTGGCGCGCGTCGTCGTCGGCGCGCGGCCGGACGGGAGCCCCGTGAGCGCCGGCGACCTGCGGGCCGCGGGCGCCCTGGCCGTGCTCCTGCGGGACGCGCTCAAGCCCAACCTCGTGCAGACGCTCGAGGGCACGCCCGCCTTCGTGCACGGCGGCCCGTTCGGCAACATCGCCCACGGCTGCAACAGCCTCGTGGCCACGCGCCTGGCGCTCAAGCTCGGCGAGGTCGTCGTGACCGAGGCGGGCTTCGCCACCGAGCTCGGCGCCGAGAAGTTCTTCGACATCAAGTGCCGGCTCGGCGGGCTCCGGCCCGCCGCCGCCGTCGTCGTCGCCACGGTGCGGGCGCTCAAGCTGCACGGGGGCGTCGCCCGGGCGGCGCTCGACCGGGAGAACGTCGCGGCGGTCCGCGCCGGGCTCGCGAACCTCGCCCAGCACGTCGAGAACGTCGGCCGCTTCGGCGTGCCGGCGGTCGTCGCGCTCAATCACTTCACGGCCGACACCGAGGCGGAGGTGGCGGCCGTGCTCGAGGCGTGCCGCGCGCTCGGCGTCCCGGCGCGGCTCTCGCGGGTCTGGGAGCGCGGCGGGGAGGGCGGGGCGGAGCTCGCCCGGGCCGTGCTCGATGCGGCGGCGGGCGGCGGGACGACGTTCCACCCGCTGTACGCGGACGACCTGCCGCTCGCCGCCAAGCTCGAGACGATCGCGACGACGCTCTACGGCGCCGCCGGCGTGGACGTGCTGCCGGCGGCGGCCGCCGAGCTCGCGCGGCTCGAGGCGGAGGGCTTCGGCCGCCTGCCGGTGTGCATCGCCAAGACGCAGAGCTCGCTCTCCGACGACCCGCGGAAGCTCGGCCGGCCGCGCGGCTTCACGGTCACGGTCCGGGAGGTGCGCCTGGCGGCCGGGGCGGGTTTCGTCGTCGCGTACACGGGCGCCGTGCTGACGATGCCGGGCCTGCCGCGGACCCCGGCCGCCGAGTCGATGGACCTCGACGAGCAGGGCCGGATCGTCGGGCTCTTCTGAGAACATGGGGGGCCTCGACGGGCCCCCCATGCCCCCCGACGCTCGGAGCGCCGCGGCGAAGCCGTGGCGCTCCTCGACCAGGCGATTCGTTCACGCCCTCTGAGTCCATGGGGGCTCCGGGCGCCCCCGGCCCGGTCGCGCCATCGCCGGGCGCGCGCAATGCGCGCTGATCCGACTAGCCCGGCGCGGCGCCCGCTCCGGCGGCCCGTGCGCGCCCGGCCGGCGGCACGCGCTCGAGGCCCCACGCGCACCAGGTCGCGACCAGGCCGCCGAGCCCGAGCGTCGAAAACGCCCAGCCCCAGACGGTGGGCGTCAGGTCGGGCGGGTTCGTGAGGTCGAGCACCGCCCCGAACGCGAGCGGCGCGAGCGCGCCCGCGCCGAAGCCCACCAGCGAGCGGAGCGCGAGCGCCGAGCCGAGGTACGCCGGATGCACCGCCTCGGTCAGCGCCGTCGAGAGCACGGGGGAGTCGCCGAGCGCCGTGAAGCCGTAGAGCGCGCCGACGGCGACGACCACGGCGGCGGGCCACGCGACCAGCCAGCCGAACGCGAAGGAGCACGCGGTGCTCACCGCGGCGAGCCCGAGCAGGACCGCCCGGCGTCCCAGCCGGTCCGAGAGCCCGCCCATGGACGACGAGGCGACGAGCCCCATCAGGTGGAAGCCGGCGGCGAGGTAGGCGCCGAGCTCCACGGCCCGCAGCGCGGCCGATCCCGACACGCGGAAACTTGCCGTCAGGAACGCCGGGATCCAGGACCACATGCCGAGCAGCTCGAAGCTGTGGGCCGTGTAGCCGGCGATCAGCCGCATTGCCCGGGCGTTGCCCAGCACCTCCGTGCCGAACCGGACGCCCGCGCGGCGGGCGTGCACGACGTTCGGCGTCCCGCGCAGGGTCGGCCATGCGAGCGCGGCGCCGGCGAGCGGCCCGCCCGCCGCCGCCAGGAACGCCAGCGGGTAGCCGCCGCGCGGCAGTGCCAGGCCGGTGACGACGAGCGACAGCGCGTAGCCGAGCGAGGAGCTCGCGATGAGCCAGCCGACGGCGCGCCCGCGGCGCTCGGACGGGTAGCGGTCGGCGAGCAGCATGATCGCGGTCGTGTACGTGCCGCCCTGCGAGACCGCGACCAGCGTCCAGAGCGCGACGCCGGAGGCGTACGAGCGGGCGCCCGCCGCGAACGCGAGCGCCGCGAGGGCCGAGAGGGCGCTCGAGCCGAGGAAGACCCGGCGCGCCCCGACGCGGTCCGCGAGCCACGAGAAGAACAGCAGCGAGAACGCGTAGCCGAGCTGGAAGGCGGTCGAGATCGAGCCGGCCGCGGTCGCGGACATCGCCCACTCGCCGCGGAGGACCGGCAGGCACGCGGCGTACGTCATGAAGATGGACGTCATGAGCGTGCGCGAGAGGCAGAGCGACGTGAGCCAGCCGTCACCGCTCGGATCGCGGGGCATGGAGTCGACCGCGCCCATCATTTCACGCCACGCCGTAGCCGGCAACCCGGGGAGCACTGTCGACCAACGCGGGGGCGGCCCCCGGCTCGCTCTAGCTGCGCACCACCCGAGGTCGCGCTCTGGCTGGCTGAAGCTGAGCCAGCCATATGGACGGAAATGCCCCACCAGACATACCAGAAGTGTCACTTTCCGGGCATTCTGCCCGCCAGAGCGCCCAGCCACCAGAGGTCTGACCGTAGCGATTTCAATGAATTAATTGCCCCCAGGGGCCGTCTGAAGCTCGGCACAGGGGTTGCATGCCCCTGGGCGGCAGAAGAACCCGGGAGGGGTTACATGGACATCAGGAAGCGGCTCGAGAACGACCTGAACACGGCAGTCAGCCGGCTCCGCCAGATGGGCGGCGCCGTGGCGGTTGAGGAGCTGCCCGGGGCGATCGGCGACAACTCGCCGTTCGCCGACGAGGTGGACGGGATCCAGGCCTGCGGGGACCGCGAGATCGGGTTCGCGACGCGCGAGCTCCTGGTCGAGCGCGTCAACCGGCTCTCCGCGGCGCTCGAGCGCCTCAACGACGGCGAGTACGGCATCTGCGTGGAGTGCGAGGAGCCCATCTCCCCGGCGCGCCTGCGCGCGATGCCCGAGGTCCAGACCTGCGTGCGCTGCCAGGACCGGATCGAGCGGCTCGGGCGCCAGTTCGAGCCGGTCGGGGTCGACGCACTCGGCGACGACGACTGACGCCGCGCCCACCAGCGCGGCGACCCGCGGGGCCGGACACCTCCGGCCCCGTGTTTTTGTGTAGGCTAGGGGCGTGCGCACGCCCGTCCTCGACGCGGTCCGGCCCGCCGTCCACGCGCTGGGCCGGGCCTGGCTCGGCCTCGACCTGGTGGGGGTCGAGCACATCCCGCCGAGCGGCCCGCTGATCGTCACGCCCAACCACCAGACCTACGCGGATCCGCCCCTGGTCACGATCCCGATCCGCCGGCGTGTCTATTACATGGCCTGGAACCGGCTCTTCGACGTGCCAGGGCTCGCCTGGATGATCCGGCGCCTGCGGGCGTTCCCCGTCGAGATCGAGTCGAGCGACGCGCGGGCGACGCGGGAGGCGGTCCGGCTGCTCCAGGCGGGCCACGTGCTGATGATCTTCCCCGAGGGCGAGCGCAGCCGCGACGGCGCGATCGGACGCTTCAAGCCGGGGGCCTTCCGCCTGGCGGCGTCGCTCGGCGTGCCCGTGCTCCCGGTGACGATCCGCGGCGGCCACGAGTCGTGGCCGCCGGGTCGGATGCTGCCGCGCGCCGGGCGGGTCACGATCACCTACCACCGCCCGCTGCAGCCGGCTGCCGGCGTCGAGCCGCGCCAGGCTGCACGCGAGCTCTCCGAGCGCGCGTGGACCGTCATCCGGAGCGCGCTCGAGCAGCCGCTCGCACAGACGCGGGCGCTCCGGTCCCCGGGCCGCTAGCCCGGCGCGTGCGCGGGATCGGGCCGTCCTGGCCGCGGCCCTCGCCGCGGACGACGAGCGTCGGCACGCGCGGTGGCGGCATGGGCTCGACCGTGTCACACTCGGGCCGGCGTGAAGAGCACCCTCGCTCGGCTCGGCGCCCGCATCGTTGCCTGCCGCGCGTGCCCACGGCTCGTCGCCCACCGCGAGGCGAGCGCGGCGGCGCCGCCGCGCCGGTACCGCGGCGAGCGCTACTGGGCGCGGCCGCTCCCCGGCTTCGGCGACCCGCGCGCGCGCCTGCTGCTCGTCGGGCTCGCGCCCGCGGCCCACGGCGGCAACCGCACGGGGCGGATGTTCACGGGCGACCGGAGCGGCGACTGGCTCTTCGACGCGCTGCACCACGCGGGCTTCGCCAACCAGCCGACCTCGCGGCACCGCGCCGACGGCCTCCGCCTGCGGGACGCCTGGATCACGGCGACGATCCGCTGCGCGCCGCCGGCCAACCGGCCGACGCGGGCCGAGCTGGCGGCGTGCGAGCCCTACCTCCTCGAGGAGCTGCGACTGCTCCGGCGCGTACGCGTCGTGGTCGGGCTCGGCCGGATCGGCTGGCAGGCGTATCTCCGCGCGCGCCGGGCGCTCGGGCGGCCGCGGCCCTCCCGCGCGCCCGCGTTCGCCCACGGCGCGCCGACGACCTTCCCCGACCGCGTGACGCTGATCGCCTCGTACCACCCGAGCCAGCAGAACACGTTCACCGGCAAGCTGACGCGCCCGATGCTGCGCGGCGTGTTCAGGAAGGCGCGTCGGCTGCTGGACCGGCAGCCCCGTTCGCGGGTCGGGAGCGGCGGTCGCTCCCCCCGACGTCGCGTCGCCGTCAGTCGACCAGGTCGGAGGGCAGGCGCGGGCGCTCGGCGACGGTGAGCGTGAGCTCGCGCGTGTGCCCCTCGCGCACGAGCGTGATGCGCACGCGCTGGCCGGGGCGGAGCGTCTTGAGCCGGTCCAGGTAATCCTGGTGGGTCCGGATCGGGACGCTCTGGATCGTGGTGAGGATGTCGCCGCCCAGCAGGTACTCCTCGCCCTGGACGACGACCGACAGGCTGCCCCCGCGCACCCCCGCGCGCTCGGCGGGGCTGCCGTCGTACACGACCTCGACCAGGTAGCCCGGCGGCAGCGGCAGCCTCAACAGCGCGCCCAGGCGCGCGTCCACCTCGCGCCCCTGGATGCCGAGCCACGGGCGCACGACGCGCCCGACCTCGCGCAGGTCGCGCAGCACGGCCTTCGCCGCGTTGATCGGCACCGCGAAGCCGATGCCCTGGGCGTCCTCGGAGATGAACGTGTTGATGCCGACGACGCTGCCGCACCGGTCCACGAGCGGCCCGCCGGAGTTCCCCGGGTTGATCGGCGCGTCGGTCTGGATCATCGGCTGCTCGGCCACGCCGGGCAGCAGCCGGTTGAGCCCGCTCACGATCCCGCGCGTCATCGTGTGGTCGAGGCCGATCGGGTTGCCGATGGCCACGACCTCGTCGCCCACGCGCAGCGCCGCGGAGTCGCCGAGGCGCGCCGCGGGCAGGGGCGCCGCGGCCTCGAGGCGGACGAGCGCCAGGTCGAGCACCGTGTCCATCCCGACGAGCCGCGCGGGTGCCTTGACGCCGGAGTCGAACGTGACCAGGAGCGAGGCGGCGCCGTCCACGACGTGCGCGTTGGTGAGCACCTGGCCGTCGCGCTCGATCACGAAGCCGGAGCCCACGATCGTCTCGAAGCGGCGCTGGGGCCGCGCCTTGTTGATCTTCGTCGCCTGGATCGAGACCACCGCGGGCGCGACGCGGGCGAAGATCGCCGCGAACGGCTCGGCGCACGGTGCCCCGACGGCCGCCGCGGGCCACGCGAGGAGCAGGAGGAGGGCGAGCCGGAGCCGCACGTCCCGATCATACACCACCGCCCGGGGGCTTCCGGCGCGGGCCCGGCGTCGCGCGCGGGCTATAATGACGGCGATGCGCACCGTCCGCACGCTCGCGCTCCTGCTGCCGCTCCTGCTCCTGCCCGCCACGGCGGCGCGGGCGGGGGACGGGGTCCTCGCCGCGACGCTCGACAACGGCCTGCGCGTGCTCCTCCTCGAGGACCACCGGAGCCCGATCGTCTCGTTCCAGGTGTGGTACCGCGTGGGCTCGCGCAACGAGGCGCGTGGCGCGACAGGGATCGCGCACCTCCTCGAGCACATGATGTTCAAGGGCACGCCGGCCCACGGGCCCCGGCAGTTCGCCCGCATCGTCGAGCAGAACGGCGGCCACGACAACGCGTTCACGTCACAGGACGTCACCGCGTACTACGTGGACATCGCCGCCGACCGGATCGACCTCGTGCTCGAGCTCGAGGCCGACCGGATGCACAATCTCCTGCTCGACCCCAAGGACATCGACTCCGAGCGCCAGGTGGTGATCGAGGAGCGCCGGACGCGGACCGAGGACGACCCGGGGGGCTTCCTCGGCGAGGAGGTCGGCTCGATCGCGTTCAAGGCGCACCCCTATGGCTATCCGATCATCGGGTGGGTGGAGGACCTCAAGCGGATCACGCCCGCCGAGATCCGGGCCTTCTACCGGGCGTACTACGTGCCGAACAACGCGATCGTCGTCGCGGTCGGCGACTTCCACGCGCCGGAGCTGCTCGAGAAGATCACGCGGCGGTTCGGCCCGATCCCGCGCGGGCCCGCGCCGCCGCCGGTGCTGGCCGTCGAGCCGCCGCAGAACGGCGAGCGGCGGGTCGTCGTCCGGAAACAGGCCCAGCTGCCGATCGTCTACCTCGCCTGGCACGCGCCGAACCAGCGCTCGGCGGACGCGCCGGCGCTCGAGGTGCTCTCGACGGTCCTCTCGGGCGGCCGGGCCTCGCGCCTGTACCGCCACCTCATCTACGAGCGTCAGCTCGCGCTCGAGGCCGGCGGTGACTACAACTACTTCTCGCTCGACCCGAACCTCTTCTGGTTCTGGGCGACCCCGATGCCGGGGAAGACGCCCGAGGAGCTCGAGCGCGCGCTGCTCGCCGAGATGGACCGGCTCAAGACGGAGCCGGTGCGCGACGAGGAGCTCGACCGGGCGAAGAACCAGACCGAGGCCTCGTTCGTGTTCCAGGCGGACTCCGTGCACCGCCGCGCGTCGCTGCTGGCGCGCTTCGAGCTGATCGGCGACCACGCGCTCATGGACTCGTTCGTCGGCCGGATCCGTACCGTGACCGCGGCGGACCTGATGCGCGTGGCGCGCACCTGGTTCCCGCCGGACCGGAAGACCGTCGGCGTCCTCCTGCCCACGCCCTGATGCCGGTCCCCCGCCTGTCGCGGAGGTCGCTGACGCTCGTCGCGGCCGGCGCGGCGATCCTGCTGGTCGGCGTCGCCGCGTCATGGCTCGTGCGCCGTCTGGACGGCGGCGGCGGGATCGCGGTCACCGGGACGATCGAGGCGCTCCAGGTGGACGTGAGCGCCAGGATCACGGGGCGGATCGTCGAGCGCACGGTGGACGAGGGACAGCCGGTCGAGCGCGGGCAGCTGCTGGTGCGCCTCGACGCGCGCGAGCTCGAGGCCGAGGCGCGGCGCGCCGAGGCGGCCGTGGGCGCGGCGTCGGCGCGGCTCCGCGACCTGCTCGCCGGCTCGCGGCGCGAGGAGATCGACGAGGCGGAGGCCCGGGCGGCGCGGGCGAAGGCGCAGCTCGACGACCTGCTCGCCGGCTCGCGCGAGCAGGAGCTCGAGCAGGCGCGCGCCGCGCTGCGCAACGCGAGCGCGGTGCGCGAGTGGAGCCAGCGCGAGCTGGCCCGGGCGCGCGAGCTGTACGCGAAGGAGCTGATCTCCTTCCAGGAGGTCGACCGGACCCGCAACGCCTACGACGTCGCGGCCGCGAACGAGGCCGCCGCCCGCGAGAAGCTGGCCCTGCTCGAGGCGGGCGCGCGGCGGAACGAGATCGAGGCGGCCCGCGCCGAGCTCAAGGCCGCGCAGGAGCGCGTCCGGCTGCTGCGCGCGGGCCCCCGGTCCGACGCGGTCGCCGCGGCGCGGGCGCAGGTCATGGAGGCGCGGGCCGCGCTGGCGGTCGCGCAGGCGCGGCTCGCGGAGACGCGGCTCTTCTCGCCGCTCGCCGGGCTCGTGCTCCGCAAGAACCTCGAGGTCGGCGAGACCGCGAACCCCGGCGTCGCGATCCTCACGCTGCTGGACCCGAAGGACATGTGGCTCCGCGCGTACGTGTCGGAGACCGACCTCGGACGCATCCGCCTGGGGCAGCCGGCCACGATCAGCGTGGACGCGTTCCCGGGCCGCACGTTCGCCGGCACGCTCAGCGAGATCGCCTCCGAGGCGGAGTTCACCCCGAAGAACGTGCAGACCAAGAAGGAGCGGGTGAACCTCGTGTTCCGGGTGAAGATCGCCGTGCGCGACGCCGAGGGCGTGCTGAAACCCGGCATGCCGGCCGATGCCCAGCTGGGCTCCTGACGCCGGCCGGCTCGCGGTCGTCACGCGGGGGCTGACCAAGCGCTTCGGGCGGCTGCTCGCCGTGGACCACCTCGACCTCGAGGTCCGGCGGGGCGAGCTGTACGGCTTCCTCGGACCGAACGGCGCCGGCAAGTCCACGACGCTGCGCATGCTGTGCGGCATCCTCGAGCCGAGCGAGGGCGACGGGCACGTGCTCGGCATCGACCTGCGGCGCCACCCCGAGCGCGTCAAATCGTCCATCGGCTACATGTCGCAACGGTTCTCGCTGTACGACGACCTCACCGTGGAGGAGAACCTCACCTTCTACGCGCGCGTGTACATGGTGCCGCGCGCGGGGCGGGCGGCGCGCCTCCAGCAGATGCTCCGCCTCGGCGACCTCGTGGGGCGCGAGCGGCAGCTCGCCGGCCAGCTGTCGGGCGGCTACCGCCAGCGCCTCGCGCTCACGTGCGCGCTCGTCCACGGCCCCGAGATGGTCTTCCTGGACGAGCCGACTGCCGGCGTGGACCCGGTCTCGCGCCGCACGTTCTGGGCGCTGGTGCGGCGCCTCGCGGACCAGGGCACGACGATCCTGATCACGACCCACTACATGGACGAGGCCGAGCTCTGCGACACGCTCGGCTTCATCTACCAGGGGCGGCTCATCGCCCACGGCCCGCCGGCGCGGATCAAGGCCGAGGCGTTCGCGCGCCCGGTGCTCGAGCTCCAGGCGCCGGACCCGCGCCTCGCCGCCGAGGCGCTCGCCGAGTGGGACGCGGTCGAGGAGGTGGTCCGCGCGGGCGCGCGCGTGCGCGTCATCGGCGCGCGCCAGGATCTGGACGCCGCGGCGCTCACCGCGTACCTGCGCGCCCACGGCGTCGCCGCGGAGTGGGTCACCGCGGTGGAGCCCACCGTCGAGGACCTCTTCGTCTCGTTCGTGGACCGCGAGCGGAAGGCGCGCGTCCGCGAGCAGCTCCAGGCCCTCGGGGCGCCGCCGGCCTGAGGCGATGGGCAGCCGCCTCCACGGGATCATCGCCAAGGAGTTCATCCAGCTCGGACGCGACCGCCTCGCGCTCACGCTGATGCTGTTCGTGCCGGTGGTGATGCTCTTCATCTTCGGCTGGGCGATCAACACGGACGTCAAGCACGTGCCCACCGTGGTCCTCGAGCAGTCGGGCAGCGTCGAGGCGCAGCAGCTCCTCGAGGCGCTCGAGAACAGCCAGTACTTCGACCTGCGCTACCGGGTCCGGAGCCAGCGCGAGATGACGCGGATGATCGACGACGGCACGGCGAAGGTCGGCGTCGTGATCCCGCCCGACTACGCGCGCCAGCTCGCGCGCCGCCGGGCGCGGGTGCAGGTGATCGTGGACGCGTCCGACCCGCAGGTGGCCACCTCCGCGATGAACACCGCCACGGCGCTCGCGGCCGCCCGCTCGCTCGCGGTGCTCGCGCAGACCAGCGGCGGGACCGTCGTGCGGGACGAGGCGCCGCCGCTCGACTTCCGCGTGCGCGCCTGGTACAACCCCGACCTGGTCTCCGCGATCTTCATCGTGCCGGGGCTCATCGGGGCGCTGCTGATGCAGACGACCGTGAGCGTCATGGCGATCGCGATCGTCCGCGAGCGGGAGCGGGGGACGCTCGAGGCGCTCGTCGTGAGCCCGATCCGGCGCTGGGAGCTGCTGCTCGGCAAGATCATCCCGAACCTGCTCGTCGCGTACGGCCAGATGACGATGGCGCTGCTCGTGGCGCACTTCGTCTTCGACGTGCCGGTCCGGGGGAGCCTGCCGCTGCTGTACGGGCTGTCGGCGGTCTTCATGTGGGGCACCCTCGGCATCGGCATCTTCGTCTCGGCGGCCTCGCGGACCGTCCCGCAGGCGATGCAGCTCTCGTTCATGACGTTCCTGCCGTCCATCTACCTGTCCGGCCTGCTGTTCCCGATCGAGGGGATGCCGCGCGGCGCGCAGTACCTCGCCGCGGTGATCCCGCTCACGTACTATCTGCGCATCGTGCGGGGCATCGTGCTCAAAGGGATCGGCTTCGAGTACCTCTGGCCGCACGTGCTCCCGCTGCTGGTTTTCGGCGCGGTGGTGTTCACCCTGTCCGTGCTGCGGTTCCGCAAGCAGCTGGACTGAGCGATACAATGGAGGCCATGCCGACGAACCGCTTCCTGGTCCTGCCGCTGCTCCTGACCCTGGCCGCGCCCGCGGCGGCCGCGCCCGTCGCGCGCCGCGAGGTGCTGCCGAACGGGATCGTGCTCCTCGTCGCCGAGCGTCCCGCGATCCCGATCGTCGCCGTGCGGGTGCTCACGCGGGCGGGCGCGGCGTTCGACCCGTCCGGCCGCGCCGGGCTGGCCACCCTCACGGGCGCCGTGCTCACGCGCGGCACGGCCAAGCGCACGGGACCCGAGCTCGACGCCGCGATCGAGTTCGTGGGCGGGAGCCTGGAGGCGGGCGCCGGCCGTGACAACCTGAGCGTCTCCCTCCGCGTGCTCAAGAAGGACCTCGGGCTCGGGCTCGACCTGCTCGCGGAGGTGCTCCTCACGCCGGCCTTCTCGCAAGACGAGGTCGCGCGGAAGGTCGCCGAGATCAAGGCCGGGATCAAGCGCTCCGAGGAGGATCCGGCGACGGTCGCGTCGCGGGCGCTGGCCCGGCTGGTCTGGCCGGGCCACCCGTACGGGCTGCCCGTCGAGGGCACGCTCGAGTCCATGGACCGGCTCACGCGCGACGACGTCGTGGGCTTCTGGCGCGCGCACGCGCGGCCGGACACGACCGTCGTCGCCGTCGTCGGCCAGGTCACGGTGGACGAGGCGCGCCGCGAGGTCCTGGCTCGCCTCGGCGGCTGGCGGCGCCCCGCGGCGGCGCCCGGACGGGTGCCGGCGGCGCACCCCGCGCCCGCGCCCCGCGAGGAGACGGTCGCGCGCGAGCTGACCCAGGCGACGATCATGCTCGGCCGCCAGGCGATCCGCCAGACGGACCCCGACTACTTCCCGCTCGTCGTCGCCTCCTACGTGCTCGGCGGCGGCTCGACCTCCCGGCTCTACACGCGGGTGCGCGACGAGGCCGGGCTGGCGTACTCGATCTACAGCTTCGTGTCGCCGTCCCGCTACGGCGCGTCGTTCGTCGCGGCCGCGCAGACGCGCACGGCCGAGGTCCCGCGCGTGCTCGGGATGGTACGCGACGAGCTCGGGCGCATGGGCCGCGAGCCGGTGACCGCGCGCGAGCTCGACCTGGCGAAGGCCTACCTGATCGGCAGCTTCCCGCTGCGGCTCGACACCTCGGGCAAGGTCGCCGACTTCGCCGCGGCGGTGGAGGAGCTCGGGCTCGGCCTCGACTACGCCGACCGGTACAGGGCGCGGATCGCGCGGGTGACCGCGGCCGACGTCCAGCGCGTGGCGCAGAAGTACTTCGCGCCGGGGACCCTCGACCGCGTGGTGGTCGGCCGGGTGCCGTGAGCGCGGCGCGCGCGGGCTTCCTGGCCGCGCTCCTCCTGCTCGGGCCGGCGCCGGTCCGGGCGGCGTCGCTCGCGCCCGGGGCCGCCGAGCGGGCGGAGGCGCTGCGGGTGGGCGCCCGCTCCGTGACGCAGGAGACCTTCGACCGCGAGTGGCGCGTCCGCAACGCGTCGGGCGACCGCCTGACGGTGATCACGCCCTTCCACCGCCTGGTGCTGGCCGCGCGGCACGCCGCGTTCAAGAACGAGAAGCTCAAGCCGGGCGAGCCCGACCGGATCCTGCGCGAGCAGGGCGAGCGCGTCGTGATCTGGGCGAGCCTGCACGGACCGCGCCCCGACTTCGCCCGCTACTACGCCCCCCGGCTCGTCGCGGGCGACCGCGAGATCGAGCCGAGCTTCGTCCAGAACGAGCGCACGGCGATGCGCCAGGACACCGGCCGCTACCTCGCGCGCTCCGTGTACGGCTTCCCGGTCCGCGACCTCGACGGGAAGTCACGCCTCGAGCTCGTGATTCGCGACCCCGACGGCCGCGACGTCGGCCGCTTCACGATCGACCTCGCCGCGATGCGCTGAGGGCGGCGGCGTGAGGCGCCACGGCTGGCTGGGCCTCGGCGTCATCGCCGGCGCCGAGGCGCTGCTGCTCGCGGGGGAGCCGACGGTCGGGCGGTGGTTCACGCCCCTGGTGTGGACGGGCTACGTGCTCCTCGTGGACGCCCTCGTCGCCGGGCGCACCGGCCGCTCGTACCTCACGACCGACCGGCTCGAGGGCGTGCTCGTCGCGCTCGCCTCGGTGGGCGGCTGGTGGCTCTTCGAGTGGTACAACGCGCCGCGCTTCTGGCGCGGCGGCGACGACCTCCGGGGCCTCTGGTGGCAGTACCACGCGATGGAGCCGAGCCTCCTGCTCCGGCGCGTGGGCTACGATTGGGCCTTCGCGACGATCTTCCCCGCGCTCTTCCTGACGGCCGCGGCCCTGCGGGCGACGCTGCTCGCGCGGGTGCGCGTGCCGCCGTGGCGCCCGCCCGCCGCGCTGCTCGACGGCGCGGTCGCGACGGGCGCGGTCGCGGTCGTGCTGCCGCTCCTGATGCCCTCGGCGTGGCTGGTCCCGCTCGTCTGGACGGGCCTCGTCCTGCTCCTCGAGCCGCTCAACTACCGGCGCGGCCGCCCGTCCTGGCTCGCCGCCCTCGAGCGCGGCGACGCCTCGCTGCTCTGCGCCCTGCTCGCCGCGGGCGCGCTGTGCGGCGTGCTCTGGGAGTTCTGGAACTACTGGGCGGTGACGCGCTGGACCTACACGGTGCCGTACGGGGGCGGTGTGAAGGTCTTCGAGATGCCGGTGCTGGGCTACCTCGGGTTCCCGCCCTTCGCGCTCGAGTGCTTCGCGCTGTACCACTGGGCGCGCGGGCTCCTGGGCGCGCGGGAGGCGCCGGTCGTGCTCTAGTGCCCCGACCACGAACTCCTGTTCACGGTCGCCGCGCGACGGGCCGCCGGGCGCGCGCGGGTCCGCCGCTGCCGTGGTGGGAACAGGGTCCCGTCGACCCCTCCCGCGCGCGCCCGGCGGCCCGGACTCCACGTGCGACGGGGCTGGACATGACTTCGAGAACCGCGCACCAGGGCGCACGAGTCACGAGTGGCGAGGGCGCGAGCGGGCGGGTGCCGCAGGGGGCGACGCCCTGCGACGCGGCGCGGTGCTATAATCCGCGCGCGCACGAACCGATTCCCAGGAGGTCTCGCCGATGAAAGCCGTTCGCGTCCACACGCCCGGTGGCCCCGAGGTGCTCACGTACGAGGACGTCCCCGCGCCGACGCCGAAGGCCGGCGAGGCGGTCGTCAAGATCGACGCCGCCGGGCTCAACTACATCGATGTCTACTTCCGGACCGGGCAGTACAAGGCGGAGCTGCCTGTCACGCTCGGCATGGAGGCGGGCGGCACGGTCACGGCCGTCGGCCCGAACGTCACCGAGGTCAAGGTGGGCGACAAGGTCGCCTACACGGGCGTGCCGGGCGCGTACGCGGAGCTCGCCGCGGTGCCGGCCCAGCGGCTCGTGGTGCTCCCGGCCGGTGTCGCCACGAGGCAGGGCGCGGCGGCGATGCTCCAGGGCATGACCGCCCAGTACCTCGCGTGCTCGACCTGGCCGCTCAAGAGCGGCGACACGTGCCTGGTCCACGCGGCGGCGGGCGGCGTCGGGCTGCTCCTCTGCCAGATCGCGCGGATGCGCGGCGCGCGGGTGCTCGGCACCGTGTCCACCGAGGACAAGGCCGGGCTCGCGCGCGAGGCCGGCGCGCACGAGGTGATCCTCTACACGAAGCAGGACTTCGAGGCGGAGGTGAAGCGGCTCACGGACGGCAAGGGCGTGCAGGTCGTCTACGACTCGGTCGGCAAGACGACGTTCGACAAGGGGTTCAACTGCCTGGCGCCGCGCGGGATGATGGTGCTCTACGGTCAGTCGAGCGGGCCCGTCGGTATGTTCGACCCCCAGGTCCTGAACCAGAAGGGCTCGGTCTTCCTCACGCGCCCGAGCCTCTTCCACTACATCGCGACGCGGGCCGACCTGCTCGCGCGCGCCGGCGAGGTGCTCGGCTGGATCCGCGACGGCAAGCTCAAGCTCCGGACCGAGTTCGAGTTCCCGCTGAAGGACGCGGCCGAGGCGCACCGGGCCCTCGAGGGGCGCCGGACGACGGGCAAGGTGCTGCTGAAGCCGTGAACGTCGCGCAGCTTCTCGAGGCCTCCGCGCGCTACCACGCGGAGCGGCCGGCGGTGGTCGCCGGGGAACGCCACTTCACCTACCGCGAGCTCGACGACGCCTGCTCGGTCCTCGCGGGCCGCCTCCGGAAGCTCGGCCTCCGGCCGGGCGACCGGCTCGGCCTGCACCTGCCGAACTCGGCCGAGTTCGTGCAGGTCTACTACGCCGCGCAGAAGCTCGGCGTGGTGCCGCTCTCGCTCAACGTCACCTACGCCGCCGAGGAGATCGCTTACATCGTCGGCGACGCGACCCCGCAGGCGATCGTCACCGCGGCGGCCGTCGCGGGGAGCCTCCCGCCGCGCGACCGGATGCCCTCCGTGCGCCACGTCCTCCACGCCGCCGAGCTCGCGGCGCTGGCGGGCGGCGAGCCCGTCCGCGCGCTCGACCTCGACCGCGAGGCGACGGCGGCGATCCTCTACACCTCGGCGACGACCGGGCGTCCCAAGGGCGTGATGCTGAGCCACGCCAACGTCGTCTCCAACGCGTACGCCACCGTGCACCACCTCCGCATGACGCCCGACGATCGCGGGCTCTGCGCGGTGCCGATGTTCCACTGCTTCGGCCAGAACTTCGTCATGAACGCGCTCGTGTGCGGCGGCGGCGTGCTCGTCGTCCAGGAGCGGTTCGTGCCCGACGCGTTCGTCGAGGCGATCGCGCGCCACCGGATCACGCTCTTCTACGGCGTGCCGGCGATGTACATCCTGTTCCTCGCGATGGACCGGACGCTCGACTTCGGCTCGGTGCGGATCTTCTTCTCCGCGGCCGCGACGCTGCCGACCGACGTCGAGCGCCGCTGGGCCGAGCGCTACGGGCGCCCCGTCGCCCAGGGCTACGGGCTCACCGAGTGCTCGCCGTTCGCGGCGTGGAACCACGACTACGCGATCCGCCCGGGCTCGGTCGGCACGCCGATCGAGGGCGTCGAGATGCGGGTCGTGGACGGCGAGGGGCGGGAGGTGCCCGACGGCGAGCTCGGCGAGATCCTGATCAAGGGCCCGAACGTCATGAAGGGCTACTTCGGCAACCCCGCGGCGACGGCCGAGGCGATCCGGGACGGCTGGCTCCACTCGGGCGACATCGGCTACCGCGACGCCGGCGGCTACTACTACCTGGTCGACCGCGTGAAGGACATGATCAACGTGGCGGGCTTCAAGGTGTTCCCGCGCGAGGTCGAGGAGGTGCTCTACCGCCACGAGGCCGTCAAGGAGGCCGCGGTCGTGGGCGTGCCCGACCCGGTCCGCGGCGAGGCGGTGAAGGCCTTCGTCGTGCTCCGGGAGGGCCGCGCCGTGACCCCCGAGGCGCTCCAGGAGATCTGCCGTGGCGCCGTCGCCTCGTACAAGGTTCCGGAGAAGGTCGAGTTCATCGCCGCGCTCCCGAAGAACCCCACCGGCAAGATCTTGAAGAAGGAGCTCCGCCGCCTCGGCTAGCTGGGAAGTTCCTGGCCAGTCCGGCGCAGCCTGCCGTATCCGGATACGCCGCCGGCCGGCCGGGGACGCTCCTAAAGTTCTGTTTTCTCTGCCCTGGGATCCTGGCCCCGCAATTGCTGCTCCCACGAGTGAGCTGTCAGGTGACGACGCCGGCTCAGGGGGTGGACCATGAAGCGTGTGGCCTCGCTCGCACTCGTCGCCCTCACGATGACGGCCTGGCTCGCCGTCGAGGCCGATCCGGCCTGGGCCGCCGTCCGCGGGTCCAGCGGTGGCGGGACGGGCTCCGACTCGGCGCCCGCCCGTCCCTCGAGCTCGTCGCATCTCGACGCGTCGTCGCACTACGCCCCGCCCCCCGCCCGCCTCTGGAGCGGCGTCGGCGGGGTCGTGGCCGGCGGGCTCCTGGGCCGGATGCTCTTCGGCGAGGGCGGCACCGGCGTCGGCCTCGGCCTCGTCGAGCTCCTGCTCGGCGCCGGCGGGCTCTACCTGGTCCTGTCGTTCTTCCGCCACGCGCGGGCGACGACGCCCGAGCCCGCGTACGCGACGGCGGGCGCGCCGGCGGATGCGCGCGCGGCCGCGCCGGTCGCGCCGAGCCCGCGCGTCGCGCGCCCGGGCACGCGGCGGGAGGAGATCCCGGCGCTCGACCGTGCGGGCCTCGCCGACGCCGCGCGCGCGCTGTTCGTGGGCGTGCAGAGCGCGCTCGTGCTGAGGGACATGGGCATGTTCCGGAACCGGCTGACGCCCGAGATGCACGCGGCGCTCCAGGCGCGGTGCGACCGGCTGCGCGCCGCCCGGCAGTCGAACCACATCGAGAAGATCGACATCACGGACGCCCGGGTGGAGGACGCGTGGCGGGAGCGGAAGCAGGAGTTCGCCACCGTGCGGCTCCGCGGCACGCTCTTCGACTACACGCTGGAGGACGCCAGCGGCACGGTGCTCGAGGGCTCCAGGACCGACGCGCAGAGCTTCGAGGAGCGCTGGACGTTCACGCGGCCAGCCGGCACGAGGCCGTGGCGGCTCGCGGAGATCGACGCGCCGGTGAGCTAGAATACCAGCGTGAAATGGCTCATCGGCGTCGCCGCGGCCCTCGTGGTCCTCGTCGTCGCCGCGGTGCTCGCGCTCCCGCTCCTCGTCGACACGCCGCGCGTCCAGGGGCTGATCGCCACCAGCGCCGCGCAGGCGCTCGGCCGCCCCGTCAGGTTCGCCTCGGTGTCGGTCGCGCTGTTGCCGCTGCCCGCCATCGAGCTCAGGGGGCTCGAGGTCGCCGAGGACCCGGCGTTCGGCACGACACCCTTCCTCAAGCTCGAGCGCGGGCGCGTGCGGCTGCGCCTGCGCGCGCTGCTCACGGGGCACGTGGAGTTCGGCGAGCTGCTCCTCGACCGGCCGGCGATCGCGCTCGTCCAGGGCGCGGACGGACGGTTCAACGTCGCGAGCCTCGGCGGCGGCGCCGCTGAGGTGCGCGGCCCCGCGCGTCCCGGGCGGGGCAACGGCGGCGCGGGCGGCCCGCAGGGCCCCGGCGCGGCGGCGCTCGGCTCGCGCCTCCGGATCACGCGCGGCGTCGTGACCTACACCTCGCGGGCGGCCCGAGGGCCGGCGGCACGCTGGCGGATCGAGGACCTCGACCTGACCCTCGCCAACGGAGGCCCTGCGCTCACCTTCGAGGGCGACGCGCGGCTCGCGCCCGGCGACGTGACGGCGAAGATCCGCGACGGCCGGCTGGCGCTCGACGGGCGGGGCCTGCTCGAGGCGCCGCTCGCCGCGCGCGTGACGCTCGCGGGCAAGGACGTGAGCGCGCTCGCCGCGGCCCTCGCGGGCCCGGCGACGGGGGTCGGGGGGCCGGTGCGGGGGACGCTCGCCGTCACGGGCACCCTCGGCGCGCCGCGCGCCACGGGCGACCTCGAGTTCGCGAGCCTGCGCGTCGCGCGCGTGAACGCCGCGTGCCCCGAGCCCAGGCGGCGCACGCTCGTGCTCGACGGCCTCACGCTCGCCGCCGCGTGGCAGGACGGGCGGTTCACGGGCCGGCCCGTCACGGCGCGCCTCGCCGGCGGCACGCTCACCGCGAACCTCACTGCGGCCCTCGAGCGGGGCGGGCGCGTGCGGGTCGCCGCCCTCGCGATCAAGGCGCTCCCGATCGAGCGCGTGCTCGTCGACTTCCTGTGCCAGGGTTACGCGGTGGCGGGCCCGCTCGACCTCACGGGCGCGCTCGCGTTCAGCGCCGCGGACCCGTGGGGCACGCTCTCCGGGCCCGGCCAGCTCCGCGTCGGGCCCGGGCGCGTCGTCGGCGCGCAGGCGCTCCGCCTGATGGACGGCGTCGTGCGGGTGGGCGGCGCCGTGTCGGCGCTCCTCAGCGCCGACGTGCCCACGTCGCTCTTCGCCTCGCCGCTCGAGTTCGACTCGATCGCGGGCACCTACCAGATCGCGAACGGCGTGGCGACGACGCGCGACCTGCTCTACACGAGCCGCGCCATGAAGGTCGCCGTCGCGGGCGACTACGCGCTCGGCACCGGCCGGATGAACCTCACGCTGCTCGTGAACCACGGACGCGGGGAGGTCAAGGCGATCGTCACCGGCACGGCCGCCGCGCCCTCGATCCGCGTCGTGCCCACCTCGCTCCTCCGCGACGTCAGCCCCCAGCAGGTCGAGAGCGGACTGCAAGACCTGCTCCGCCGCTTCCGCCGCTAGTCCTCCTCGGCGGAACTCGCCGGCCCCCGGGCCCGCCCCTCCGCGGGCGTCAGCGGGTCGCGGTGAAGCGGCCGCCGCCCAGCTTGCCCGCCTCGACGAGGTCGACGAAGAAGGCGTAGAGCCGGTCGTACTCGCCGAAGCGCGCTTCGCCGAGCCGCGCCACGGTGTCCGCGCGCATCGCGCGGAACATCGCCAGCCGCGCGCGGAGGATGGGCCGCCACGCGTCGGACAGGTCCTCGGCCTCGACCGCGCCGAACCCGGCGCGGCCCAGCAGCGCGCGGTAGCCATCGAGCGTCTGGAGCGTGGTCGCGGCCATCCAGGCCCAGAGCTGCTCGCGCTCGCGGTCGCCGAGGCCCGGCCGGGCGACCCAGTCGGTGAACGCGAGTCGGCCGCCCGGCACGAGCACGCGGTGGCACTCCGCGAGGACCGCGAGCTTGGGCTCGACGTGCAGGAGGGCTTCCTGGCTGAGGCACGCGTCGAACGCGCCGGCGGCGAAGGGCAGGGCCGTCGCGTCGCCGCGAATCGCCGCCACGCGCCCGGCCAGGCCCACGAGGCGGGTCAGACGGGCGCCGCCGGCGGCGCGCCCGGGGTGGAGCTCGAGGCCGACCACGCGGCAGCCGCGGCGGCTCGCGAGGAAGCGCGCGGGGCCGCCGAGGCCCGCGCACACGTCGAGCACCCGGCTGCGCGCGGTGACCCCGGCGCACCGGGCGAGCGCGTCCACCGCGTCGAGCCCGCCGTAGTGGTCCTGGTCGAAGTCGAAGAGCTCGTCGGCCGTGAGCGCGCCGTCGACGCCGCCGCGGCGCCGGGCGACGGCGGCCAGCACCTGCGCCTCGCTGATCGGGTGGCGGTCGTAGAAGTCGACGACGCGGTCGGGCATCCCTTGAAGCGTCTCCCCGCGTATGATAAAAGCAAACCCGGCCGTCACACCATCGCGGCGAGGGAAGCCCATGAGCGGCGAGCACAAGGGGGGTCTCGAGGACGTCGTCGTCTCGACGTCGGACGTCTGCTTCATCGACGGCGACGAAGGCCGCCTGGTCTACCGCGGCTACGACGTCAACGAGCTCGTCGAGCACTCGAGCTTCGAGGAGGTCGTCTACCTCCTCTGGCACGGCGGCCTGCCGAGCCGCAAGGAGCTCGACGCTCACCGGAAGGCGCTCGCGGCCACCGCCAACCGGAAGCTGCCGCCCAAGCTCCTCGGCATCCTGCGCGCGCTGCCGAAGCGGACGTCGCCGATGGAGGTGCTGCGCACCGGCGTGTCCGCGCTCTCGGCGTTCGACCCCGACGCGGCCGACAACTCGCGGGAGGCCACGCTGCGCAAGTCGATCCGGCTGACCGCGCGGCTCCCGACGCTGGTCGCCGCCTGGGAGCGGATCCGCCGCGGCAAGGCGCCGGTGGCGCCGAACCCGCGCCTCGGGCTCGCGGCGAACTTCCTCGCCACGCTGAGCGGCACCCGGCCGAGCCCGCTCGCCGTGAAGACGTTCGACGTCGGGCTCATCCTGCACGCCGACCACGAGTTCAACGCCTCGACGTTCGCCGCACGCGTGACCGCCGCGACGATGTCCGACGTGCACTCCGCGATCACCTCCGCGATCGGCGCCCTCAAGGGCCCGCTCCACGGCGGGGCCAACGAGCAGGTCATGCGCATGGTCGAGCGGATCGGGACGCCCGCGCGGGCCGAGGGCTGGATCCGGCAGGCGCTCGCGGACAAGGCGCGCATCATGGGCTTCGGTCACCGCGTGTACCGCGTCGAGGATCCGCGCGCCAAGCACCTGCGCCGGCTGGCGACGGAGCTGGGCCGGCAGACCGGCGACACGAGCGACGTCGAGATCCTCGACATCGTCGCGCGCATCGTCTCCGGCGACAAGCGCCTCTTCCCGAACGTCGACTTCTACTCGGGCGCCGCGTACGCGTCGATGGGCATCCCGACCGACCAGTTCACGCCGGTCTTCGCCATGAGCCGGGTCGCGGGCTGGACCGCGCACGTCCTGGAGCAGCACGCGAACAACCGGCTGATCCGGCCGCGCTCGGACTACACGGGGCCGACGCACCTCGCCTACGTCCCGCTCGACCGGCGCTAGGGCGGCCGGCGCGCCGCGCGGCGCATGGGCGCGCGAGTCACGGTGGTGATGGTGGTGTTCGACGGGCTCGCGTTGACCCGCGCGTGCCTCGACAGCCTGCGCGCGACGGCCGAGCCGTTCCGCCTCGCCGTCGTGGACAACGGCTCGACCGACGGCACCGCCGAGCTCTTCGAGCGCTTCGCGTACCCGTTCCCGCTCGCGTTCGAGCGCCGCCCGGCGGGCGGCTCGGTCATCGCGGCGCTCAACCGCGCCTGGCGCCTGGCGGACACCGAGGTCCTCTGTTTCCTGCACAACGACACGGAGGCGGTCGAGCCGCGCTGGCTCGCGCGGCTGCTCGCGGGGCTCGACGCGCCCGGCGCCGGCCTCGCCGGCCTCTACGGCGCCAAGCGGCTGCGGCGCGACGGCCGCGCCGTCGGCCGGACGATCGTCCACAGCCTCGCCGAGGGGCCGACCGTGCGCGCGCCGTGGGAGGAGGTGGCCTTCGTGGACTCGGTCTGCATGTGCCTGCCGCGGAGCCTCCTGGAGGACGTCGGCGGCTTCGACGAGGGCTACGGGTTCTACCACGGGCACGACCGCGACCTCTCGCTCGCCGTCCGCGAGCGGCGGCGGCGCTGCCTCGTCGTCCACGCCCCCTTCGTCCACCGCGGCGGCGGCACGCGCGCGCGGGACTTCGCGCGCGAGCCCGCACGCGAGCGCGACGACCTCCGGCTGCGCGACGCCGCGCTGGCGCGCTTCGCGGCCAAGTGGCGCCACCGGCTGCCGTGCGACGTGCGGTCCCCCGGGGCGCGCGTGCGCGAGTGGGTGAAGGCGAGGCTCGGGTGAGGCCGCTCGGCGTCGGGCTCGTGGGCGCGCGCTTCGCCGCGGACCTGCACGCGGTCAACTACCGGCCGCTGCGGGGCGCGAAGGTGGAGCTGGCGGCCGTCTGCGCGCGAACGCGCGCCGACGCGGAGGCCTTCGCCGCGCGCCACGGCATCCCGCGCGTCTTCACGGACTACCGGGCGCTCGTCGAGGCCCCGGACGTCGAGCTCGTGGACGTCTGCTCGACGACCGACACGCACCACGCGATCGCCATCGCCGCGGCCCGCGCCGGCAAGCACGTGATCGTCGAGAAGCCGCTGACCGGCGCGTTCTGCGAGGGGACGGAGCCGCGGGAGGCGATGCTCGCGCAGGCGCTCGCGAACGCCGACGCCGTCCTCGAGGCCGTGGCGCGGGCCGGCGTGACGCTCTGCTATGCGGAGGACTTCGTCTACGCGCCGCCCGTCGCGAAGCTCCGGCGGCTCGTGGAGGCGAGCGACGGCGGGATCCTCGAGCTCCGGGCCGAGGAGAGCCACTCGGGCTCGCACGCCGCGTACGCCGCGCGCTGGCGGACGTCGGGCGGCGGCTCCCTGCTGCGGATGGGCTCGCACCCGGTCGGCGCGGTGCTGCACCTCAAGCACTGGGAGGGCCGGCGGCGCCACGGCCGGCCGATCCGAGCGCGCGCGGTCACCGCCGAGGTGGCGGGCCTCACGCGGCTGCCGTCGGTCGCGGGGCTGCGCCGGTACATGTCCACGCGGGCGGAGGACGTCGAGGACTGGGCGGTCGCCGTGATCACGTTCGAGGACGGCACGCTCGCGACGGTCCACTCGAACGACGTCACGCTCGGCGGCGTGCGCAACGTGGTGACCGCGTACCTCACGAACGCGGTCGTCCACGCGAACATCACCCCCAACACCACCGTCACCGCGTACGCGCCCGACGCCGCCGTGTGGGGCGACGAGTACATCAGCGAGAAGGTCGAGACGAAGGCCGGCTGGCAGTTTCCGAGCCCCGAGGAGGACTGGATGCGCGGCTACCCCCAGGAGCTGGAGGACTTCGTCGACGCCGTCCGCGAGCGGCGCGAGCCCCTGTCCGGGGCGCTGCTGGCCCGCGAGGTGGTCGAGGTGATCTACGCGGGCTACCTCTCCGCGGCGACGGGCCGGCGGATCGAGCTCGCGCGGCCATGATCCCCTTCGCGAAAGGGCACGGCCTCGGCAACGACTACATCGTGCTGCGCGAGGCGGATCTGTCCGGGCCTCTGTCCACGCCGGCGATCGTGAGGATCTGCGACCGCAACCGGGGCGTCGGCTCCGACGGGATCCTGCTGCTCGTGCGGAGCGCGCGTGCGGACTTCGGGCTCCGCATCTTCAACCCCGACGGGAGCGAGGCGGAGAAGTCCGGCAACGGCCTCCGGATCTTCGCGAAGTACCTCTGGGACCACGGCCACACGAAGACGGCGACCTTTACGGTGGACACCAAGGGGGGCGTCGTCGAGTGCCGGTGCCACGTCCACGACGGCCGCGTCGGCTTCGTCACCGTGGAGATGGGCCGGGCGACGTTCCGCGCGCCGGAGATCCCGATGAGCGGCGCCGACCGGGAGGTCGTCGGCGTCCCGCTCCAGCTCGCCGACGGCACCGCGCTCTCGGTGACGGCGGTCTCGGTGGGGAACCCCCACTGTGTCGTGTTCGTGGACCGGCTCGACGAGGCGGAGTGCCGCCGGCTCGGCCCGCTCGTGGAGCGCCACCCGGCGTTCCCCAACCGGACCAACGTCCAGTTCGCGCGCGTGCACGCGCGCGACGCGCTCGACATCCTCATCTGGGAGCGCGGCGCCGGGTACACGCTGGCGTCGGGCTCCTCGTCCTGCGCCGCGGCGGCGGCGGCGGTCCGGAACGGCCTGTGCGACCACGGCCGCGTCCGCGTCCGCATGCCGGGCGGCGAGCTCGTCATCGAGGTCCGCCCCGACTGGTCGCTCCGCCTCGCGGGGCCCGTCGAGGAGGTCTACCGCGGGACGCTCTCGGCGGAGTTCGTCGCGGCGCACCTGGCGTGAGGCGCGTCTGCGTCTTCGCGGGCTCCTCGGCCGGCGCGCGGCCCACGTACGCCGCCGCGGCGCGCGCGCTCGGCGCGGCGCTCTGCCGGCGCGGGCTCGGCGTCGTGTACGGCGGCGGCTCGGTCGGGCTGATGGGGGTGCTGGCCGACGCGATGCTCGCCGGCGGCGGCGAGGTGATCGGTGTGATCCCCGACGGGCTGGCGACGCGCGAGCTCGCGCACCCGGGCGTCACCGAGATGCGCGTCGTCGGCTCCATGCACGAGCGCAAGGCCACGATGGCCGCGCTCGCCGACGCGTTCGTCGCGCTGCCGGGCGGGCTCGGCACGCTCGAGGAGACGCTCGAGATCCTCACGTGGGCGCAGCTCGGGATCCACGACAAGCCGATCGGCGCGCTCGACGTGGAGGGCTACTGGAACGGCCTCCAGCGCCTGCTCGCGCACGCGGTCGAGGAGGGCTTCGTGCGCCCCGAGCACGCCGCGCTCCTGCTCTTCGGCTCGGCGCCCGACGAGCTGCTGGACCGCCTCGCGGCGTGGCGCCCGCCGGGCTTCCGGCGCGCCTGGCTCGGTCCGGCTCAGACCTGAGTGGACGGCGGGGGGAGCGACCGCCGCTCCTGACGTGCGAAGGGGGCTGACGCCCCCCTCGCGCTCCCCCGGCCGACACCCCCCTGTACGGGATCCCGCGAGCCCGATTCGTTCACGGGCTCTGAGCCGGCGTCGGGCCGGCATGCCCGAGGCGCGCGGCGAGACGCACCGCGGCCGCGCCGCCCGCGAGCGCGGCCGCGAGCGTGAGGACGAGCGCGAGCGCGGTGTCGGCCGGCGCGGGCAGCGCGTGGGCGAGCGCGGGCGCCCGGCCGAGCGCGCCGCCCGAGGCGGCGAGGAGCGTGGCGCCGAAGGCGACGGCGGCCAGGCGCCAGCGCCGCCGCGCGTCCACGAGGACCATCAGCGCCGCGGGCAGCACCGGGACGAGGCGCAGCGTGAGCGAGCGTCCGGGCACGGTGCCGTTGCGCCGCGCCATCTCGTGGGCGAGCGCGATCGGCGAACCCGGATCCGCGGCGATCGCCTCCGCGATGGCGGGCGTCGGCCGGGTCAGCGCGAAGCCCAGGTCGCCGACGACGACGATCGACCCCTGCACGAGCACGGCGCCCAGCGCGAGCACGAGCGGGGCGCTCCGCCGCCCGCCGAGCCGCGCGAGCAGCACGAGCGTGAACGTGAAGGCGAGGCCGCCCAGGATCGCGTGCGTGAAGAAGAAGACGCCGCCCCGGCGGAACGCGGTCTGCACGGCCGGATCGGCGAGGATCCCGAACGTGCCGAGGACGAAGATGCCGCCGAGCGCCAGCGCCGTGGCACGCGCGCGCCCCGGGGGGTAGACCTCGCGCGCGATCATGAGGCCGCCGAGGCCGGCCACCTGGGAGCCGGCGAAGCCGAGCAGGTGCGGCGGGCTCCAGAGGGTGACGTCGAGACCGAACAGCCGGTGCCAGAGGTCGTCGACGGGGGCGGCCAGGATGATGAGCGCGGTGCCCCACCAGGCCACGTGGAAGCCCGGCGTGCCCACGAGCCCGGCCGCGCGCAGCGTGTCCGGACCGCCGGCCCCGCGCCGCGCCCGCCAGGTCTCGAGCAGGAGGACGCCGAGCGAGAGCGCGGCGCCCGCCGCGACGGAGGCGTAGGTGAGCAGGTGCGGCGCGATCCAGAACGAGTCGCGGCCGATCAGGAGGTGCCAGCGGATGTCCCAGCCGACGCCCCAGCCGCCGGCGAGCCGCGTTGCGAGCAACGCCCAGAGCGCGGCGCGTCGCAGGGCCACCGGCGCGGGCTCGGGCGCGCTCACCGGCCCATGATACACTCGCGCCGCAGTGATCGCCGCCTGGTGCTGGGAGCTGATCGAGCCGTACCTCGCGCGCAACCTTTGCAACCGGGGCGTCGGGCGGCCGACGCGCCGGCAGGTCCTGGAGGAGTTCGCCCGCGTGTGGCCGGACCTCACCGCCACGATCGGGGTGCAGGCGCCGTTCGCCGGGACGATCCGCTTCAAGTGGCTCGCGCGGCTCGGCGCCGGCGAGCTGGAGCCGTTCCTCGAGGACCCGGCGGGTTGGCTCGCCGCGCGCTGGGGCGGCGGCAAGTTCAAGATGAACCTGCACCACGGCCTGCACTTCGTCAGCACGAAGAACTTCAAGCCCGAGGGCGCGCCGCGCTGGCAGGACGCGCCCGAGCTGCCGGGGGACTGAGGAGCGACGAGATGCCGAGTGACGAGACGCGGCGGGTGCTCAAGGTGTTCGGCGTGGCGGTGACGAACCTCGAGGACACCATCGAGCGGAAGGCGCCGTTCGAGGAGATCATGAAGTGGGACGCGGAGGTCGCCGAGCGCCTGCGCGAGACGATCGCGCTCGTCGACCGCCTGCGGAGCCGCCGCATCGGGTGATGGCCGCGAGAATCGACGCCTCCGGCGCCGCGCTCGCGCTCACCCGCCCGCCGCGGCGCATCGTCTCGCTCCTGCCCTCCACGACCGAGACCGTCTGCGCGCTCGGCCTGGCGGACGCGCTCGTCGGGATCACGAGCTACTGCGTCGAGCCGCGCGCGGCGGTGCGCGGCAAGCTCCGCGTCGGCGGCACGAAGGATCCCGACCTCGACCGGATCCGCGCGCTCGCCCCCGACCTCGTCGTCGCGAACGTCGAGGAGAACGTGCGCGAGCACGTCGAGCGCCTGCGCGCCTGGGGGATCCCGGTCTGGGTGACCTACCCGCGAACCGTCGCCGAGGGCCTCCGGATGGTCCGGGAGCTCGGCGAGCTGACCGGCACGGAGGCGCGGGCCGACGACCTGCTGGCGGAGCTCGAACCCCTCCTCGCGCGCGTGCGCGCCGAGTGCGCGCGCCGTCCGCCCGTCGCGGTCTTCTATCCGATCTGGCGCGAGCCGTACATGACGATCGGCGCCGACACGTACATCCATGACGTGCTGGCGGTCTGCGGGGGGCGCAACGTCTTCGGCGCCCGCCCCGGGCGCTACCCGACGGTCACGCTCGAGGAGGTCGCCGCGGCGCGGCCGGAGGTCGTCCTGCTCCCCGACGAGCCGTTCCGCTTCCGCCGGGCGCACGTGCGTGACTTCGCGGGGGTCGGCGCGCGGCGGATCGAGCTGGTGGACGGCAAGCGCTTCTCCTGGTACGGGCCGCGCGTCGGCGAGGCGCTCCGGACGGTCCCCGCGCTGCTCGGCGCGGCCGGCGGGCGCTAGCGGCGCGGCGTGCGGGCGGGCAGGATCCGGTCGAGCCAGGGCGCCGCCGCGGCCATGAACAGGCCGGGAATCGCGACGCCGCCGATGACCCCCAGGATCCCGAGGAAGACGAGGGAGACCAGCGTGATGTAGGTGTCGAAGATGAGCGTGATCACTCGACCTCGAGCACCATCTCGATCTCCACGGGGATGCCCATCGGCAGCTCGGCCATGCCGACGGCGGAGCGTGCGTGCTTGCCGGCGGTCTCGCCGAACACCTCGACCATCAGGTCCGAGAAGCCGTTGATGACCTTCGGCTGGTCGCCGAACCCCTCCGCCGAGTTCACCATGCCGAGCACCTTCACGACCCGCTTGACCCGGTCGAGGCTGCCGAGCGCCGCGCGCGTCGTCGCCAGCAGCGAGAGGCCGACCTCGCGCGCCACCTGGTAACCCTGCTCGACCGTGAGGTCGCGCCCGAGCTTGCCGCGGGCGGAGGGCTTGCCGTCGGTGCGCAGCGGGCCGTGGCCCGAGACGAAGAGCAGGGTGCCCGTGCGGACGGCGCCCACGTAGTTGGCCACGGGCGTCGACGGCTGCGGCAGCGTGAGGTTCTTGTCCTTGAGTCGCGCCTCTGCGCCCATGCGGCGGTGTCCTCCTCGAGGTGGTGACAGCGGCCCGCACATCGTGTCACACTACGTCGTGCCCGTCAAACCACCGCCGGCGACGCCGGCGCCCGCCGCCACGCTCGCCCTGCTCCGCGACCGCCCCGGCGCCGCCGCGTTCGAGGTCCTCCTGATCCGGCGTCACGGTGCGAGCAAGTTCGCCGCCGGCGACTTCGTGTTCCCGGGGGGCAAGATCGAGCCCGACGACAATCCGGACGACGCGGCCGCCTGGTGCGCAGGCCTCGATCCCGCGCGGGCGGCGCGGGTGCTCGGCCTCGAGACGGCGCCGCGCGCGGCGCTCGGCTACTGGATCGGCGCGATCCGCGAGACGTTCGAGGAGGTGGGCCTCCTGCTGGCGTACGGGCCCGACGGCGGCCCGGCGCGCGTCGATCCCGCGCGCCTCGGCGACCACCGGCGCGCCTGCCAGGCGGAGAACCGCGCGTTCTGGGACATGGTGCGCGCCGAGCGGCTCACACTCGCGACCGACCGGCTCGTCCACTTCGCCCACTGGATCACGCCCGAGACCCAGCCCCTGCGCTTCGACACGCGCTTCTTCGCCACGCCAGCGCCCGCGGGGCAGGACGCGGTCGCGGACGCGCACGAGATCACCGAGGTCCGCTGGCTCGCGCCGCGCGAGGCGCTCGAGGCGAACCGGCGCGGGGAGCTGCCGCTGCGCGTCCCGACGATCAAGAACCTCGGGCTGCTCGACGGCACCGCGTCGGCCGCCGAGGCGCTCCGGCGCCTCGAGGGGCGGGCGGTGCCCACGATCATGCCGCGCGTGATCGTCGAGGGCGGGACGCGGAGGGTGCTGCTGCCGGGGGAGCCGGGCTACGCCTAGGCGGGGCGGCCCACGAGCGGGCCGAAGCGCTCGACGAGCTCGCGCTCGTCGAGGTTGCCCGCCCGGGCGAGCGCGGCGCGCGTCGCCGGGTCGTCGAAGTCCTCGGGCTTGAGCCGGATCATGTACGCCCAGAGCGTCTGGTACATCTCCGAGTCTACGTCCACGTAGCGCACGCGGACCTTGCCCGTCTTCGGGTCGAGCATCAGGCCGAACGGGATCGGCACGAGACGTCCGGCCTGGATCGTGACCATCGCGTTGCTCCCGCCGTCGAGCAGGAAGCGGGTGGCCCAGTAGCCGAGGCTCCGGCAGTACTGGATGTCGTGGGCGCCCGGCGCCGCGCACCGGAGCTCGTAGCCGAGGTCCTTGGCGACGATCGTCACGTCCACCTGACGCGCGCGCAGCCGGGCGGCCACGCGGTCCTTGAGCACACGCCCGAGGTCGAGCTCGCCCAGCCGCACGTTGCCGTACTGGTCGCGCTCGACCGGCGCGAGCGGGTCGAGCTCGAGCTTCTCCGCCAGGCCCTCGGAGAGGATCGCCACGCCGTGCTCGCGCCCCTGCATCCGCCGCTTGATGATCGCGCCCTCCAGGACGTCGGCGACCCGATCGAGCGAGACCTTTGGCTCGGCGAACTCCTCGGCGATGACGGTCAGCGTCGCGCCGGCCGAGCCGCCGATGCCGAGCGCCAGGTGGCCAGCGCGGCGGCCCATGACCGTCACGAAGAACCAGCGCTCGGTCGTGGAGGCGTCCTGCATGAGGTTGCGGACCAGCTCCTTGCCGAGGTTGCAGGCGGTCG
>MGCF01000049.1 GCA_001788495.1 Candidatus Rokubacteria bacterium RIFCSPLOWO2_02_FULL_73_56
AACGAGCCGAACTGCTGCCGCACGCGCTCGGCGGCGTCGCCCAGGTTGTCAGGCCACTCGCCGCCGACGCCTCGCCAGTCCCGAGGGTCCATGGTTGGTCCTCCCTGGGGCGGTCGGGGCTGCAACGCCGGTGCCACGCCGCCGACACGTGTCCTGGCGCCCGGATAGCGCGCACCCGGGTCGCCGAGCACCGACACCGCGTCGCTTCGACGACAACCTGTCGGCTGGACGCGCGGAGGGCGCCGCCGTCACGGCACCAGCAGCCGGTAGCGCCGCCCACCGACCTCGAGCGTCATCGGCGTCTCGCCGCCGGCGTCGCCGTCCACCTGGTAGGGCGCCGGGTCGGCCGAGGTCACGCGCACGCGCCGGGCGCGCCGGCGCTCGCACCCCCCGCCCGGCAGCGCGCCCAGCAGCCCGCGCGCGACCGCGGCGATCAGGCGCGCCCGGCCCGCGGCCCGGAGGAGGTAGACCTCGAAGAGGCCGTCGTCGAGGCGCCGGTCGGACCCGAGCCGCAGCACGCCGGCGTAGCGGACGCAGTTCGCGACGATCACGAGCCCGAAGGCGCCCGGCAGCGCCGCGCCGTCCAGCTCGACGGCAAGGCGCGGCGGCCGGTACCGCCGGAGCGTCCGCGCGAGCGCCGCGGCCCAGGTCCCCCACGTGATCGGGCCGCGCCGCCGCCGCGCGACCTCGCGGACGGCCAGCGCGTCGACGCCGACGCTCGCGGCGAGGAAGCAGAGGCGGCCGTCCACGCGCGCGGTGTCGAGGCCGACCGAGCGCCCGCGCAGGATCACCTCCGCGGCGCCGGCCGCGTCGGCCGGCAGCCCGAGGTCGCGCGCGAGCACGTTCGCGGTGCCCGCGGGCACCACCGCGACGGCGACGTCGCCCGGCGGCAGCGCCTCGAGCACCTCGCGGACCGTGCCGTCGCCGCCGACGACGACCACGACGTCCACGCCCTCGGCCGCGGCCACGCGCGCCCGGGTGTCGCCGCGCGCCCCCGCCAGGTGGAGCTCGGCGGCCACGCCGTGGCGGCCGAGCGCCGCGGCCACGGCGTGCCCGGTGTCACGGCCGCGGCCCCGGCCGGCGATCGGGTTGACGACGATCAGCGCGCGCACGTGGTGCCAGCATAACTTGACCCTGCGCGGGGCAGGGCCTAGTGTGAACGACTGCCCTATGCAGTGTCCGCGCTGCCACGCCTCCAACCGCGAGGGCCGCCGCTTCTGCGCCGAGTGCGGGGCCGCCCTGGCGCTCGCCTGCCCGCGCTGCGGCTTCACCAACGAGCCGGGCGAGCGGTTCTGCGGCGGCTGCGGCGCCGCGGTGGCCGACGCCCCGCCGGACGCGCGGTTCCCCTCCCCCCACGCCTACACGCCCCGGCACCTGGCCGAGCGGATCCTCACGTCGCGGGCCGCGATCGAGGGCGAGCGCAAGCAGGTCACCGTGCTGTTCGCCGACATCCGCGGCTCGCTGGAGCTGCTCGCCGACCGGGACCCGGAGGAGGCCCGGAAGCTCCTCGACCCCGTCCTGACGCGCATGATGGAGGCGGTCCACCGGTACGAGGGCACGGTGAACCAGGTCATGGGCGACGGGATCATGGCGCTCTTCGGCGCGCCGCTCGCGCACGAGGACCACGCGGTCCGCGCGTGCTACGCCGCCCTCCGGATGCAGGACGTGCTCCGGCGCGACGCCGCCGAGCTGCAGGCGGCGGTCGGCGTGCCGGTCCGCATCCGGGTGGGCCTGCACTCGGGCGAGGTCGTCGTGCGCTCCATCGGGAGCGACCTGCACATGGACTACACGGCCGTCGGCCAGACGACCCACCTCGCCGCACGGATGGAGCAGCAGGCCGAGCCCGGCACGACCCGGATCACGGCCGCGACGGCGCGGCTCGCCGAGGGCTACGTCGAGACGCGGCCGCTCGGCGCCATCGCGGTGCGGGGGCTCGCCGCGCCCGTGGAGGTGTACGAGCTGACGGGCGTCGGGCCCGTGCGCTCGCGCCTGCACGCGGCGGTGGCCCGCGGCCTCACGCGCTTCGTCGGCCGCGCGGGCGAGCTCGCGCAGCTCGCCCGGGCGCTCGAGCGCGCGGGCGCGGGCCAGGGCCAGGTCGTCGGTGTCGTCGGCGAGCCGGGCGTCGGGAAGTCGCGGCTCGTCTGGGAGTTCGTGCACTCCCCGAGCACCGCGGGCTGGCTCGTGCTCGAGGGCGCGTGCGTGCCCTACGGCAAGGCGAGCGCCCACCTCCCGGTCATCGAGCTGCTGCGGGGCTACTTCGAGGTGGACCAGCACGACGAGCCCGGGCGGGTCCGCGACCTCGTCGCCGCGCGGCTCGCCGCCCCCGACGAGCGCGCGCGGTACCTGGCGCCCGTGCTGACGCTGCTCGACGTGCCGGCGGAGGACCCGCGCTGGGAGGCGCTCGATCCCCGGCAGCGGCGGCAGCGGATGCTCGAGGCCGTCAAGCACCTGCTCCTCCGGCGCAGCCGCACGGAGCCGATCTGCGTCGTCCTGCAGGACCTGCACTGGATCGACCCCGAGACGCAGGCCGTCCTCGACGCCCTCGTGGAGGGGCTGCCGACCGCCCGGCTCCTCCTGCTCGTGACGTTCCGCCCCGAGTACGAGCACGCGTGGAGCAGCCGGACCTACTACGGCCAGGTGCGCATCGATCCGCTGCCGGCCACGAGCGCCGAGGCGCTGCTGCGCGACCTGCTCGGCGAGGCGGCGGCGGCCGCGACGCTGATTCCGGCGCTGGTCGAGCGGACCGAGGGCAACCCCTTCTTCCTCGAGGAGACGGTGCGCCACCTCGTGGACACCGGCGTGCTCGCCGGCGAGCGGGGCGCCTACCGCGTGCGGCGCCCGCCGGCGGCGCTCGAGCTGCCGGCCACGGTCCAGTCCGTGCTCGCGGCGCGCATCGATCGGCTGGCGCCCGAGGACAAGCGCCTGCTCCAGGCCGCCGCGGTCATCGGGCGCGACGTGCCCGTGCCGCTCCTCGGGGCGATCGCCGAGCTCGGCGAGGACGAGCTCGCGCGGCGGCTCGGCCAGCTCCAGGCCGCGGAGTTCGTGTACGAGGTGGGCGTGTATCCGGAGCACGAGTACGCGTTCCGCCACACGCTCACCCTCGAGGTCGCGTTCGCGAGCCTGCTCTCCGACCGCCGGCGCGTGCTGGACGCGCGCATCGTGGAGGCCCTCGAGCGCCTGTACCCCGAGCCGGCCGCCGAGCAGCTCGAGCGGCTCGCCCGGCACGCCTTCCGCGGCGAGGTCTGGGACAAGGCGGTGACGTCCTGCCGCGAGGCGGGCAACCGCGCGCTCCTCCGCTCCGCCCATCGCGCGGCCGTCGCGCACCTGGAGGAGGCGCTCGAGGCGCTCACGCACCTGGCGCCGCACCGGACCAACACCGAGCTCGCGATCGACATCCGGCTCGAGCTGCGCTCGGCGCTGACGCCCCTCGGCGACTTCGGCCGCATGCTCGAGAATCTCCAGCAGGCCGAAGCGCTCGCCAGGAGCATCGAGGACCCGGCCCGGCTCGGGCTCGTCGGCTCGTTCCTCACGAACTACTTCACCGTGATGTTCGACCTGCCGCAGGCGATCGAGCACGGCGAGGGCGCCCTGCGGATCGCCGAGAGCATCCGTGACCTGCGTCTCGAGGTGGTGACGAACGCCTACCTGGGCATCGCGTACTACGGCTTCGGCGACTACCCGCGTGCGGCCGAGCTCGCCCGCCGGAACGTCGCGCGCCTGGAGGGAGACCTCGTGCGCGACCGCTTCGGCATGGGGCAGTTCCCCTCGATCTACTCGCGCGCCGTCCTCGCCTTCTCGGTCGCCGAGACCGGCGACTTCGCGGAGGGTATCGCGCGCGGCGAGGAGGCCGTGCGCCTCGGCGAGATGCTCGAGCACACCCACAGCCTGATCTTCGGCCGCCTCGGCCTGGGCTTCCTCCTCGCCCGCCAGGGAGACTTCGAGCGCGCGATCGCGACCCTCGAGCCGGCCTTCGACCTCTGCTGGACCGCGGACGTGCCCGTCGTCATGGCCACCGTCGCCGCGCCGCTTGCCTCGGCGCTGGCCCGCGTGGGCCGCGCCCGGGAGGCGATCGAGCTGCTCGATCGGGCCGTGAAGCGCGCGATCTCGATCGGCGATCCGGTCGGCCGGTGGCTCCGCACCGGCGGGCTGGCCGAGGCGTACCTGCTCTCGGGCCGAGCCGCCGAGGCCCTGCCGCTCGCGCGCCGGGCCCTCGACCTCATGCGGATCATCAAGTCGCGTGGCATGGAGACGCACGCGCTGCTGCTGCTCGCCGAGGTCGCCACCGAGGACGAGCCCGGAGCGGCCGAGGCCCACCTCGGCCAGGCGCTCGGGCTCGCCACGCGCCTCGGCATGCGGCCGGCGATCGCGCGCTGCCACCTCGGGCTCGGCGCCGTGGCGCGCCGGCTCGGACGCGGCGACGAAGCGCGCGTGGCGCTCGGGACCGCGCGCGCGATGTTCCGGGAGCTCGGGATGGACTGGTACCGCGCGCGCGCCGAGGCCGAGCTGGCGGCGGTCGCCTGAGCGGACGTTGCGGAGGGGACTCATGGGTGCTAGGGTCGGGGGCGCTGCGGCGCGACGAGCCGTGACGTTCAGGGGCTGACCAGACGGGAGGACGAGGCATGGCAGGCGCGAACTTCGTCAAGGGCGGCAGGCGCGACATCAGGATCGACAAGAAGGCGATGGCCAACAACCCCGCGTATCCGCCGTCCGGGGCGCGGAAGAAGATCTACAAGCAGAGCGAGGCCCAGCTCAAGAGCATGATCACCCCGCCGGGCCGCATCAAGGTCGGCGTGCGCGTCAAGGGGACGGAGAGCGTCGAGCAGCTCGAGATCGTCGGCCGGGGCGGCAACGTGCTCGCGCTCACGCCGGCGGTGGATCCGGGGATCGCCGCCGACCTCGGGACCGCGCTCGGCGTCGCCGCCGACGAGAAGTGGGTCACGTACAGGGCGGACTGGGACCCGGCGACGTTCGGGAGGAGGTTCGACACCAAGCTCACGCTGAACCCGTTCGAGTGTCACCCGAACGGCGTCCGCGTCTTCACGATCGCGATCACCTACGACGCGCTGTCCTTCACGAGCGACCACTACGTCTACGGCGTCAGCGTCCTCCCCGGGGAGAACAGCCAGGGCCTGCCGATCGACGTCGGCGCCGCGGCGCCGGCGAAGAAGACCGCGAAGAAGACGTCGAAGAAGAAGACCGCGAAGAAGGCGGCCAGGCCGAAGAAGCGCAAGTAGCGGGGAGCGATGAAGGACGTCCACGACCGGGAGCGACGCCCGTCGCTCACGCCGGGCGGCCGGGTCGTCGTCGACGAGGCGGAGCGGGTGCGGGACTGGTTCGACCTTCGCGTCCCGCCCCTGACCGCCCAGGCCTTCGCGCCCGACGACCTGGCGCGCGGCTTCCTCGCCCGGCACGCGGGGGCGTTCGGCTGGGCGCCGGCGCTCGCGGACCTCCGGCCCACCGCGACGCTCGAGGTCGCCGGCGCCCTGTCCGTCCGGTTCGCGCAGGAGCACCACGGCCTGCCCGTGGACGCGAGCGAGGTCATCGTCAACCTCCGCCCGGACTCGCGCGTCCACTCGGTCTACAGCCAGTACCGCTACGGCATCCCCGCGACCCTGCGCCCCGCCGCCGCCCGCGTGGACGCGGTGCACGCGCGCCAGGTCGCCGCGCGGCTCACCCGCATGTTCGCGCAGCGGGCGATCGGCCCGCCGCGCCTGATCGTGTACCCGTACCGCGAGCACGGGCTGCGCCCGGCGAACCGCTCGCGCCGTCCGCCCCGCGCCCGCGCGGCGTTCGTCCGCGCCGCGCGCGCGCGCCTGGCGCGCGCTCCCCGGCCGGCGCCCGGCGCGTACGTCCTGGCGTGGGATGTCCGCGTCGCGACGCGGCGTCCCCTCGGACGCTGGCGCGTTCTCGTGGACGCCGTGAGCGGCCGGACCCTCGACGTCCTCGACGAGCTCGCGTACGCGACCGGGCGCGGCAGGGTCTTCGACCCGAACCCGATCGTGACCAGCGGCGACCCGACGCTGTCCTGGGCCACGTCGACGGGCACCCTGAACAAGCAGCGCGCGCGGGTCGACCTCGAGAACCTCGACCCGCCCGGCGTGGACGGCAAGTACCGCCTCGACGGCCCGTGGGTCAACATGGAGGACTACGACCTGCCGACCTACGCCGAGCCGGCCCGGAAGACGCCGCGCTTCGAGTACGGCGCGAAGAGCCGCAAGTTCCTCGACGTGATGGCCTACTTCCACATCGACCGGTTCCGCCGCTACCTGGACGCCCTCGGCTTCCAGGACGTCGCCACCGCCTCGGTCGCCGTGGACCCCCAGGGCCAGGAGGGGCTCGACCAGTCGGGCACCGACGGCGTCGCGATCACCTTCGGCGAGGGCCGCGTCCCGGACGCGTCGGACGCGATGCTGATCCTGCACGAGTACGGCCACGTCATCCAGGAGTCGCTCCTCCCGACCTCGTCCACCGGCAACCACGCGAGCGGGCTCTCGGAGGGCTTCCCCGACTTCCTCGCCGCCGTGTACTACGACGACAAGCACGCGGATCCGGCGAAGACCCGCGGCCTGATGTTCTCCTGGAACTCGAACCCGACCGACGGCTTCGCGCCCGCGCGCACGTACGACCTCCCGCACCGCTTCGACGGCCCCGAGTGGGCCGCCGCCAACGCGTACGAGCGCGGCGCGATCTGGTGCTCGGCGATGTTCGAGCTCTACCGCAAGCTCGGCGGCGACGCGACGCACCGGCCGACGAAGCTCGCGGCGCGCGACCTCGTCATCCGCCTGCACCTCATCGCCCACGCCGGCATCCACCCGCTGGGGGCGACGCTCACGCAGGTCGTCCAGCAGCTCGAGGCGGCCGACGCCCACGGCCTCCACGGCAAGGTGATCCGCGACACCTTCGCGCGCCGGGGCGCGCCCGGCTACGCGCTCCCGCCCGTGGACGTCTACGTCTTCGACGGGCGCGAGGGCGGCTACGGCACGCCCGACGGCCGGGACGCCTTCACGGCGAGCCTCTGGAAGCAGGACGTCGGCGACACGCCCGACGTCTGGGTCACGGCCGGCGCGCGCGCGGGCGACGCGCCCGTCGCGCCGCGCGCGGGCCAGGCGGTCAACCTCTGGGTGCGCGTCAAGAACCGCGGGACGCTCGGCTCCGGCCCCGTCAGCGTGAAGACGTTCCGCGCGACGGCCCCCGCGATGACGTGGCCCGCCGACTGGGCGCCGCTCGACCCCGCCACGCCCGCGCTCCCGGTCCCGGACGTCGCGCCGCTTCCGGCGGCGGGCGTGGTGGCCGGCCCGTTCGCGTGGACGCCGCAGGCCGCCGGCACCGCGCACGTGCTGGTCGTGCTCGAGTGCGCGGCCGACCCGGCCGTGACGGAGACGCTGCCGGCCGGCGCCGCCGTCCCGCACCTCGACCTCGTGCCCTTCGACAACAACGTCGCCCTGCGCCGCTTCGCGGTCGCCCGGTAGAGGGCGCGCGCCCTTTTCAACCCGGGGCCGACGCTGGTATAGTGCGCGCGCCTCCCGCGGACGGGCGGCCGGCGGTGCTCGCCGAGACCAAGGAGGAAGGCCATGATGGACCGCATGGATCTGCCGGCCGGGGTGCGCGTCGGCGCCCTGGCGCTCACACTCGTCGCGGCCCTGGCGCTCGGCGGCCCGGCCGCCGCGCAGCCGGCGCTCACCGTCGGGCTCGACGGCACCTTCGCGCCGCACGCGATGCCCAGGATGGGCGGCGGCGTCGAGGGGTTCAACGTGGACATGGCCAACGAG
>MGCF01000050.1 GCA_001788495.1 Candidatus Rokubacteria bacterium RIFCSPLOWO2_02_FULL_73_56
GCAACTTCCCTCTCAAGCGATCACGGCGCAGGAGACGTCGTGCGAGCTAAACTAACCGGCATTGGGGCTAGAGCAGGGCTAGAGCAGGGCGAGCAGCCGCTCGTTCGTCTCGCGCAGCCCGACGGAGATCCGCAGGTGGCCCGGGAAGCCGACGCCCGCGCCGTCGCGCACGAGGATCCCCGCGCGGAAGAGGCGCTCGCGGGCCGCCCCCGCGTCGGGCACGCGGGCGAGCAGGAAGTTCGCCTGCGACGGCGGGTGGGCGATGCCGCGGCGGGTGAGCTCCGCGGAGAGCCAGGCGCGCTCCTCGATCACGAGCTTCCGCGTCCGCTCCCAGTGCTCGGGGTCCTCGAGCGCCGCGCGCGCCGCCACCTGGGCCAGGCGGTTCACGTTGTACGGGGCGCGGACCCGGTTCAGGCGATCCACCGTCTCCGCGCTCGCGATCGCGTAGCCGACGCGCAGGCCCGCGAGCCCCGCGATCTTCGAGAACGTGCGCAGCACGAGCAGGCGCGGGTGCTGCCGGAGCAGCGCCACGCCGTCCGGATACTCCGGGTCGTCGCAGAAGTCGGCGTACGCCTCGTCGAGGACCACGAGCGGCGGCTCGGCGCCGAGCGCCGCGAGGAACGCGCCGAGCGGGCCGCGGCGGACGATCGTGGCGGCCGGGTTGTGCGGCGAGCAGAGGATGACCGCCTTCGTGCGCGGCGTGAGCCGCCGGCGCATGTCGTCGAGGTCGGTGTCGTAGCCGGCGAGCGGGCTCGGCACGGCGGTGGCGCCCGCGAGGGCGACGCCGGTCGTGTACGGCTCGAACGACGGGTGGGGGACGAGCACCTCGTCGCCCGGCTCGAACGCGGCGAGCGCGACGAGCCCGATCAGCTCGTCCGCGCCGTTGCCGACGATGAGCCGGTCGGGGCCGACGCCCAGGCGCGCGGCGAGCGCCTCGCGCAGCGCGGTCGAGCCGCCGTCGGGGTAGAGGTGGACGCGCGCGGCCTCGCGGCGCACGGCCTCGACCACGTGCGGCGAGGGCCCCAGCGGGTTCTCGTTCGCCGACAGGCGGACGAGGTCCAGGCCGCCGAGCTCGGCGGCGAGCGCCTCGAGCGACTTGCCCGCCGCGTACGGCACGATCGGGTCCAGGGCGGTGCGCCAGATCCTCCTCACCCGGCCATTCTAGTCAGTCTCCGGGCCGTTGTGCTACCCTCTGCCCGTCATGTCCGTCGAGTTGTATCGCCGGGCCCGGCGAGCCGAGGCGAAGGCCGCGAGCGCCCCGGACCGGCGACGCCTCCGGCTCGAATTCTTCCGCCAGGCCCTCGCCGAGGGATTCGACTCCCTCAAGGTGCGGCACGCCGAAGGCGCGTCCGGCCAGGAGTCGGTGCGCGCGCACGCCCGGCTGATCGACGACGTGGTCCTGGCCCTCACGCGGCTGCTCGCGGCCGACGGCGCGCGCGCCGGGCTCGTGCCGACGCCCCTGGCGGTGATGGCGCTCGGCGGCTACGGCCGCGGCGAGCTGAACCTCCAGTCCGACGTGGACCTCATGGTCATCTACGAGGGCGAGCTGTCGCCGTACGTGCAGCGCGCGATGCAGGAGCTGCTCTACACGCTCTGGGACCTCGGGCTCCAGGTCGGCCACAGCCTCCGCTCGCTCGACGACTGCGTCGCGATGGCCCGCACCGACTTCTCGAGCCGCACGTCGATGCAGGAGGCGCGCTTCCTCGCGGGCGACCGCCGCCTGTTCGCGCGCTTCCAGCGCGTGCTGCGCGAGAACGTCTACCGCCGCGACTTCGGCAAGTTCCTCGAGACCACCCTGACCGAGCGCGACCAGCGCTACCGGAAGTTCGGCGCCTCCCCGTACATCGGCGAGCCGAACGTCAAGGAGTCGGCCGGCGGGCTCCGCGACATGCACACGGCGATGTGGCTCGGCGCGGCCAAGTTCGGCGCGCGCACGCTGCGCGAGCTGGCCGACAAGGGGCTGATCACGCCGCGCGAGCAGGCCGCCGCGGACGCCGCGCTGACGTTCCTCTGGCGCGTCCGCAACGAGCTGCACTTCTTCTCCGGCCACAAGAACGACGTGCTGGGGCGCGACCTGCAGCCGCGCATCGCGAAGAACCTGGGGTACGAGAACGACGAGACGAGCCTGGGCGTCGAGCGCTTCATGCACGACTACTACCTGCACGCCCGCGTGATCCACCGCGTGTCGCGCCGGCTGATCGCGCGCTGCCAGGAAACCCTCTCGCGCCGCGGCTCGGCGGAGCGGCGGCAGCGGCAGCAGGCGCTCGCCGACGGCCTCGTCTTCTTCGACGGGGCGCTCCACCTGGCCGACCGCGACCCGCGGCGGCTCCGCGAGGACGCGACGCGCCTGATGAAGGTCTTCTGGCACCTCCACCGGCTCGGGTGCGAGCTCTCCCTCGACCTCGAGCGCGCGGTCGAGGACGCGCTGCACCTGGTGGACGACGGCTTCCGGCGCTCGCCGCTCGTGCGCGACCTCTTCCTCGACGTCTGCCGGAACTGGGGCCGCGTCGCGCAGACGTTCTCGGAGATGCACGAGATCGGGCTGCTCGGCCGTTACCTGCCGGAGTTCGGGGCGCTCACCTGCCTGGTGCAGTACGACGTCTACCACCGGTTCTCGGCCGACCAGCACTCGCTGTTCGCGGTCGAGCACCTCGAGGCGCTCGCGCCGGGCCAGTCCGCCGAGTCGGAGGGCGCCGCGCTCGTGTTCAACGAGGTGGAGAAGCCGGAGCTGCTGATGCTCGGCATGCTGCTGCACGACATCGGCAAGGCGCAGGGCCACGGTCACGTCGCCAAGGGCATCCCGCTCGTCCGCGCGCTGACCGCGCGCATGGGCCTCGACCCCGCCGACGCGGGCGCCGTCGAGTTCCTCGTCGCCCACCACCTGACGATGTCGCACGTCGCGCAGCGGCGGGACATCGACGACCCGAAGACCGTCGCGGACTTCGCGGCGACGGCCGGCGACCCGCAGCGCCTGCGCATGCTCTACCTCCTGACGTACGCGGACATGCGCGCGGTCGGGCCCGGCGTGCTCACGCCCTGGCAGGCGCGCATCCTGCACGAGCTGTACGCGCGGGCGCTGGCCCGCCTCACCGGCGGGCGCGTCGCGCGGCCCAACCGCACCCAGCTCGTCGGCCGGCTGCACGCCGCCGTGGGGGAGGACCTCGAGCTGCAGGCGGTGAAGGCGCACCTCGCGATGGTGACCGACCGCTACCTGGCGTCCACGAGCGTGCAGCGGATGGCCGAGCATCTGCGGATGCTCCGGCGCCTCGCGGGGGCGTCGGTGGTGACCGAGCTGTTCCACCACCCGGACCTCGGCTCGTCCGACCTCGTGGTGGTCACGCGCGACGTCCCCGGCCTCTTCGCGCTCATCGCGGGTACGCTCGCCGCCCACGGGGTCAACATCATCTCCGCGCAGATCCACACGCGCGCCGACGGGATCGCGATCGACACGTTCCAGGTGAACGACCCGCTCGGCGAGACCCTGACGTCGAAGGCGCGCTGGACGCGCCTGCTCGACGCGCTGCGGGCGGTGCTCACCGGCGAGGAGCGCGTCGAGACCCTGCTCGAGCGCCGCCGGGCCGCGGGGCGCGCGCCGGCGAGCGCGGCCGGCCCGCCCAAGATCGCGCTGGACAACCAGCTCTCGGACGCGGCGACCGTGCTCGAGGTCAAGTGCCCGGACCGCCTCGGCCTCCTCTACCTGATCACGCGCACGCTGTCCGCGCTCGGCCTCGACATCGCGAGCGCCCGCATCGCGACCGAGATCGACCAGGCGTTCGACACGTTCTACGTGCACGACCGGCAGGGCCGGAAGCTCGAGGACCCGGAGACGCTCGCGCGCGTCCGCGAGGCGCTCGCGGAGGCGCTGGTCGAGCCCATCTGACGATGCTGGGCCGCTACCGCGAACCCGTGCGCGCGTGGACCGATCCCGTCGGCCGCGCGCTCTTCCGCTTGCGCCTGCGGCCGAACCACCTCACCGTCATCGGCCTCGGCGTGAGCGTCCTGGCCGCGGCGGCGTTCTGCACGGCGCAGATCCGCACGGCGGGCGTCCTGCTGCTCCTGGCCGGCCTGTGCGACTTCTTCGACGGCTCGCTCGCCCGCGCCTCCGGGCAGGTGACGGCGTTCGGCGCCTTCCTCGACTCGGTCATCGACCGCTACTCGGACCTCGTCGTGCTGCTCGGCCTCGTGATCCTCTTCGCCCGCATGGCGCACGTGCGCGGCGCGTTCGTCGCGATGGCGGGGCTGATCGGCTCGATGATGGTGAGCTACACGAAGGCGCGCGCGGAGTCGATCGGCGTCGAGTGCACGGTGGGCATGATGGAGCGGCCGGAGCGGATGATCTGCCTGATCGCGGGCGCCCTCCTCGGGCTGCTCGAGCCGGCGCTCTGGGCCCTGGCGATCTTCTCGAACCTGACGGCGCTCCAGCGCATCGCGTTCACCCGGCGCGCGACGCGCGACCCCGCGATCCTCCGCGCGCTCGCGCTCGCGGCGCTCCTCGGGGCCGCGACGCCGGCGGCCGCCGGCCCGCGCTCGAGCGTGCCTGGGCGCGGGCGGTCACGGCCTGGCAGGGCGGCGACGCGGACCCGCTCATCCAGGAGTTCGGCCGGCCGGCCGCGCTCGACAGCGCGATCGGCGACCACGTGCGCTTCGCGCTGGCGCAGGCGCTCGCGACGCGCGGCGACCTCGCCCGGGCCCGCGCGCTGGCCGTGAGCGTGGCCGACCGCTGGCGCGACAGCCTGCTCGCGCCGCGGGCGCTGCTGCTCGCCGCCACGCTCGACTTCCGGGCGGGCGACGACGCGGCGGCCCAGCCCGTGCTCGCGCGCCTGATCGACGCGTACCCCGACGCGGACGAGGTCCCCGGCGCCCTCTACCTGCTCGGCATGTCCGCCGAGGCGCGCGGCCAGCTCGCGCTCGCCGCGCAGACGTACCGGCAGCTCCGCCTTCTCGTGCCGGCGAGCGGCTGGGCCGACGGCGCCGGCGACCGGCTCCTCGCGCTCGAGCGGCTCGGCGTGCGGCTGCCGCCGCTCACGCTCGCCGAGCGCCTGGAGCGCGCCGAGCGGCTGCTCCGCGGGGGCGTCGCCGACACCGCGACCACCGAGGCCGAGCGCATCGTGGACGAGACGCGCGAGGGGGGCATCGCCTACCGCGCGCTCCGGATCGTCGCCGACGGCGCCCGGCGCCTGCGCCGCTGGGACCTCGCGGCGCGGGCGCTCGCGCTGATGCTGGCGCGCGCGCCGGCGGCCGAGCGCCCGGCGCTGCGCCTCGAGCAGGCGCGCCTCTTCGCGCGCGGGACCAGGCCCGAGCGGGCGCTCGCCATCTTCGCCGAGGTCGCCGCCGGCGGGGCCACGGGTGCGGCGGCCGACGCGCTCTACGAGCGCGGGCGGCTGCTCGAGGAGCTCGACCGCGGGGCGGAGGCTGCCGGCGCCTACCGGGCCCTGGCGGCGCAGCACCCGGGGCGCGACGTCGCCGGCGCCGCGCTCTGGCGCCTCGGCTGGCTCGCGTACCTCGGCGGGGACGCGGCGGCGGCCGCGCAGAGCTGGGACCGGCTCGCGGCGGCCGGCGCCCCGCGCGCCTGGCGCCTGCCCGCGCTCTACTGGGCGGCGCGTGCGCACGAGCGGACGGGCGCCGCCGCGGCCGCGGCGCGGCTCTATGCCGAAGCGCTCGCCATGGCGCCGCGGAGCTACTACGGCGTGCTCGCGGCCCGGCGCGCCGCGGCGCCCGCCGGCCCCGCCGCGCGCGCGGCGATCAGCCTGCCGCGGGAGCCGCACGCGGCGCTGGCGAACGACCCGCGCTGGGCGCGCGTCGAGCTGCTGCGGCGGATCGGGCTCGTCGAGCCCGCGTGGCAGGAGATGGAGGACGTCGTGCAGCGCGCGGCGGGTGATCCCGTGCGCCTCTACGGCCTGTCGGCGGCGTACGCGCAGGAGGAGCGCTATCACCTGGCGCTCCGCATCCTGCGCCGCTGGTTCGCGGGGCCCGCCGCCACCGGCGACCCGGCGCTGCCGCCGGCCTTCTGGCGGACGCTCTACCCGTTCGGCTGGCGCGACGAGGTGGTCGAGGCGGCGCAGGCGACGGGGCTCGACCCCTACCTGGTCGCCGCGGTCGTGCGCGAGGAGTCGAGCTACCACCCGGCGGCCGTCTCGCCCGCCGGCGCGCGCGGCCTCATGCAGCTCATGCCGGCGACCGCCCGGCCGCTCGGCGGCAGGCAGGGCGACCTCGAGGACCCGGCCTTCAACCTCAGGCTCGGCACGCGCTTCCTCGCCGGCCTCCTGCGCGAGTTCAGCGACCCGCGCCTGGCGCTCGCGGCGTACAATGCGGGACCGGCGCGGCTGCGCCAGTGGTGGCGCGCGCGGCGGACCGACGACGTCGAGGCGTTCGTCGAGCAGATCCCGTATGACGAGACGCGCCGCTACGTCAAGCGCGTGATCCTCGCCTGGGACGAGTACCGGCGGATCTACGGAGGGAACGGCGGATGAGCGGGGGCCACGGGCACGACCACGACGACGAGTACACGGCGCCGCTCGGGGAGACCCAGCTCCGCGTCAAGGCGCTCGAGTCCCTGCTGACCGAGAAGGGGCTCGTGGACCCGCAGGCGCTCGCCGCGCTGATCGACCTCTACGAGACCAGGGTGGGGCCCCGCAACGGCGCCCGGGTGGTCGCCCGCGCCTGGGTGGACCCGGCGTACCGGAAGCGCCTGCTCGACAACGCCAGCGCGGCGATCGCCGAGTTCGGCTTCACCGGGCGGCAGGGCGAGGACATGGTCGTCCTCGAGAACACGCCCCGGGTGCACAACATGGTCGTGTGCACGCTCTGCTCCTGCTACCCGTGGCCCGTGCTCGGCCTGCCGCCGGTCTGGTACAAGTCGCCCCCGTACCGGTCGCGCGCGGTCCTGGACCCGCGGGGCGTGCTGAAGGAGTTCGGCGTCGCGCTGGCCGACGACGTCGAGGTCCGCGTGTGGGACTCGACCGCCGAGGTGCGCTACCTCGTGCTGCCCGAGCGCCCGCCCGGCACCGAGGGACTCCACGAGGACGAGCTGGCGGCGCTCGTCACGCGCGACTCGATGATCGGCGTCGGCCGGCCGAAGGCGCCCGAGCGGCGGCCGCGGTGAACGGCGTGCACGACATGGGCGGCATGCACGGCTTCGGGCCCGTCGTCGCCGAGGCGGACGAGCCGGTCTTCCACGCCGAGTGGGAACGGCGCGCGTTCGCGCTCACGCTCGCGGCGGGCTTCCTCGGCGAGTGGAACATCGACATGTCGCGGTTCGCGCGGGAGCAGATGCCGCCCGCCGAGTCCCTGGGCGCGAGCTACTACGAGCACTGGCTCTGGGGCCTCGAGCACCTCCTGGTCGCGCGCGGGCTCCTGACGCGCGAGGAGCTCGAGGCGCGCGTGGCCGTGCTGCGCCGGGCACAGACGCGCTGATGCGCGTGCTGGCGGCCGCCGACGTCGGGCGCATGATCCTCAAGGGCGGCAGCGCGCGCGTGCCCGAGCCGCTGCCGGCGAAGTTCGCGCCGGGCGACCGCGTGCTCGCGCGGAACGTCAACCCCGTCGGGCACACGCGGCTGCCGCGCTACGTGCGCGGACGGCGCGGCGTGGTGGATCGCGACCACGGCGTGTTCGTCTTCCCCGACACGCACGCCGCGGGCCTCGGCACGAAGCCGCAGCACGTCTACAGCGTGCGCTTCGCCGCGCGGGAGCTGTGGGGGCCCGACGCCTCGCCGCGCGACGCGATCTACGTGGACCTCTGGGACGACTACCTCGACCCGGACGGCGACCGATGAGCGACGCGCGTCGCGTGATCGAGGAGCGCCACGGGTCCCCCGGGGCGCGCCGAGCGCTGGGGGGTGTGGGGGGCCATGTCGGGGCCCCACACGTCGACCGATGAGCGGGCGCCCCGACCTCGACGCGCTGCCCGCGATCCCGCGGGACGCGGAGGGCCCGGTCTTCGCCGAGCCGTGGGAGGCGCAGGCGTTCGCCCTCGCGGTCCGCCTCCACGAGCGCGGCTGCTTCACCTGGCGCGAGTGGACCGACGCGCTCGCCGCCGAGATCGGCGCCGCGCGGCAGCGGGGCGACACGACGACCGGCTACTACGCGCACTGGCTCGCCGCGCTCGAGAAGCTGGTGGCGGCGAAGGGGCTCGCCTCCGCGGAGGACCTGCGCCGCCGGCGCGACGAGTGGGACCGCGCGGTGCGCGCGACCCCGCACGGCCGGCCGATCGAGCTGGCGCGCGGCCAGGAGCCCGGCGCGCGCGGCGCGTAGGAGAGTCTCCGTGCCCTACCGGATCAACCACGTCCACCTGAAGGCGCCGGATCCGCGGAAGACCGCCGAGTGGTACGCGACGGCGTTCGGCTTCACGATCGTCGGCGACGAGACGCGCGTGTTCGGCGACCGCTTCGTCCGCTGCGTGAGCGGGGACGGCGGGCTGGCCGTCAACATCTCGGGGGCGCGCACCGGCGAGCGCCTCGGCGCCGGCGACGCCGGAGCGCACTGGGGCCTCGAGCACGTCGGGTTCGACTCCGTGGACCTCGAGGCCGACATCCGCCGGCTCGAGGGCCTCGGCGCGCGGCTCCTCGAGGGCCCGATCCAGGCGCCGAACGGCGTTCGGTTCGCGTTCCTCCAGGGCCCGGACGACACGCGGCTCGAGCTCGTGCAGCGACCGGCGCTCGCCGGCGGCTCCTGCTGATGGCCGCCGTCGCCGACTTCGAGCGCCACGACGGCCTCGGCCTGGCCGACCTCGTGCGGCGCGGGCACGGGCTCCATACCTGTGCAATTCTTGCGCAGACTCGCAGCGCAGTCGAAGACCGGCCGCCCGAAAGTCGTCGCGTCGAGGCGGTCCTCTTGACGGGTAGGTCGACGCTTGAGTACCCTGTAGACCAAAATGACCCAAAAGGACTAAATGGGCCAATGACCAAAGGGATTCCACTCGGAGAGGCGAAGGCAAGGCTCTCGAGCCTCGTCAACGCCGTCGCTTACGGGGGCGAGCGGGTCGTCATCGAGTCCCGCGGGCGCCCCAAGGCCGCCCTGGTCAGCGTCGGCGATCTCGAGCGGCTGGAGGGGGTCAAGCCCGGGCGGCCCTCGAAGTCCCAGCGGCGGCTGGCGCTCGCCCAGGCCGGTCGGCTTCGGAAGGCCCTGGAAGGCCTTCGGCTGACCGACTCGCTGGGCGACCTCCGCCGGTTGAGAGACGAGCGGTTGCGCGCCCGTGGCTGAGCGGGGCATCGTCATCGACGCGAGCGTCATGCTGGCGCTGGCCGAAGTCACGGGGTCCGAGCTCTGGACCGCCGACCGCCGGTTCGCGGCGAGCCTCCGGAAGAAGGCGGCGAGAATCCGCCTGGTGTGACCTTCCCTGACACAGGTCAGCGCGAGGATGGGTGGCGAACGTGACCGAGGAGCTGGAGGTTCTCACGATCGTCACCGGGCGGCTCGAGGGCGCCGGCATCGCGTACATGGTGACCGGATCGTTCGCGGCCAACTACTACGCGGTGCCACGCATGACGCGCGACATCGACCTCGTCGTGGAGCTGTCAGCCGGGGCCGCCGACCAGTTCTGCGCCCTGTTCGAGGGCGACTTCTATCTCGACCGGGACGCGGTGCGCGCCGCGATCGCCGGCCGGGGCGGATTCAACCTGATCCACCTGGCCTACGTGGTCAAGGTGGACTGCATCGTCCGCAAAGACAGCGAGTACCGGCGGACGGAGTTCGCACGGCAGCGCCGCGGCCCGATCGAAGGCCATGAGGTCGCCCTGGCTGCGCCCGAGGACCTGATCATCTCCAAGCTCGACTGGATGCGGGAGACGCGCTCGGAAGTCCAGCTCGCCGACGTGCGCAATCTCTTGCGATCGGTTCCGGATCTCGACCGTCAGTACCTGGCGCGTTGGACCGAGCGCCTCGGGCTCGGCGCGCTCTATCGGGAGGCGCTCGGTGGCTGACACCCCGCCCGAGGTCATGCGGCGCTACCGGGCGATGCTGCTCGCGCGCTCGCCCGAGGAGCGCCTGAAGATGGGCTGCTCGATGGGCGCCACGGTGCGGGCCCTGGTGCGCGCGTCGGTGCTGGCGCAGGACCCGCACGCCTCACCGGCGGCGGTGCGCCGCGCCCTGTTCCTGCGCTTCTACGGCCACGAGTTCGACGAGGCGGAACGAGAGAAGATCATGGAGTGGCTCGGGCGGGAGGAACCCGAGTCCGGGGGCCGCCGAGTGGACCTGCTACCTCGACCCGAGGACGGGCGAGGTCCATGACGCCGACGGGCCCTCGGAGGACGAGATCGACGCCGGGCTCGAGGCGGGACACCTGATCCACGTCGAGCCGCTCGGCTCGCGGGTCGAGTACGCCTGGATGGAAGGGCTCACCGGAACGGTGGGCGACGCGCGGCTGCGCGACCGGCTGGAGGTCGCCCTCGACGGCCGCGGCGCCTTCCGCCGGTTCAAGAACGTGCTGCTGGACGATCTCGCGCGATGACCGTTCGCGAATAATGCGGGGTAGCAGCGGCCCGCGCCATGCCTCTGGCGGGCGCGGCCCGGGGAGGGTGCCATGCGTGGCTCGACGTCAAAGCCGCGACGGGTCGCGCTCGCGGTCGGTCTCGCTCTCGCAGCATCCTGCGCTCCGGCAGGGGCCGGCGGGGTGCCGGAGAAGGTTCCACCGGACTGGCTGAGCGTCCGAACCCTTCCGGCCGCCGATATCGTGCGGACCCTGGCGAAGATCCCGCACGACCCCAACCCGCTCGGCACGCGAGCGGCTCACCTGCGAACGAAGGCATATCCGCCCAGCTTTGGGCCCACGAAGCTCTCCGCCGCCGACGGAACCCCTCTCGCCGGCATGATGGCGGTGTGGGAGGGCGACCGGATACGGCCGGGCGTCGTCATCGTTCCCGGCTTGACGCAGACGAAGGACCTGAAGTTCGTCGTCGAGGTGGCGGAGCTTCTGGCCAGGAATGGCTGGAACGTCCTCACGATCGATCTTCGTGGGCACGGCGACAGCCGCCGCCTGTCAGCCGCGATGATCACCGGCGGTTGGAAGGAGACGGACGATATCCTCGGCGCCGTCCGCCATCTGCGCGAGAAGACCTCGTCGAGCTCCGTCGCCGTGGTCGGCTTCAGCATGGGCGGACGCAGCCTCGTCAAGGCGATGGCGCAGGACGAAGGCCGGCTCATCGCGGCCGGTATCGCGGTCACCGCGCCGCTCGCCGCCGGTCCGCCGCTGGCGCCGCCCGATCCCGGCGTTGCGCCCACGCCTCTCGGGAAGTTCTTCCTCGAGTTCCTCGGCGCGCCGTCGTTCTACGAGTACTACAGCCGCGCCGCGGCCTCGTACGGCGTCGACCTGAGGACCATGGAGGCGCAGATGCCGGCCGACGCGTCGATCGCGCGCGTCAAGAAGCCCCTGCTCATGCTGTACGCGCTGGACGATTTCCAGTCGCTCCTGCAGCTCAAGCTCGGCCGCCACGACGGAGGGATCTTCAGCCTCGCATACCGGGACACGGTTCGCGACAATCCGCACGTGCGCACGCTCCTCGTCGATCGCGGGAACCACGCCGGCATGCTGTACCTGTCCGACCCTCACTGGTTCGCTCTCACCATGCTCACGTACCTCAAGCACTGGCAGGCGCGTGACGTGGATCACGTGACGGCCGCCGCGCCGCCGCTCGACGTGCTCGCCGAGGGGCAGCTCGAGGCTCACACGGCGAGGTATCAGGTCGTGGTGCGCAACCACGGCCCACGCGCGGCCGGCGTCGTGGACGTCCACATCCGGATCCCGCCAGGTGCGCGCCTCGAACACTGCTGGGCCGGTTTCGAGGGACTGGGGCGCTGCGCGACGGACGGAACCCGACTGAGCTGGACGCTTCCGCGCCTCACGGGCGGGAAGACGTCCGCCGGCCCGTTCGTGGCCGTCGTCGACGTGTCTCGCATGAAGAAGGGCCCCTTCGCGACGACCGTCTGGGTCACCACGGTGGAGCGGTCGCTGAGCTTGCTGGAGAAGGACACGGTGACCATCCCACAGCACGTGACGCTGGAAAGGCGGTGACGCTGCCGCGAACGTAGGGCGGGCGCCGCGCTCTACGCGGGGACGAAGCGGTGGCCGGCGCCGTCGCGGACGATCCGGCCGGGGCGCGGGAAGTGCGCGGG
>MGCF01000051.1 GCA_001788495.1 Candidatus Rokubacteria bacterium RIFCSPLOWO2_02_FULL_73_56
CGAGCCCGAGTCGAAGGAGCCGAGCAGCATCCGGGCCCCCTGGTTCACCACGCGCTCGGCCTCGATGCGCCCGAGGTCCGGCTTGGTCTGCGTGTCGCCGACCAGCAGCTCGAGCTTCATGCCGCCGAGCGCCTTGACGCCGCCCGCGGCGTTGACCGCGTCCACGGCCATCTGGGCGCCCACGCGACAGGCCTGGCCGGGCTCGGCCAGCGGGCCCGTCACGGGGTGGATCGCGCCGATCTTGAAGGTCTTCGCCTGGGCCCGGAGCGGCAGCGGGAAGCCGGCGACGGCGACCCCGGCGGCGGTGGTGGCGAGGAACGCGCGGCGGCTCGTGCGGGTGCGCGACATGGGGGCGCCTCCTTTGTGTGCGCGGATTATAGCCCGCGCCGCAGCGGCTAGACCAGAGGTCGGGGGGGCCCTCCGAGGCCCCCCATGTGCTTCAGCCGCCGAGCAGCTCGCGCGCGATGATCACGCGCTGGATCTGGGAGGTGCCCTCGTAGATCTGCATGATCTTGGCGTCGCGCATGAAGCGCTCGACGGGGTACTCGCGCGTGTACCCGTAGCCGCCGAAGACCTGCACGGCGTCGGTCGCGACCTTCATCGCCGCGTCCCCCGCCCAGCACTTGGCCATGGACGCCTCGTAGGTGTTGCCGCGGAGGCCGACGTCCACCTGGCGGGCGGCGTGGTGCACCATGAGGCGCGCGGCGTGGACCTGCATGGCCATGTCGGCGAGCATGAACTGGATGCCCTGGAAGGCGGCGATCGCCTGGCCGAACTGCTGCCGCTCCTTCGCGTAGCCCACGGCGGCGTCGAGCGCGGCCTGGCCGATGCCCACGGCCATCGCGCCCGTCGCCGGACGCGTGATGTCGAGCGTCTGCATGGCGATCTTGAAGCCCTCGCCCTCCGCGCCCAGGCGCTGCGCGACGGGCACGGCGCAGTCGGTGAAGTGGAGCGCGACGGTGGGCGAGGCGCGGATGCCCATCTTCTTCTCCTTCTTGCCGATGGAGAAGCCGGGCGTGTCCTTGTCCACGAGGAACGCGGTGATGCCCTTGGCGCGCTTCGTCGGGTCCACCGTGGCGAACACGACGACCACGTCGGCGTGGTCGCCGTTCGTGCACCACTGCTTGGAGCCGTTCAGGACGTAACGGTCGCCCTCGCGCACGGCCGTGGTGCGCAGGCCCGCGGCGTCGCTTCCGGCGCCGGGCTCGGACAGCGAGTAGGCCGCGAGCAGCTCGCCCGTGGCGAGCCGCGGCAGGTAGCGCTTCTTGTGCTCGTCGCTGCCGGCCAACAGAATGGGCAGCCCGCCGAGGGGCTGGTCGAGGTACTGGGTGGCGGTGGCGGCGCACGCCCAGGCGATCTCCTCGGTCACGACCGAGAGCGCCAGGCAGCCCATGTCGCTGCCGCCCCACTCCTCGGGCACCCAGATCCCGAACAGGCCCGACTCGAGGATGGCCTTCATGGACTCCTCGGGGTACTGCTCGGTCTCGTCGTAGTGGGCCGCGTGCGGCGCGATCCGCTCGCGCGCGATCTTGCGCGCGAGGTCGCGGATGGCCCGCTGGTCGTCGGTCAGGTAGAAGGGGTCGTTCATGCCCGTCTCCTTCAGATGATGCGCCGCGCCCGCAGCTCCGCGAGCCGCTCGGGCGGGTACCCCAGCGCCTCGCCGTAGATCTTCTCATTGTGCTCGCCCAGGCGCGGGGGAAAGCTGAGCGGCGGCGGATCGCCCGCCGGGGGCGCGGGCAGCAGGACCTCGAGGCCGGTGCGGGGGTCGCGGACGCGCACGAGGGTCGGCGCCACGAGCGGGTCGGCCGCGACATCGGCCAGCGTGGCCACGCGCGCGACGGGCACGCCGGCCCCGCGCAGGAGCGCGAGCGCCTCGTCGGCCGCGAGCCGGGCGAAGCGCGCGCCCAGCTCGCGGTGCAGGCGCGGGGCGTCGGCGATCCGCCCGGCATTGGCCGCGTACTCGGGCCGGTCCACGCCGGCCAGTGCCGGCAGGCGCGCGAGCGCCGCCCACTGCGCGTCGTTGCCGACGGCCACGTAGACCCAGGCGTCGCGCGTCGCGAAGACGGCGACCGGCGCGAAGAACTGATGCGTGTTGCCCCGGCGCGCGACCCGCTCGCCGAGGCCCCGCGCCAGGGCGAGCGGCGCGATCATCCACGACACCGCGCTCCGGAGCATCGAGACGTCCACGCGCGCGCCGCGGCCGGTGCGCGCGCGCCGGTAGAGCGCCTTCAGCAGCTCGCCGTAACCGTGCTCGGCGGCGCCGAGGTCGACCATCGGCAGCCCGAACACGGTCGGCGGGCCGTCGGGCTCGCCGGTCAGCTCCATGAAGCCCGCGCGCGCCTGGAGGATCGGATCGTACGCGGCCTCGTCGTGCCCGGGCCCGAAGCCGCTGATGCCGAGCCAGACCAGCGCGGGCACGACGGCCGCGAGCGTCGGGTAGTCGATCCCGAGGCGCGCGTAGCTGCGCGGCCGCTGGTTGGTGGCGAAGACGTCCACGCGGAGCGCGCGGAGCAGCTCGAGCAGGAGCGCCCGGCCCTCGGCCTCCGCGAGGTTCAGCGTGATCGCCTCCTTGCCGCAGTTGTTCGGCAGGAAGTAGCTCCGCATCGCGGGCTCGCCGAGCACGTCGCGCCCGACGAAGCGGTTCGGGTCGGGGTGCGCGGCGTTCTCGACGCGGATCACCCGGGCGCCGTCGCACGCGAGCCGGTACGTGAGGAACGGCAGGACCGTGGCCTGCTCGAGGGAGAGGACGGTGACGCCGTCGAGCGCGCCGCTCACGTCGTCGCGCGGCGGTCCACGACGCGCACGGCCTTGCCCACGGGCCGCTCGAGTTCCCCGAGCGCGCAGAGGCGCACCTCGGGCGAGAGCGCGAGCAGGTCGTGCAGCTCGCGCCGCACGCGCGCGGCCACGGCCGGGTCGCAGCCGGGCTCGGTCTCGACGAGGATGGTCATGCGCTCGCCCCCGCCCGCGGAGTCGAGCACGATCTGGTACTCGTGGCTCACGCCGGCCTGCCGGAGCAGCACGGTCTCGACCTGGCGCGGGTAGAAGTTGACGCCCTTGAAGATCACCATGTCGTCGGTGCGCCCGCGCAGGCGGTCCAGGCGCAGCGCCGTGCGCCCGCAGTCGCAGCGCGCGCGCGAGACGACGCGCGTGAGGTCGTGGGTGCGGTAGCGCACGAGCGGCAGCCCCGCGCGCGTGAGCGTGGAGACCACCAGCTCGCCCTCGGCGCCGTCGGGCAGGACCGCGCCCGTCGCCGCGTCCACGATCTCGACGTGGTAGTGGTCCTCCCAGACGTGGATCCCGGCGCGCGCGGCGCAGTCGATGCCCAGGCCCGGGCCGCCGGTCTCGGTCATGCCGATGATGTCGAAGGCGCGGATCCGGAGGTCGCGCTCGATGCGCGCGCGCAGCTCGTCCGACCACGTCTCGGAGCCGAAGATGCCGACGCGGAGCGCGAGCGTCGCGAGGTCGAAGCGCTCCTCGCGCGCCACCTCGAGCAGCCGCAGCGGATACGTCGCGATCGCCGTCACGACCGTCGCCCGGAGGTCGCGCATGAGCTTGAGCTGGAGGGAGGTGCGGCCCGCGCCCGTCGGGATCACCATCGCGCCGAGCCGCTCGGCGCCGTAGTGGAAGCCGAAGCCGCCGGTGAAGAGGCCGAACGAGGGCGTGATCTGGATGACGTCGCGCGGGCCCACGCCCGCGGCGACGTAGCAGCGCGCCATCACCTCGCCCCACTGCTCCACGTCGGCGGCGGTGTACGGGTTGAGGATCGGGTTGCCCGTCGTGCCGCTCGACATGTGGATGCGGCGGTAGCCGTCCTCCCGCGCGCACGCCAGGCCGAACGGGTAGGCGTCGCGCAGCTCGGCCTTGCCGAGGAACGGCAGGCGCCGCCAGTCCTCGGGCCGCCGGATGTCCTCCGCGCGGATGCCGCCGAGGCGGCGCGCGTGGGCGGGCGCGCGCGCGAGGCGGCCGAGCGTCGTGCGCATCCGCTCGAGAACGAGCCGCTCGAGGGGCTCGCGCTCGAGCGCCTCGAGCTCCGGCTGGAACATCGGCAGCGGGGCCCCCACGAGCCGGGAGTGTAGCGTGCGCGGTCGGGCAGCGGCAATGCGCCTCGTCGGGCGCATCGCGCCACGCCCCCGGGTGGGCCGGCCCGGGCGGCGGTCGGCGGAATCCGTCGACCGTCCCGACGCATCTCATGGGCCAGCCAGAGGAGGGCCCCCCGATGAGCAACGCCAGCGTCCAGCAGCTCCGCGCGAAGACCGACGCCGTGTGGGCAAACCTCACGCGCCAGCTCCAGGGCATGGAGCCCCACCTCGAGACGGCCGACGCCCCCGGCGAGTGGACGACGCGCCAGGTCCTGGCGCACCTGCTCTTCGAGCCGGGCTGGGACGCGCGCGCCAAGCTCGAGACGTTCGCCGCGCGCGACTACCCGACGCTCGCCCTCCATCCGGGCGCGCTGCACCTCACCGACGAGCGGCGGCGGATGACGCTCGCCCAGCTGGTCGGCGCGCTCGACGCTCAGCGGCGCGCCGTCTTCGCCTACCTCGAGTCGCTGCCCGAGGCCGACCTGGCGCAGCGCAAGGTCCGCATCCCGGCGCTCAAGCCGTTCCTCGGGACCGAGGAGGTCTCGCTCGCCGTCTACACGGTGGCGCTCTTCGAGTTCCACTGGAACGACCACGCGGGCCAGCTCGCCAAGATCCGCACGGCGGCCGGCCTGCCGGCGGCGTAGCGCGGAGCGCGACGCCAGGCGACGGCCTGCTCGCGGCGGCGGTCGCGGCCCCGCGCCCGTTCCCCACCCTCGTCCGGATCGACGTGGACGACGTGCGCCTCGCGTAGCCGCAGAGCCTGTGAACGAATCGCGCTGTCGAGGGGCGCCCGGAGCCCCCCATGGACTCAGCGGCCGGCGGCGCTCGCCAGGCCCAGGTAGGCGCTCCGCACGCGCGGGTCGGCGGCGAGCGCCGCGCTCGCGCCCGCGACCGCCACGCGGCCGGTCTCGAGGACGTAGCCGCGCGCGGCCAGTCGGAGCGCGCGGCGCGCGTTCTGCTCGACCAGCAGCACCGCGACGCCGCCCTCGTTGATGCGCCGGATCGTGCGGAAGATCTCGGCGGCCAGCATCGGCGCGAGGCCGAGCGAGGGCTCGTCGAGCAGCAGGAGCCGCGGCCGCGCCATCAGCGCGCGGCCGATCGCGAGCATCTGCTGCTCGCCGCCCGAGAGCGTGCCCGCGAGCTGCGCGCGGCGGGCGCGGAGCACCGGGAACAGCTCGAACGCCCCCTCGACGCGCGCGGCGACGTCGCGCCGGGCGGCGGTGTGCCCGCCGACCAGCAGGTTCTCGAGCACGGTGAACTCCGGGAAGATCTCGCGCCCCTCGGGCACGTGCGTGATGCCGGCGGCGACGATCGCGTCCGCGGGCGCCTGGGTGATGTCACGCCCCTCGTACACGATGCGGCCGCGCGCCGGGCGGACGAGCCCGGAGATCGCGCGCAGCGCGGTGGACTTGCCGCTGCCGTTGGCGCCGAGGAGCGTGACGATCTCGCCCCGCTCGACACTGAGCGACACGCCGTCGAGGGCGCGGCGCTTGCCGTAGGAGACGGCCACGCCCTCGAGCGCGAGCGTCGCGCTCACGCCTCCTCGCTCCCGAGGTACGCCTCGATGACGGCCGGGTCCGCGGCGATCTCGCGGGGCGAGCCCGACGAGATCTCGCGGCCGTAGTTCAGGACGAGGACCCGGTCCGAGATCCCCATCACCAGCTCCATGTCGTGCTCGACCACCACGACCGTGAGCCCCTCCGCGTCGCGGAGGCCGCGGATCAGCTCCATGAGCGTCTGCGTCTCCGTCGGGTTGAGCCCGCCGGCCGGCTCGTCCAGCAGCAGGAGCCGCGGCGCGGCCGCGAGCGCGCGGGCGATCTCGAGGCGCTTCTGCGCGCCGAGCGGCAGGCTGCCGGCCTCGACGCCGGCGGCGCCGACGAGGCCGACGCGGTCGAGCAGCGCGCGGGCCGCGGCGCGCGCCGCAGCCTCCTCGCGCCACACGAAGGGGAGCCCGAGCGCGCCGCGCAGGAGGCCGCCGCGCAGCTGCGCGTGGCGACCGATCAGCACGTTGTCGAGCGCGGTGAGCTGGCGGAAGACCTCGGTGTTCTGGAACGTGCGGGCGATGCCCCGCCGGGCGATCCGGTGCGGCGCGAGCACGAGCAGGTCCTCGCCGCGAAAGCGGACGCGCCCGGCGGAGGGCCGGGAGAGGCCGGTGACGACGTTGAAGACCGTCGACTTCCCCGCCCCGTTCGGGCCGATCAGCGCGAAGATCTCCCGCTCGGCCACCTCGAAGCTCAGGCCGCTCAGCGCGGTGAGCCCGCCGAAGCTGATCGAGAGATCCTCGACGCCGAGCACCCGCCCTACTCCGACCTGAGCCAGTCCGTGAGCTGCTTGAAGCGGCCCTTCTCGACGCGCACCCAGAACCCCTGCTTCTGCGTCTCGTGGTCCGGCCCGATCGTGAGCGGCGGCAGGATGCCGCTCTCGAAGCCCTTGGTGCTCTCGAGCGCGGCGACGAGCGCGGCGCGGGTCAGCGCGCGCCCCGCGCGCTGCGCCGCCTCGGTGAACAGCATCCCCGCGAAGTAGCCGGCGACCGAGTAGCGGTTCGGCTCGTTCTTCGGGAAGTACTTCGTCATGTGCTCCCGGTAGCGCTTGACCCCCGGCAGGTCCGACGTCACCGGGTCGGGCCAGAGCGAGAGTCCCTCGACGCCCTCGGCCGCGTCGCCCGCGAGCGCCAGGTAGCGCTCGTCCGTGAGCGGGCCGGTGGAGACCATCAGCACGTCCTTCCAGCCGATCTTCTGCCGCTCCTTGAGCGCCTGCGCCGCGGGCCCGGGCACGAGCACCAGGAACAGCACCTCGGGCTTCGCGGCCTGCAGCTTGGCGATCTGCGCGCTCACGTCGCTCACGCCGCGCTTGACCGACTCGGCCGCGAGGAGCTTCAGGCGGTGCCGGCCGAGATCCTTCTCGAACGCGGCGAGGAACGACTTGCCGTACTCGTCGTCCTGGTAGATCGCGGCGAACCGCTTGATCTTCCGCTGGCCCGCCAGGTAGTCCACCATCATCCGCGACGACCGGTCGCTGACCGTCATGCCCTGGAAGACCCATTTCTTGCCGCGCGTCACCGGCGAGCTCTGGTACGGGAACAGCATCGGCACGCGCTGCTCCTCGACGTATCCGAGCGTCGCGACCACGGGTGGCGAGCCCTGCGGGGCGATCAGCGCGAACACCTTGTCCTGCTCGACGAGCTTCCGCGTGTTGGCGACGGCCTCCTGGGGCTTGTAGCCGTCGTCGTAGTAGACCGTGCGCAGCTTCCGCCCGTGGATGCCGCCGGCGTCGTTGACGACGCGGAAGTAGAGGTCCACGCCGAACTTGGTGATCTGCTCGCCCGTGAAGGCGAGCGGCCCCGAGAACGAGTTCGAGCCGCCGAGCAGGATCTCGGCGTCGGTCACGCCGGGCGTCTGCGCGCCGGCGGGCGGGGCCCCGAGCAGGGCCAGGAGTGCCAGGACGGTCAGCAGCGTGCGCATGGGTGTCTCCCTCCTATTGGGCCTGGTGCGTCCACTTCGCCATCCGGCTCGCGATCCCGCCGGGCATGAAGAGCATGCAGCCGATCAGGATCAGCCCGAAGAGCAGCGGCCGGTAGTTCTGGAACGCCGCGAGCCAGTCGTACAGGAGCGTGATCACGGCCGCACCGACGATCGACCCCGGGATCGAGCCGAGCCCGCCGACGATGATCATCGCGACGAAGTCCACCGAGAGGAACACGTCGAAGGCGTCCGGCGAGATGAAGCCGACGACGAACGCGAACAGCCCGCCGGCGACGCCCGTGTAGAACGCCGAGACCGCGAACGCGAGCGTCTTGTACGCCGCCAGGTGCACGCCGCTCGCCTGCGCGGCGATCTCGCTCTCGCGGATCGCGAGCAGCGCCCGCCCGGTCCGCGTGCGCGCGATGTTGACCGCGGCGGCGACCATCAGCGCGCCGACCCCGAGCACGAGATAGTACTTCGCCGCGTCGCTCCCGAGCGCCAGCGGCCCGAGGCGCGCCGCCGGCACCGCGAGGCCGTCGTTGCCGCGCGTGAGCCAGTCGAGGTTCAGGATCGCCTCGACCACGACGAACCCGAAGGCGAGCGTGGCCATCGCGAGGTAGAGGCCCTCGAGGCGCAGGCAGGGGATGCCGAGCGCCAGCCCGACGAGCGCGGTCGCGAGCCCCGCGAGCGCGAGCGTCGCCACCACCGGCAGCGCCGGCGCCCGGAGCGTGAGGACCGCGGCCACGTACGCCCCGACGGCGAAGAAGCCGGCGTGGCCGAACGAGAGCTGGTTGGTGTAGCCCGACAAGAGATTCAGCCCGATCGCCACGATCGCGTTGACCACGATGAGGCTCGTCAGGAAGACGAAGTAGGGCGGCACCAGCAGCGGCCAGCAGAGCAGGACCACGCCGCCCGCGCCCGCCGCCGCCCACCGCATCAGACCTTCCGCTGCCGGACCCGGCCGAGCACCCCGCTCGGCCGGATCACCAGGATCGCGATCATCAGGAGGAAGGGCACCGAGTGCTTGATGCCGGCCGGCAGCCAGAGCGGCGCCAGGTTCTCGAGCACGCCGAGGAGCATGCCCCCGACGACCGCGCCGGGCATGGACCCGAAGCCGCCCAGCACCGCCGCCGTGAAGCCGTTGATCGCCACGAGCCCCATCTTCGAGGACAGGAAGATCACCGGCGCGATCAGCACGCCGGCGATCGCGCCGACGACGGCCGCGAGCACCCACGACGCCGAGTACACGCGCTCGACGCTGATCCCCATGAGCCGGGCGGCGCGCTGGTTCTGCGCCACCGCGCGCATCGCGCGGCCGAGCCGGGTCCAGCGGAAGAGCGCCGCGAGCGCCAGCATGAGCGCGAGCGAGCCCCCGATGATGCCGAGCGACACGGGCGCGACGCGCAGCGGGCCCAGGCCGATCGGCCGCTCGCGGAAGAAGGACGGGAACGGAAACTCGTCGTGCGTCCACACGAGGCCGGCCGCGGCGCGCAGCACGAGCGAGAGCCCGAGCGTGATGATCAGCACGTCGAGGTGCGTCGCCGCGATCGCGTGGCGGATGACGAGCCGCTCGACGAGCCAGCCGAGCGCGGCCGCGGCAGCGACCGCGATCAGCAGCACCAGCGGCAGCGGCAGCCGCAGCGCCTCGTGGGCGCTCCAGCCGACGAACGTGGAGATCATCAGCATCTCGCCCTGGGCGAAGTTGAGTGTGCGGGTCGCGTTGTAGATGATGACCAGGCTGATCGCCATCAGCGCGTAGATCGAGCCGGTGGCGAGCCCGCTGACGACCACGTGGACGAGCGCCGTCGTCGTCACGGCCGGGGGCGCCCCGTCACGCGCTCGACCGCGAACGTCCCCGGGTGGACCTCGACGCCGTAGTCGCGCCGCGCCGCCTCGGGTGAGAGCACGCCGTCGCGAACCTCCGCCGCGACCGTCTCGGCCGGCCGCTCGCGCGGCTCGCCGAAGCCGCCGCCGCCGCCGGCGCGCTGGCGGAAGACCGTGCCGCGCGGGATCGCGACGACGTCCTTCGAGCGCGGCACGACGATCGCGCCGTCGGGCGTCGCCAGCTCGATCGCGTTGAGCGCCCCCGGCCCGCCGCCGAAGAGGCCGAACGCGCGCGCCTCCTCGTCCACGCCGTCGCCGAAGACGACGCCCGTGACGTCCGCGCCCTGCACCTCGAACTCGGTCTCGACGCCGAGGCCGCCGCGCCAGCGGCCGGGCCCCGCCGAGTCGGGCAGGTACTCGTGCCGCCGCAGCCGGTGCGGCGTGTGCACCTCGAGCATCTCGTAGTCCTGCGCGAGGAGGCCGCCCGCCGTGTTGATGAGGCCGATGTGGTCGTAGCCGTCCAGGCCGCGGACCGCGCCCGAGCCGCCCTTGAGCGCGAGGAACAGGATGTCCACGTAGCGGCGCCCGCGGCGGGGGTCGAGGCCGGTCACGGTCATGCCGAGCATCCGGTTCCAGCCCGCCGAGACCCGGTCGGGGAGCGCGGGCGCGAGCGCGCGGAAGATCGCGTCCGAGTGCGGGCCCGCGAGCGTGTTGCCGAAGGTCGTCGCCGCGGGAAACTCGGCGTTGAGGATCGTCCCCCTCGGGATGTGGACGCGGAGCGGCCGCAGGATCCCCGCGTTGTGGGGCAGGTCGGGGTCCACCAGCATGAGCAGCGTGAGGATCGCCGCCGAGAACGACGAGGCGTACGGCGCGTTCACGAAGCCGACCGTCTGCGGGTCGGTGCCGGTGTAGTCGAAGGCGATGTCGCTCCCCCGCTTGTCGATCGTCACCACGATCCGGTGGCGGCTCCCCGGGTGGTGGCCGTCGTAGAAGACGGTGGACTCGCCGCGGTACGTGCCGTCGGGGATGCGCCGGAGCTCGCTCCGCATCCGCCGCTCGGCGGCGTCGAACAGGAAGTCGAGGTGGCGCTCGACGGTCGCGGCGCCGTGGCGCCGGTACACCTCGAGCACGCCGCGCTCGCCGACGACGGTCCCGCCGATCTGCGCCCGGAGGTCCTCGGCCACGATCGGCAGGCGCACGTTCGCGAGCACGAGGCGCCAGACGTCGCGCAGCGGGCGGCCCCGCTCGACGATGCGGAGCGGCGGGATGCGGAGCGCCTCCTGCCACACCTCGGTCGCCTTCGGGTTGTAGCCGCCGGCCTGCGCGCCGCCGATGTCCGCCTGGTGCCCCTTCGTCGCCGCCCACGCCACCAGCCGGCCCTCGTGGAAGACGGGGCGGAAGACGGCGACGTCGTTGTGCTGGTTGCCGCCGGAGAACACGTCGTTGTGGAGGAACACGTCGCCCGGGTGCACGTCGTCGCCGAACGCCTCGAGCACCGCGCGGCACGCGGGCGCGAGCGCGAAGGCGAGGATCGGGATGTACTCGGCCTGCTCGAGGATGCGGCCCTGCGCGTCGTAGAGGCCCGTGACGAAATCGCGCGCCTCGTTGAGGATCGGCGAGCGCGTCGTGCGCAGCAGCGTGAGCCCCATCTCCTGGGTGATCGCCCGGAGCCGCCGCTGCAGCACCGACGCGAGCACGGGATCGACCGCGCTCACGCCGGCTCCAGCACGAACGAGCCGTGGCGGTCGGTCTCGAGGCGCCACGCCGGCGGGACGACGACCGTCGTCAGCGGCAGCTCGACCAGCGCCGGCCCCGCCAGGCGCGCGCCCGCGCCGAGCCCGAGGCCGTCGTAGCGGTCCACCTCGTGGAACGCCCGCTCCGGCGCGAGCCAGGCGCGCCGCCGGCCCCGGCGCGCCGCCTCCGCCGCGCCGGGCGCCACCTCGGGGAGCCGCGGCCGGTCCACCAGCCCCGTCGCCACGGCGCGGACGTTCACCAGCTCGAGCGGGGTGTCGGGCAGCGCGTAGCCGTACAGCCGGTCGTGCGCCTCGTGGAAGCGCTTGGCGACGCCGGAGAGGTCGCCGGCCTCCGCCTCCTCGGCGAGGAGCGGCACCGTCAGCTCGTGGTACTGGCCGACGTAGCGGACGTCGCAGCCGAGCGCGAGCGCGCGCCGCGTCTCGGGCACGCCGTCCTCCGCGAGCGCGGCGTGGCCGTCGCGCGCGAGCGCGGCGCACAGCCGCCGCAGGCGGTCGGCGTCGAGCGCGTCCACGGGCGCGACGAGCGTGCGGACCAGGTCGTGGCGCAGGTCGGTGAAGAGCATCCCCGCGGCGCAGAAGATCGACGAGTCGCGCGGCACCAGGATGCGCGCGATGCCCAGCTCCCCGGCGATCCCGGCGGCGTGGACCGGCCCGGCGCCGCCCGCGACGACGAGCACGAGGCCGCGCGGGTCGTGGCCGCGCTCGACCGTCACGTGCCGGATGCCCGCGGCCATGTTCGCGTCGATCACGTCCACGACGCCGGCCGCGGCGGCCTCGACCCCGAGGCCGAGCCGCGCCGCGAGCCCCTCGAGCGCGCCGCGCGCGGCGACGGGATCGAGACGCAGCCGGCCGCCGAGGAGGCCCGCGGGGTCGAGGCGGCCGAGCAGGAGGTCGGCGTCCGTGCAGGTCGGCGCGGTGCCGCCGCGGGCGTAGCACGCGGGGCCCGGCGCGGCGCCGGCGCTTCGCGGGCCCACCCGCAGGAGCCCGCCCTCGTCGATCCAGGCGATCGACCCTCCGCCCGCGCCGATCGTGTGGATCGCGAGCATCGGCAGACCGAAGGGGTAGCGGCCGATGCGGCCCTCGGCCGTGAGCGCCGCGGCGCCGTCCTTCACGAGGCAGACGTCGAAGGAGGTGCCGCCCATGTCCACGGTGATGAAGTCGCGCAGGCCGTGCGCCGCCGTGTACGCGCCGCCCGCCGTCGGCGCGGCCGCGGGCCCCGACAGCAGCGTGCTGGCGGCCGCCGCGCGCGCGGTCGCCGGCGCCGCGACGCCGCCGTTCGACTGCATCACGAGCAGCGTGCCGCGGAAGCCGGTGAGCGTGAGGCGGGTCGTGAGCCGGTCGAGGTAGCGGCCGAGCACCGGCCCCACCGCGGCGTTCAGCACGGTCGTGCTGACGCGCTCGGTGAACCGGATCTGCGGCAGGATCGCCGAGGAGCGCGTCACGTACGCGCCGGGGAGCGCGGCGGTCGCGAGGCGCTCGGCCGCGACCTCGTGCGCCGGGTTCGCCCACGCGTGCAGGAAGCAGACCGCGACCGCCTCGACCCCGACCGCGGCGAAGCGCGCGAGCGCGTCGTGCACGTCCACGTCGTCGAGCGGCGCCAGCACCGCGCCCGTCGCGTCCACGCGCTCCGTGACGGGGAGCCGGAGCCAGCGCGGCACGAGCGGCTCCGGCGCGCGGCAGCGGTTGTCGTACTGCGCCTCGCGGATCCCGCGGCGCATCGCGAGCGCGTCGCGGAAGCCGCGCGTCGTGAGCAGGCCCACGCGCGCCACGTCGCCGGTGAGCACGGCGTTCGTCGTGATCGTCGTGCCGTGGACGATCAGCTCCACGTCGCCGAGGAACTCGCCGAGGCTCCGGCTCTCGCCCGTCGCCATCTCGGCGAGGCCCGCGAAGACGCCGTCGGTGGGGTCGGCCGGCGTGCTCGGCACCTTCACCGCCCGCGGCCGGCCGACCGCGGGCTGCAGCAGGAAGTCCGTGAAGGTGCCGCCGACGTCCACGCCGATCCGGTACGTCATCGCGGCTGACAGAGCTCGGTGATGAGGCCGGTGGCGGGGTCGGGCTCGAGGAAGGCGACGCGGCCGTGCGCGCCCGCCACCGGGAAGCCCGGCACGACGCGCCCGCCGCGCGCGGCGACCTCGACGAGCGCGGCGTCGAGGTCGTCCACGCGGAAGCAGAGGTGGTGGACGCCGTCGCGCCGGGCGAGCGTCGGCCCGAAGCGCTCGACGATCGGGCCCGTGTACTGCACCAGCTCGAGCGGCGCGCCGCCGACCTCGAGGAACGCCACGCGCACGCCGAGCGCGCTCTCCCAGCGCTCGCCCGCGCGCCCGCCCGCGAGGCGCTCCAGGGAGGCGACCGCGGCCTCGAGGTCCTCGACGACGATCCCGATGTGCAGGAGCGGCCCGAAGAGCGGGCCCGGCGCGCTCATCGCGGCCGCGCCTCGAACCGGCACGCGGGCGCGCCCGCGGCCGCGCACGCGGTCTCGACCGCCGCGGCCGGGCGACCGAGCGCCAGCTCGGCGAGGCGCTCGAGCACGCCGCGCGTGAGGTGGCAGACGGGGCCGGCCGCCGGGCCGTAGGCCTCGGCGAAGGGCGAGCCCTCGACCCGCACCACCAGCGCCTCGGGCGTCAGGCGCTCGAGCGTGAACCGGCCCCAGCCGATCTCGCCCCCCATCGCGAGCAGCCGCCCCACCGCCTCCTCCGCGGCGCCGCCGAGCGCCCGGAGCGCCGAGCCGCCGCCCGCGCGCCCGCCGGCGGCGAGGCACTCGGCGGCCCGCGCGCCGAGCGCCGCCTCGACCGCCTTCTGCAGCGCGACGAGCGTCTCGGGGCGCACGAGGAGATAGCGCGAGGCGCCCCGGGCGAGCCGGCCCGCGCCGTCGTCCCGGAGCCCGGCGAGCACGCGGTCCTCGCCGCTCACCGGAGCACCCGCGCCCACAGCGCCGAGCGCCAGCCCGCGTCCAGCAGCGTCCGGATCTCGCGCCGGCTCAGGTCGCCGAGCCCGTGGGCCTCGAGCGCGCGGCCGCGGCCGGAGAGCTCGCGCCCGAGGAGCGCGCCGAAGAGCAGCAGGAGCCCGCTGATCGCGGGTGTCGCCGCGCCGGCCGCGCGCGCCGCCGACTCGAAGAGCGCCAGGCCGAGCGCCGCGTCCTCGGTGACGTAGCGGTGCTCGAACGTGAGGACCTCGCTCCAGAGCCCGCTCGCCACGAGCTTCTCCCTGGCGCCGGCACCGTAGAGCCCCTCGGCGGCGCGCGCCGCGTCGTAGTACGTCGCGAGCTCGTAGTGGGGCGCCGGGTAGCCCCAGCCCCGCCGCGTCGCGAGGCGCTCGGCGTCCACGACGTCGATGAGCCGCCGCGCGCTCGGCGTCGTGCCCGCGGCGTGGACGTCGAAGCGGCCGGCGTCGATCGCGCCCGCGTTCAGGAGCACGAGCGGCGGGTGGATCACCGGCCCGGCGTTCGTCAGCGCCGCGTCGAGCGCGTCCGCGCACGGGCGCACCGCCGGGAACAGCTCGGCGCACCGCGCGAGCGCCGCGTCGCGCTGCGCGGCGGGGAAGACGCCGACCGGCAGGTTGGCGGCGCGCACCGGGGCGTGCACGACGGCGGGCCCGGTCTTCCGCGTGAGGTACGGCAGCGTGCCCGTCTCGGCGAGCGCCAGGGGCAGCGTGCCGCCCGCGCGGGCGAGCGCGCGCGCCAGCACGAAGCTCCCGAACGTGCCCGGCGTGAGCAGCACCGTCTGCCGGTCGGTCACGTGCGGCGCGAGCCGCCGGGCGAGGTCCTCGTGGGTCGTCGCGGGCAGCGGGACGATCAGCACCTCGGCGCCGTGCACGGCCTCGCCGAGGTCCGTCGTCGCGCGCTCGAGGCGCGCACTCCCCTGCCGGCCCTCGGCGACGAGCTGGATCGTCGGGTCGTCGTGCAGCGGCCCGAACGTCGCCGCGGTGCGCGTCCAGAGGCGCACGCGGTGGCCCGCCAGCGCGAGGTCCGCCGCGGTGGCGAAGCCGCCGTGGCTCCCGCCGAGGATCGCGAGAATCACGCCACCACCCCCGCGGCCCTGAGCTCGGCGATCCGTGCGCCCGAGTACGCGAGCGTCCCCGCGAGCACCTCGTCGGTGTGCTCGCCGAGCCGCGGCGGGGGCGCCGGCTCGAGGCGGGAGGCGCCGTCGACCTTGAGCGGCGTGCCGAGCGTCGGCGTCGGGCCGTGCGCCGGGTGGCGCAGCTCGACGACCATGTCGCGGTGCCTGACCTGTTGGTCGGCGAGCACGCGGTCGACCGAGAGGACCGGCGCGGCCGGCACGCCCTCGGCGTGCAGGCGCGCGAGCCACTCGTCGGTCGTGCGCCCGCCGAAGGTGGCCTCGATCAGCGCCTCGAGCGTCTCGCGGTGGCGGACACGGTCACGGTTGGTCGCGAAGCGCGGGTCGTCGGCCCACTCCGGGTGCGCGACGGCGCGGCAGAAGCCCCCCCAGAACTTCTCGGCGAACACCGCCACGATCAGGTGGCCGTCGCGCGTCGCGAGCGCCTGGTAGGGCGCGACCGAGGCGTGCCGCGAGCCCATCGGCCCGGGCACGCGGCCGTCCGTCAAGAAGTACTGCGCGATGTACGTGAGCAGCGAGACCTGGCAGTCGAGGAGCGAGAGGTCCACGTGCGCGCCCGCGCCCGTGCGCTCGCGCCGCAGGAGCGCGCCGGCGACCGCGAAGGCGCCGAAGAGGCCGCCGGCCAGGTCGGCCATCGGGAGCCCCATGCGCACCGGCGGGCCGCCCGGCTCGCCCGTGAGCGACATCGCGCCGCCCATCGCCTGCAGCGCGAGGTCGAACGCCGGCCAGTCGCTGTACGGCCCCGTCTGCCCGTACGCCGAGATCGAGCAGAGGACGACGCGGGGGTTGACCGTGGCGAGCGCGGCGTAGGCGCACCCGAGCCGCTCGAGCACGCCAGGGCGGAAGTTCTCGAGCACGACGTCGGCGACGCGCACCAGATCCAGGAACACCTCGCGGCCCGCGGGCGCCGCCAGGTCGAGCGCGACCGACTTCTTGTTGCGGTTGACGGCGAGGAAGTACGCCGACTCCCCCCCGGGGAGGAACGGCGGCCCCATCGCGCGCATCGGGTCGCCGCCGGCCGGCGTCTCGATCTTGATGACCTCGGCGCCCATGTCGGCGAGCAGCATGGCGCCGTACGGGCCCGCCAGCATGCGGGAGAGGTCGAGCACGCGCACGCCCTCGAAGAGCCTCACGTCCGCCGCGCCTCGAGCGCGGCGCGCACGCGCGCCGGCGTGATCGGCAGCTCGGTGAAGCGCAGCCCGATCGCGTCCTTGATCGCGTTGGCCACGGCCGCGGCGACCGGGATCACGCCCGACTCGCCGAGGCCCTTGGCGCCGAACGGGCCCTCCGCGTCCACGGACTCGATCAACCGCACGACGATGTCGGGCATGTCGTCCGCCCGGAGCAGCGCGTAGTCCATGAAGCTCTGCGTGAGGATCTGCCCGTCCTCCACGACGAGCCGCTCGGTGAGGGCGTAGCCGAGCCCCATGTGGATCCCGCCGTGGACCTGGCCCTCCGCGGCGCCCGGGTTGAGCGCGCGGCCCACGTCGTGCGCCGAGGCGATCCGCCGGACCTCGACCCGGCCGGTCTCCGGGTCCACGTCCACCAGCGCCGCCTGCACGGCGGACGTGTACGCCGCCGACACGTTGCCGTGGAGGTCCTTGTCGAGCATGGCCGTCGGCGGGTCGTAGAACGCCTCGGCCACGAGCACGCGCCCGCCGCCCTTGAAGTGCCCGGTGCGCGCCACCGCGTCGTACGCCAGACGCCGCTGCGGATCGCGCGCGACGGAGACCCACCCGGCCCGCAGGTCGAGGCTCGCCGCCGGCTCCTCGAGCTGCGCGGCCGCGAGCGCGAGCAGCTCGGCGCGGAGCTTCTCGGCGGCGAGCCGCGCGGCGTTGCCGGCGACGAAGGTGGTCCGGCTCGCGTGGGTGCCGACGTCCCAGGGCCGCACCCGCGTGTCGGAGTTGACCACGTCCACGCGCTCGAGCGGCACGCCGAGCGTCTCGGCCACGATCATCGCCAGGACCGTCTCCGAGCCCTGCCCGATCTCGGTCGCGCCGGTCAGCAGCGTCACCGTGCCGAAGTCGTCGAGCTTGACGATCGCGCCGCAGCCGTCGGAGCGGTAGATCCGCGCGCCGCCGCCCACGTGGAACATGCCCGCGTAGCCCACGCCGCGCCGCCAGCCCGGCCGGAGCGGCGGGGCATCCCGCCCGATCTCCTCCGCCGCCGCGTCGAGGCACTCGGTCATCGCGAACGAGGTGAGCACGAACCCCTGCGGGTTCACGTCGCCGGGCTGGCTGGCGTTCCGCCGGCGCAGCTCGAGCGGGGGCAGCCCGAGGCGCTCGGCCAGGTCGTCCATCTGGGACTCGACCGCGAACGTGGACTCGGGGTTGCCGTAGCCGCGCATCGAGCCCGAGTACGGGTTGTTCGTGTAGACGATCGTCGTGTCCAGGCGCACGCTCGGCACGCGGTAGAGGCCCGCGACGGTCGAGAGCATGACGTACGGGGTCGTCGAGCCCCACGAGGTGTAGGCACCGTTGTCGATCGTCACGTGGCAGTCGCGCGCGAGCAGGCGCCCGTCGCGGTCGGCCGCGGTGCGGAGCCGGATCGTGCACGGCTCGCGCCCCGGGCACGCGACGAACTCCTCCACGCGGTCGAACTCGACCCTCACCGGCCGCCCGGCTCGCCGGGCCAGGAGCGCGGCGATCACGTCGATCGGGTAGAGGTCGAGGCCGCGGCCGAAGTTGCCGCCGACCGGCGGCTGCAGCACGCGCACACGGCCGCCCGTGAGGCCGAGCGCGTCGGCCAGGTCGCGCTGGTAGAGGAACGGGACCTGGGTGGTCGTCCACATCGTGAGGCCGCCGCTCGCGTCCCAGTCGGCGATCGCCGCCATCGTGCCGAGGCACGCCTGCGTGACGAACGGCAGCCGGTAGGTGTCCTCGACGACCGCCGCGGCCTCCGCGAAGGCCCGGTCCACGTCGCCGTGGCTGAACCGGTAGCGCAGGGGATGCGCGTTCGTCCCCAGCTCCTCGTGCACGAGCGGCGCGCCGGGCGCCAGCGCCGCGCGCGGGTCGAACACGGCGGGCAGCTCCGCGTACTCGACGTGGATCAGCTCGAGCGCCGCCTCGGCGGTGGCGCGCGTCTCGGCCGCGACCGCGGCGACCTCGTCGCGGACGCACCGGACCTTGCCCCGCTTGAGCGCCGTCTGGTCCCGGGCGAAGCCGAAGGGCCGGGGCTCGACGTCCTCGCCCGTCAGCACGGCGAGCACGCCCGGGAGCGCGCGGGCGCGCGTCGTGTCGATGCGCACGATCCGAGCGTGGGGGAACCGCGCGCGCAGGATCCGGCCGTGGGCCAGCCGCGGCAGCTCGAGGTCGTGGAGGTAGCGCGTGCGCCCCGTCGCCTTCTCGGCGCCGTCGCGCTTGCGCACCGTCTTGCCGATGACCTCGAAGGTCGGGACCATGCTCAGAACTTCACCGGCTCCTCGTGCTCGCCGAAGACGTCCTTCATCGCCTGGCAGATCTCGCCGAGCGTCGCGTAGGCCTTCACGGCCTCGAGGATCGGCTCCATGAGGTTGGCCGGGCCGCGCGCCGCGTCGCCGAGGCGCGCGAGCGCGCGCCCGACGGCCGCGCCGTCGCGCTCGCGCCGGGTCCGGGCGAGCCGGGCCACCTGCGCCTCGCCCACCTTCGGGTCGAGCGCGTACAGCTCCACCTCCCGGCCGGCCCCGGCCGCGCCCTCGCCCACGTGGCAGTTGACCGCGACCTTCGGCACCTCGCCCGAGGCCAGCTGCTGCTCGTAGCGGTACGCCTGCCGCGCGACCTCGGCCTGGAGCGCGCCGCTCCGGATCGCCTCGACGATCCCGCCCATGCGCTCGACCGCCGCCAGCTCCGTCAGGATCTGCCGCTCCATCTCGCCCGTCAGCGCCTCGACGTAGTAGGAGCCGGCGAGCGGGTCCACCGTGTCCGCCGCGCCCGCCTCCTCCGCGCAGATCTGCATGGTCCGGAGCGCGAGGAGCTGCGCCTTCGGCGACGGGATCGTGTACGCCTCGTCGAAGGTGGGCAGCGCGATCGTCTGCGCGCCCGAGAGCGCCGCCGCGAGCGCGATGTAGGCGCCGCGGACGATGTTGTTCTCCGGCTCCTGCGCGGTGAACGCCGAGCCGCCGCCGCCGATCAGGCTCCGGAACATCCACGACTTCGGGCTCCGCGCCCCGAAGCGCTCCCGCATCATGCGCGCGTAGAGCCGCCGGCCCGCGCGGAACTTCGCGACCTCCTCGAAGACCTTGCCCCACGCGGTGAAGTTGAACGAGAGGCGCGGCGCGAACTCGTCCACGGCCATGCCGCGCGCCAGCATCAGCTCGACGTACGCGGCGGCGATCGCGAGGCCGTACGCCATCTCCTGTGCGGTCGTGCAGCCCGCCTCGCGGATGTGGTAGCCGCAGACCGAGACCGGGTTCGAGCGCGGGTAGCGCCGGGCCGAGAACTCGATCAGGTCGGCCACGAGCCGGAGCGAGGGCTCGACCGGGTAGATCCAGGTCCCGCGCGCGACGAACTCCTTCAGGATGTCGTTCTGCGGCGTGGTGACGACGCGGTCGGGCGCCGCCCCCTGCGCCTCGGCGACCGCGTAGTACATCGCGGTGATCGGCGCGGCCATCCCGTTGATCGTGAGCGAGACGCTCACGCGGTCGAGCGGGATCCCGGCGAACGCCGCCTCCATGTCGGCGAGCGTGTCGATCGCCATGCCGACCCGCCCCACCTCGTCCTCGGCGCGCGGGTCGTCGGAGTCGAGGCCCAGTTGCGTGGGCAGGTCGAAGGCGACGTTCAGGGCATCCTGTCCGTGGGCCATCAGGTACTTGAACCGGCCGTTCGTCTCCTCCGGCGTGCCGAAGCCGACGTACTGGCGCATCGTGAAGAGCCGCTCGCGGTACATGTGCCGGTGGATGCCGCGCGTGAACGGGTACTCGCCGGGACGGCCGACGTCGCGCTCGAAGTCCACGCCGGCCGTGTCCTCCGGCCCGTAGACCGGCTTGATCGGGAAGCCCGCGTGCGCTCGCACGTCCTTCATGGGGTCCTCGCCTCCTTCGGACGGCTCGCCCCGCCCCGCCCCGTGAATGCCGCGACGATCTCCGGCAGCGGCGTGCCCATCGGGAACACGCGCGCCACGCCGAGCGTCCGGAGCGCCTCGGCGTCGCGCGGCGGGATGGTGCCGCCGACGACGACCCGGATCTCCGCGGCGCCCTCGCGCCGGAGCCCCTCGAGCACGCGCCGCGCGAGCGGCACGTGGGCGCCGGAGAGGACCGAGAGCCCGATCACGTCCACGTCCTCCTCGATCGCCGCCTGCACGATCTCCTCCGGCGAGCGCTTGAGCCCCGTGTACACGACCTCGACGCCCGCGTCGCGCAGCGCCTGCGCGACGACCTTCGCGCCGCGATCGTGGCCGTCGAGCCCCGGCTTCGCCACGAGGATCTTCATGCAGGGCACGGGCACCCGGGCTGTCGCCACGCCCGTGCCCCGCCGCGACCGCGGGCCCCGTGTGCTCCGACACGCGGTCTCACGGCGACGCCACCCGGAAGGCGGGGAGCCAGCGGGGGTGGCCCGTGGGGTCGTCGGCGACCCGCAGCGGCGCCAGCGCCACGCGCTGGCCGACGCGCACCGCGCCGGGATCCGCGCCGGTGAGAATCGTGAAGACGCGATGGCCGTCCACCTTGACGATCGCGAACACGCGCGGCGCCTCGAACCCGGCGGGCAGGCCCGTCTCCTGCACCGTGAACGCGTGGACCGTGCCCTCGCGCGCCAGGTCCACCCACTCGAACCGGTCCGAGACGCACGCCGGGCAGAAGCCGCGCGGCGGCCACGCCGTCGCGCCGCAGCCGGCGCACCGGGTCGTCACGAGCCGCCCCTCGCCGAGGTGCCTGTAGAACTCGTGGAGCTTCGTCTGCTCCGCCGACTCGAGCGGGAACGGATCGATCGCCCGGAAGTAGCTCATGCCTCGCGCCCGTAGAGCATCACGACGTGCTCGCCCATGCCGCTGTTGTTGTGGGTGAGCCCGAGCGCCGCGTCCGGCACCTGCCGGGCGCCCGCCTCGCCTCGGAGCTGGACGAACACCTCCGCGGCCTGCGCCACGCCCGTCGCGCCGAGCGGGTGGCCGCAGCCGATGAGCCCGCCGCGCGGGTTCACGACGACATCGCCGCCGTAGTCGCTCCGCCCCGCGGCGACGAACGGCCCGGCCTCGCCCTTCTTGCAGAAGCCCAGCTCCTCGTACGCGATCAGCTCGGCGATCGCGAAGCAGTCGTGGACCTCGGCGAGGTCGACGTCCGCCGGCCCCACGCCCGCCATCCGGTACGCGGCCCCGGCCGCGCGCCGGAGCGCGGGCCAGTGGGCGTAGTCCTCGTGGAGCGAGGTGAGCTGGAAGCCGTCGAGCGCCTGGCCGGTGCCGCGGATCCAGACCGGCCGGTCCGTGAGCGCGCGCGCCCGCTCCCCGCTCGCGAGCAGGACCGCCGCCGCGCCGTCGGTGATCGGCGAGCACATGTAGAGGCGCAGCGGCGTCGAGATCATGCGCGAGCAGAGCACCTGGTCGAGCGTCGCGCCCCTGGTGAAGTGCGCGTTCGGGTTCTTCGTGGCGTGGGTGTGGTTCTTCACGCCGACGAGCGCGAGCTGCTCCTCGCTCGTGCCGTAGGCGGCCATGTGCCGCTGCGCCGCGAGCGCGAAGCACGGCGGCGCCGTGAGGCCGAACGCGGCCTCCCACTCGCGGTCCACGCCGGTGCCCATGTTGAGGATCGCCTCGTCGCCCGAGGGCTGGTTGAGCTTCTCGACGCCGAGCACCATGACGAGGTCGGCGAGCCCCGCGGCGATGAACGCGTACGCGTAGCGGATGCCGACCGTGCCCGAGGCGCACATGTGCTCGGTCCGCGCGCTGAGCGCGCTCGGCCGGATGCCGAGCGCCTCGGCGGCGAGCGAGGCGATGTGCGACTGGAACGCCGTGCGTTCCGGCATCACCGAGCCGACGACCAGGCCTTCGACATCCCCGGGCCTGACTCCGGGCGTCGAGTCGAAGCACGCCTTGCCCGCCTCCCAGATCAGGTCCCGGTACGTCGCCTTCCGCACGCCGAACTTCGACACGCCCGCGCCGACCAGCGCCACCTCGTTCATCGCCCGCACCTCCTCCGCCCCGCGCCTCGCACGGCCTCAGATCGTCGCGCGGCTCTGCCCGACCCGGGGATGGGGCCGCCCGCCGTCCGCGATCGCCACCACCATGACGATCTCGTCCGGCCGCGGGGCGTCGGGCACCATGACCGTCATCGTGTCGAAGTGGTCGAACGACCAGACGTTGTCCTTGTGGCCGAGCGGCACGTCGATCGGCGTGCCCGGCGCCGCGACCTTGACGTTCGAGGGGATGATCGCCTCGCCGCCGCCGACGGCGGCGCGCATCGGCTTGCCGAGCTTGGGGTGGAGCAGCGCGCCGCCGTGCTCCGTCTCGCCGAGCGTGCCGACGACGGCCGCCTTGCCGTAGGACACCGCCGGCCCGCCGAGCAGCTCCAGCACCCGCGTCATGAGGAGCGTGCCCACCTCGAGGCCGGTGTCGAACAGCGGGGACAGGTCGGCCACGAAGCGGCCCGCGTAGGGGTTCGCGAGCACCGCCAGCCCGGCCACGCGCCGCACCGGCCGTGCGAGCGGCACGCCCGCATCCACCAGCGCGACGTCCTCCACGTAGAGCGTCCGACGCACGTCCATCGCCTCCTCCTCAGATCCCGACCGAGGCGCCCGCCCGTCTCCGGAGCAGCACGCTGGTCTCGTAGGTCAGCACGGCCTCGCCCCGCTGGTTCTTCACGGCCACGTCGAAGACGACCACCCCGCGGTCCTGCCCGGACGCCGGCCGCGCCTCGCGCACGCTCATCTCCGTGTGGACCGTGTCGCCGCCCACCGTGAAGTCCTCCCAGTAGCGTCCCCTCGGCGCCATCGCTCCTCCATCCGGCACGTCGGTCATCATCCGAAGACCTGCCCGCGGTCCCAGTCGAGGTCGCGTCCGATCACCACGCGCAGGATCTCGGACGTGCCCCCGCCGGGCAAGAGAAAGCGCGCGTCGCGGAAGTAGCGCTGCACCGGATACTCGCTCGCGAGCCCGTACGAGGCGAAGATGCGCACGGCCTCGTCGGTGACCCGCACCGCCGTCTCCGAGGCGAGCAGCTTCGCCATCGCCGCCTCGCGCGCGACCGCGCGGCCGGCGTCCAGGCGCCCGGCGGCCTGGTAGGTCACGAGCGCCGCCGCGTGGAGCGCCGTGAGCATGTCGGCGAGCTTGAAGCCGATCGCCTGGTGCTCGACGATCGGCTTGCCGAACGCGACACGCGCGCGCGCGTAGGCGAGCGCCGCGTCGTAGGCGGCGCGCGCGAGCCCCGTCGAGAGCGCGGCCGTCATCACCCGGATCTCGGCGAGGATGCCGCCGATCTTCTCGACGCCGCCCGTCTCGCCGCCGAGCAGGTGCTCGGCCGGCACCTCGACGTCCTCGAGCAGGATCTCGCCGGTCACGGAGGCGCGCACCGCGATCTTCTCGATCGACTTGCCGAGCGTGATGCCCCGCATCGCGGCGCGGTCGAGCAGGAACAGCGCGATGTTCTCGAGGCCGCGCTCGCCCGACGTCTTCGCCGCCACGGTCAGCACGTCGGCGACGGGCGCGTTCGTCACCCAGGTCTTGGTCCCGCGCAGGACCCAGCGGTCGCCGCGCCGCTCGGCGCGCGTCGTGATGCTCGCGAGGTCCGAGCCCGCGCCGGGCTCGGTCAGCGCGAAGGTCGCGACCAGGTCGCCGCGGAGCGCGGGCACCAGGTATCGCCGCCGGAGGTCCTCCGAGCCGTACGCGTGGATGAAGTGCGTGCCCATCAGCGACTGCATGCAGGCCGCGGCGGCGAGCGACATCGAGCCGCGCGCCAGCTCCTCGGCGAGGAGGCAGTAGGTCACCATGTCCGCGCCGGCCCCGCCGTAGGCCTCCGGGTAGCGGAGGCCGAGGTAGCCCAGCGCGCCGAGGCGCGTGAAGAGCTCGCGCGGGAACTCCGCGCGCTCGTCGAGGGCCCCGGCCGCGGGCACGACCTCGGCGTCCACGAACCGCGCGACGGCGCGGCGGAACTGCTCCTGCTCGTCGGTGAAGCGGATCACGCGCGCCTCGCCGCGCGCAGCGCCGCGGTCGCCTCGACGTCGACCCTCAACGCCGTCGGGGCGCCGTCGCGCCCGACGTTCGGCCCCGCACCGGGCACCGGGACGAGCACCACGCCGTACGCCTCACGCGCCGCCTCGGCCGAGACGTAGTCGTCGAGCACGTCCTCGAGCACGCGCGCGGGGTCGCGCGCGAGCGGATCGCCGTACCCGCCCGCCCCCGACTGCTGGAAGGAGAGCACGTCACCGTAGGCGAACTCGCGCGAGGCCTTGCCGTGCACGAGCGTCTCGCCCGGGCCGGGGTCGAGCACGGTGCGCGCGAGCCGCCCGGGCCGGCCGCCGAAGAGGCCGTACGGCGGGAACCGCTGCCGGTCCGAGAGGTTCGTGAGCTTGCCCTCGTCGGCCAGGAAGCGCATGTCCCGGCGGACGCCGAGACCCCCGCGGAACGTCCCCGCCCCGCCCGAGTCGCGGATCAGCTCGAAGCGCTCGATGACGATCGGCTGGTTCGCCTCCTGGGCCTCGACGGGGATGTTCGAGGCGTTGAACGCCCACGCCATCGCCTCGCACCCGTCCTTCGTCGCGCGCGCGCCGGTGCCCGAGAGCACCAGCTCGTAGGCGACGAACCGGCGCTTGCGCGCGCGGTCCCAGCCGCCGAACGTCGGGTTCGCCATGTGGGAGGCCGCCGCCGCGACGCGCGCGGGCAGGGCGGGCGCGAGCGCGCCCAGGACCGACTCGAACGTGCGGTAGCAGATGACCGCGCGCGGGCCGCCGCCCGCGGGCGGCCGCGGGTTGAGGAACGAGCCCTCGGGCGCCCGCACCGTGACGGGCCGGAGCGCGCCCTCGTTCATCGGCCCGAAGGGGTCGGTGAGGCACTTGACCGCCGCGTACGAGTACGAGCGCGTGTAGTTGATGTACGAGTTCAGGCCCGACGCGGTCTGCGGGGACGAGCCCGCGTAATCGATCACCAGCGCGTCGCCGGCCACCGTCACCGTCACCGCGACGCGGAGCGGGTCGGTCCCGGGCCCCCAGTCGTCCATGAAGTCCTCGAACGTGTAGACGCCGTCGGGGATCTCGCCGATCGCCCGCCGCATGCCGGCTTCCGTGCGCGCGATGATCTCGTCCATCGCGGCCTGGAGCGTGGCGGGCCCGTAGCGCGCGGCCAATTCTTGCAATCGCAGCTCGCCGACGCGCAGCGCGCTGCGCTGGGCGCGCAGGTCGCCGAGCACCTTGTCGGGCGTGCGCGTGTTCGCGGCGATGATGCCGACGATCCCCTCCTGCTCCGCGTACTCCGTCCAGACCTTCGTCGGCGGGATCCGCAGCCCCTCCTGGAAGTAGTCGAAGATCCCCTCGACGCCCTGGCTCCCCGGCCGCTGGCCGCCCACGTCGGTGTGGTGGAGGATGTTCACCGCGAAGCCGACGAGCCGCCCCGCGTGGAAGGCGGGCTGCGTGACGAAGAAGTCGGGCAGGTGCCCGGAGCCGAGCAGCGGGTCGTTCAGGAGGATCGCGTCGCCCGGCCGGAGGGTCTCGACGGGGTGGGCGGCGAGCGCGTTCCGGACCGCGAAGGACATCGCGCCCATGTGACCGGGCGAGTACGGCCCCTGGGCGACCATGCGCCCCGCGGGGTCGAAGACCGCGACCGAGAAGTCCTGGCCCTCGCGCGCCTGCTCCGAGTACGCCGTCCGGTGCACGGTCGTGCCGATCTCGACCGCGATCGACTGGAGCGCCCCCCAGACGACGCCGAGGGTAACCGGGTCCAGCGTCATGCGGGCTCCACCAGCAGGTTCGCGTACTCGTCCACGGTCGCGGCCGTCCCGGGCGGGAGCACCGTCGTGGACTCGCGCTCCTCGACGATCGCGGGCCCCGCGAGCCGCGCCCCCGCGCCGAGCGCGTAGCGGTCGTACACGGGCGTCTCGGTGAAGCCGCCCGTCTCGGGGAAGTACGCGCGGCGCCGCGCCTTCGGCGCGGCCGGGCCCGCGCCGCGCGCGGCCTTGGCGAGCGCGATCCGGGGCGAGCCACCGATCGCCGAGAGCTTCCAGGTGACGATCTCCACGGGCTCCGCCGGACTCGCATAGCCGTAGCGCGCGGCGTAGACCTCGTCGAACGCCGCGCGGACGCGCGCGAGCGCCGCGGCGTCGAGCCGGCCCGCGGGGACGGGCACGCTCAGCTCGTAGCCCTGGCCCACGTAGCGGGCGTCGGCCGCGCGCGCGACGGTCACGTCGCCGGCGACCGCGGACTCGCGCACCACCTCGAGCGCCTGCGCCGCCATCTCCTCGTACATCGCGCCGAGCTGCGCCGGGTCCACCGCGTCGAGCCGGCGCACGTACGTGCGCGCGACGTCGAAGCGGACCTCCGCGGCCAGGAGCCCGATCGCCGCGGTCACGCCCGCCGCGGCCGGCAGGAGCACGCGGGGAATGCCGAGCGCCTGCGCGAGCCGGCAGCCGTGCACCGGGCCGGAGCCGCCGAAGGCGATGAGCGTGAGGTCGCGCGGGTCGCGGCCGCGCTCGATCGAGACGACCCGCGTCGCCAGCTCCATGTTCGTGTTCACGATCGCGTGGACCCCCCACGCGGCCGCGGCGAGCGGGAGCCCGAGGGGTCGCGCCACCTTCGCCTCGAGCGCCCGCGCGGCGCCCGCGGCGTCCAGGCGCATCGAGCCCCCGGCGAAGTCGTCCGGGTTCAGGTAGCCGAGCACGAGGTTCGCGTCGGTAACCGTGGGCTCGGCGCCGCCCCGCCCGTAGCAGACGGGTCCGGGCGTGGACGACGCGCTCTCCGGGCCGACCGCGATCACGCCGAGCGCCGCGCGCGCGATCGAGCCGCCGCCCGCGCCGATCTCCACGAGATCGATCGCCTGGATGTTCATCGGCAGCCCGCTGCCCGGCGCGTTCCCGACGCGGTGGAGCTCGAACGCGGTCGTCGTGTACGGTCGTCCCTTCTCGACGAGCGCGAGCTTCGCGGTGGTACCGCCCATGTCGAACGCGATCAGGTCGCGATGGCCCGTGAGCTCGCCGTACGCCGCCGCCATCAGCGCGCCCGCGGCGGGGCCCGACTCGATCATCCGCACCGGGTAGCGCTGCATCGCCTCGGCCGTCGCGATGCCGCCCGAGGACTGCATGACGAAGAGGCGTCCGCGGTAGCCGCGCGCGGCGAGCGCCGCGCCGAGCCCCGCCAGGTACTCGCGCACCGCGGTCATCACGTACGCGTTGATCACCGTCGTCGACGTGCGCTCGTACTCGCGGAACGTCGGCGAAACCTCGTGCGAGAGCGTCACCGTCACGTGCGGCGCCTCCTCGGCCACGAGCGCCGCCAGGCGCTTCTCGTGCGCCGGGTGCAGGTAGGCGTGCAGGAGGCAGATCGCGAGCGTCGTGACGCCGCGCGCGCAGAGCTCGCGCACGGCCCGGCGCGCGTCGGCCTCGTCGAGCGGCGTGCGCACCGAGCCGTCCGCCAGGATCCGCTCGGTCACCTCGCCGATCAGCCGGCGCGGCACCAGCGGAGGGGGCTTCTCGATCTGCAGATCGTAGACCTGGTAGCGCTTCTCGCGCCCGACGATCAGCACGTCGCGGAAGCCGCGCGTGGTCAGGAGTCCGACGCCGCGCGCCTTGCGCTCGATGACGACGTTCGAGCCGAGCGTCGTGCCGTGCACGACCTGGGCCGCGTCGCCCCAGGCCACGCCGCTCCCCGCGATCAGCGCGTCGAGGCCGGCGAGGCACGCCTCCGAGGGGTCCGGGTAGGTCGTCAGCCGCTTCGCCGTCGTGAGCTCGCCCGCGGGCGACTGCAGCACGAAGTCGGTGAAGGTGCCGCCGACGTCGAAGCCGATGCGGTACACCACGAGACGATCAGCCCCGGCGGTCGGCGCGCGAGAAGACGACGCGGTACGGGTAGCGCTTGCCCACCTGGTACGTGATCGCGTGCTCGACGGGCTCGCCGCTGGCCGCGAAATAGGTGCGCTCGAAGAGCAGGAGCGGCGAGCGCGCCCGGATCTGGAGCAGCTCGGCGACCTGCCGTGGTGCGAGTGCGGCATCCACCACTTGCTCCATCAGCTTGATCTGGACGCCGGTGAGGCGCTCGATGGCGCCGATGAGCGACGTCTTGGACAGGTCCTCGTCGGAGAGCGCCGTGCCGATCGTGAGCGGCACGTACGCGGTGACGTGCTGAAACGGGCCGGCCTCGCCCAGACGCACGCCGACGATGCAGTACGCGGACGAGCGCGGCGGAAGCCGGAGCGCCTGCGCGATGTTCGCCGGCAGCGTCACGATGTCCCGCGAGACCAGCTTGAACCAGGTCTCGTCGCCGAGCGCCATCATGTCCCCGACCGAGCCGATCACGCGGAGCTTGCTGTCCACGCCGGCCGCGGGCGTCGAGAACGTGCCGCGCCCGGCGTGGCGGTAGAGGAGCCCCTCCTGGACCAGGACGTCGAGCGCCTGGCGGATCGTGGGGCGGCTCACCTTGAACTTCGCGCAGAGCGCGTGCTCGGAGGGAATGCGCTCGCCTTCGCCCCGGAGGTCGTGGCGGATCGCGTCGGCGATCTGCAGATACCGCGGAATCCCGGGTCGGTAGTTCACTGCCGCCTCCTGCTGTCAGAATGTCCGGACATTTAGCACTCTCCCGTTCCGCCGTCAAGCCCGGGGGGTTTGGGGGGCCATGTCGGGGCCCCCCATGTTCATGGGCGGCGGAGCCTGGGGGGCCATGTCGGGGCCCCCCAGCTCAGCGATCATGTACGGGTAGCGGAAGTCCGTCGGCGGGGCGAGCGTTTCCTTGATGGCGCGCGGGCTCACCCAGCGCTGCAGGTTCAGGGGGCTGCCGGCCTTGTCGTCGGTGCCCGACAGACGCGCGCCGCCGAAGGGCTGCTGGCCGACCACCGCGCCGGTCGGCTTGTCGTTGACGTAGAAGTTGCCGGCCGCGTACACGAGCGCCTCGGTCAGCCGCCCGATCGCCGCGCGGTCGCGCGCGAAGATCGCGCCGGTGAGCGCGTAGGGCGTGCCGCGGTCACAGAGCGCGACCGCCCCGTCGAGCGCGTCGTCGGCGTACACCCAGACGGTGAGCACCGGCCCGAAGATCTCCTCGCGCAGGAGCGGCAGCTCG
>MGCF01000052.1 GCA_001788495.1 Candidatus Rokubacteria bacterium RIFCSPLOWO2_02_FULL_73_56
CACGCGCGCCCGCCGCCGGTGTCTCAGAGGGCGGAGGGAACGCCATGGAGACCCCGCTGTACCTGCTCGAGCTCCTCGTGAGGGAGCGGATCGCCGGCGCGCACGCCTGGGCGGCGCGCGACGCGTTGCGCGCCGCCCGCCGCGCGCCCCGCCGCGCACTCCGGCGCGCGCTCGGCCTGCTGCTGATCCGCGCGGGCCGGCGGCTCGCGCCGCTCCCGCTCGCGGCCGGCGCCGGCGCGGGGAGGGGGGCGTGCTGACGCCCCTCGCCGCCCTCGCCGTCGCGGCGCTGCCGTTCGCGGCGCTGCTGGCGCTCCTCGCGCTCGCCACGCGGCGGGAGCGGCGGCGCGCCGAGGTGGTCGCGCGCCAGGTCGCCCTGACCGACGCGATCCACCGCCGGCTCGGCGCGGTGGCGGCGCCGACCGTCAGGCGCCGGCCGCACGGTGGGTGGGAGATCGCCCTCGCCGTCCCCTTCGAGCGCCCCGCCCTCGTCCAGGACGTGCTCGCGGTGGCGCTCGCGGCGACGGCGGGAGGGCAGACGCCGCGCGTCCGGCTGGTCCTCGAGCCGCTCGGGGCGCGCTGAGCGCCGGGCGCTCAGGCGGGCGGCGCGCCCGGCGCGAGGCGGGTGAGGAGGCGCCGGCTCTGCTCGGCGGCGCGCGCGGGGACGAGGATCACGACCTCGCCCTGGTCGCCCACCGTGAACGGGTGCACCGAGTGGGCGAGGTGCGAGCGAAGCAGCGTGGGGATCCCCTCGCTCTCGAGCAGGGCCTTCACGACCAGCGCCTCGGCGCCGTCGCAGCGGTGCACCGGGACGAGGTCCCGCTCGTCGCCCGGCTCGGGCGGGGCGGCCGGGAACCGGATGACCTTGCCGCGGCGCCGCATGCCGCCATTGTAGTCGGAATCCGCGTCTAGTCCTGGTTCCAGCCCATGATCAGCCGCGGGTCCGGCGCGGGCGGCAGCGAGCGCCCGGGCCCGAACCGGCGGTGGTTCTCGAGGAAGCTCCGCACGTCGGGCAGGTCGTGCCCGACCTGCGTGGCGAACCGGAGGGCGAACTCGGTGTGCTGCGCGTACTCGTCGTGCTTGCCCCGCGCGTACAGGATCAGCGCGAGGAGCAGGCGGCCGCCGACGTCGTCGCCGAACAGCTCGACGGCCCGGCGGGCGTGCGGCTCGGCCTCGGGGAGGCGCCCCGTGGCGACGAGCGCGCGGGCGAGCGTGCGGCGGACGCGCCAGGAGTCCGGGTCGGCCTGCACGCCCCGCTCGAGCCACCCGACGGCGGCCTCGCGGTCCCCCCGGGCCCACGCCACCTGCGCCATGTAGGCGTAGGGCCGCGGGTAGCCCGGCTCGAGCGCGATGGCCTCCTCGAGCAGCCGCGCCGCGCCCTCCGGGTCGCGGTCGCGGGCGAGGCGCTGGCGTGCGATCAGCGCGAGCTGCTCGGCGCGCTTGCCCACCTCGAGGCCGCCCGAGTGGCGCACGCGCAGGTAGTTCTCGCCCGAGGCCTTGTTGCCCGCCGAGGGCGTGAGCCGGGTGCCCTCGAGCACCAGGAGCCGGCCCATCCGCATGTAGCCCTCGTCGGTGAGCCACTGGCCATACCACCAGAGGCAGTCCGCCTGCTCGGGCTGGGCGAGCGCGGCGAGGCGGAAGGTGCGGTGGACGCGCTCCGGCGTCCAGTCGCGCCCGCGCGTGCGCCCCTCGTGGCAGTAGTCGCGTCCGGCCTCGACGACGCCGTACCCCCGCGCGAGGCGGCGCGCGCGGTCCAGGTCGCCCTTCTCCATCAGGATGTCGATGTCGAGCTGGACGATGTGCTCGAGGACCGGATGGCTGCGGAGCACGCCGTCGCGGAGCGTGCGCGGCGCGGCGCCGGTGAGCCACGCGAGGGCCGGGTAGGCGCGGGTGAGGCCGATCTGGACGCTCCTCGGACCCCAGCGGAAGAGCCCGCGGGCCCACCACGCGTGGGCGGCGACGATCCGGTCGAGCAGGCCGAGCGCCCGGTCGTACTCGCCGACGCGGACCGCGAGGGAGGCGCTGCGGTAGAGGACGTCGAGGTTCGCCGGCTCGAGCGCCGCGGCCTTCGCGTAGGCGCCCCGCGCCGCGTCGAACTCGCCCAGGAACTCCGCCATCCCGCCGAAGGCGAGCAGCGCCGGGACCGACGCCGGCTGGGCCTCCACGGCCGCGCGCGCCGCCTCGAGGGCGGCGAGCATGCCGCCCGTGCGGAACGCCTCGCGGGCGCGCGCCAGGTGGCCCCCCGGGTCGGCGGGCGCGGCGCCCTGCGCCGCGGCGGGGCCGGCCCCCGCCAGCAGCGCGGCCACCAATAGGAGGCGGACGATCGGGCCGCCAGGTGCCACCGCCCCTACGCTATCATCACTGCCCCGTGGGCTTCGTCACCTTCGAGCTCCCGCCGGCGCCCGGCCGCCCCGGCGCCCGCGCGGGCAGGGCGCCCTGAGCGAGCCGTCGTTCCCCCTGCTCCTCGCCGCCGCGGCCGTGGCGGCGCTCGGCGTCGGCTTCCTCAAGGCGTCGATCGGCGGCGGCATCGGCCTGGTCCTCACGCCGGCGCTGGGCCTGGTCCTCCCGGTGCCGGTCGCGGTCGCGCTGCTCGCGCCGCTCCTGAACCTCTCCGATCCGCTCACGCTCAAGCTCTACTGGCGCCAGTGGGACGGCCGGCAGCTCCGCGTCCTGCTGCCGACCGTCCTGGGCGGCGTGGTGCTGGGGATCTGGGTGCTCTCGCTGCTCTCCGAGCTCTGGCTCAAGCGGGCGATCGGCGCCGCGGTGCTCGCGTTCGCGGCCGTCCAGCTCGTGCTGCGGCACCGCGCGCGCCCGCTCTTCGGCGGCCCGCCGGCGCGGGCGGTGAGCGCGGCGGTGGGCCTCACGGCGGGGGTCGCGTCGAGCGTCGCGCACTCCGGCGGCATCGTGCTCGGCCCCTACCTCCTCGGCCTGGGGCTCGGCAACGCGGCGGTCGTCGCGACCGCGAACGCGGTCGTCGCGGTCACGAACCTGGCCAAGCTCGGCGGCTACTGGACGATCGGCTTCCTCACCGGGCGCATCGTGCTCGCGGCCGTGCTCGCGCTGCCGCTGCTCGCGCTCGGGACGTGGCTCGGCTGGCGCGTGAACCGCCGGCTGCCGCGGCGCTGGTTCGAGCTGGCGCTGCTCGCGCTCGCGGCCGCCGGCGCGCTCCGGCTGCTCGCGGGCTAGCCGGCGCGCATTCCTCACGAACGGCGATGGCGCGGGCGGGCGGGTTTACAATCGGGCCTGAGCCACCCGGGGCGGGAGGAGGTCACGCGTGGAGAAGTTCGAGTACTTCGGCGGAACTCCGGAGGTCGGGATCGTCCCCCGGGCGCCGCACGCCGGCCCGCTCCTGCGCCACGTCTACGAGCAGGAGCACGGGCGGGGCGGCTTCGCCGGCAAGGTGAGCCACACCTATCACCTCTACCCCCCGACCAACTGGCTCGCCGGCGAGGCGCGCGTGCTCGACCCGCGCGCGTTCGCGCCCCGCTGGGACGCGCCGCTGCGCCCGCTCGGCGGCACGCACCACGCGCTCGACGTCGCGGCGCCCGCCGAGGCGCGCGACGTCTACCGGGGCATGACGCGCCTCGTGGCGAACGCGACGGTCGCGATGAACGTGACCGCGCCGCGCGCGCCGATGGACTACTTCTTCGAGCACCACGGGGCGACGCTCGTCTACTTCGTCCACCAGGGCGGCGGCACGCTCGAGACGACGTTCGGGCCGATCGAGTACCGGCGCGGCGACTTCCTGATCGTGCCCAAGGGCCTCACCCACCGCTTCGAGCTCGCGCCCGGACCGCAGTACTACTGGGTGTACGAGTCGTTCGCCGGGGACCCCGAGAAGGCGGAGGCGGCGACGACGGGCCAGTTCCTCACCCACAGCCGGAGCGACTATCGCTTCCCGCGCACGCTCGACACGCGCAACGAGGCCGGGCGCTTCGAGATCGTCTCGAAGGTGGAGGAGGTCTACACGCGCCGCGTGCACCCGACGCACCCCTTCGACGTGGTCGGCTGGCGCGGCGACTACCTGCCGTACCGCCTCGCGGTCGAAGACGTGCGCCCGCTCGTCGCCGACCGCTCGCACGTGCCGCCCTCGGGCCACACGGTGTTCCGGCTGCCGGGCTGCTACCTCTGCGTGTTCACCGTGCGCTCGGTCGAGAAGGAGGGCATGTGGCTGCCGTTCTTCCACAAGAACCTCGACTACCTCGAGACGCTCGGCTATCACTTCGGCGACTTCTTCAGCGGCGGCGGCGTGGTCCGGGAGGGCATGCTGACGCTCCACCCCGTCGGGCTGCCGCACGGCCCGAAGCCCGCGGCGCTCGCGAGCTTCCTCGACGGGCGGAAGGCCGGCGTCCACGACGAGGTCGCGATCATGGCCGACTTCGCCAACCCGGCGCGGGTCTCCGAGCACGCGCTCGCGCTCTCGCGGCCGGACTACATGGCGAGCTGGGGCGCCTACACGACCGACCCGCGCTTCGTCCACCGGCCCGACCGGCTCGCCGAGGTGCGGGCGCTCGGCGAGCGCCTCGCGGACGCGCGGGACGAGCTCGTGCCGCGGCCGCCGGAGCGCGAGTGACGGCGGTCGGCCGCGCCGCGTGAGCCGGCCCCCCGGGGCGCCGCAGGGCGTCGTCGCCGCCTGCCCCTGCGGGGAGGTGTACGAGCTCAAGCCCGAGTACGCGGGCCGGCTGCTCGAGTGCCCCGTCTGCGGCCGCCACCTGCGCGCGGGCGCGCCGCCCGGGGCGGCGCCACGCCCGCCCGCGGGCGACCTGGACCCGGCCTTCGACCGCGAGCAGTTCCTCCTGAACCAGCGCGTGTTCCGGATCGCGTCCGAGTACGAGATCTGGAGCCCCGAGGGCCAGCCGATCCTCTTCGTGCACCGGCCGAGCTACCCGCTGCGGACGGTGCTCGCGTATCTGCTCGCGACCCTCGCCGCGCTCGCCGCCGTCGCCGTGTTCGTGGGCCTGGCCGGCGGCGGGCCGGCCGGGGCGCGGGCCCTGCTCGTCCTGCTCATGTATCCGGCCGCCGCGATCGTGTTCCTCGTGGTCTCCATGTCGCTCCGGCCGCTGCGCCACGTCAGCGTGTACCGCGACGACTCGCGCCGCGAGACGCTGCTCCGGGTGCGGCAGGACCAGCGCGTCGCCTTCCTCACCCGGACCTATACCGTGCTCACGCCCGCGGGCGCGCCGCTCGCGCGCCTGCGCAAGACGTACCTGCACAACATCGTCCGCAAGCGCTGGTACGTGGAGACGCCGGGCGGCCGGCTCCTCGGGATGGCGATCGAGGACTCGATGATCCTGTCGCTGCTGCGCCGCCTGCTCGGCCCGTTCTTCGGCTTGCTCCGGACGAACTTCGTCTTCGTGTACCCGACCGAGGAGATCTTCGGCGAGTTCAACCGGAAGTTCACGCTCCTCGACCGCTACGTGCTCGACCTCTCGCTCGACCACGAGCGCCGGTTCGACCGGCGGGTCGCGCTGGCGCTCGGCGTGATGCTCGACACGGGGGAGCGGCGATGAGCGAGCCCGCCGGGAGCGCCGCCGAGCGGCCGCTCCGCATCACGCCCGACATGCTGCTCTCGCGCCGCGTGGACTTCGAGCGGCGGATGCGGCGGTTCCCGCCGATGACCGTCGCGCTCATCGCCCTGCTCGCCGTCGTGTTCGTCGTCGAGGCGGCGTCGCACGCGCTCGAGTCCGCCCCCGCCATCATCGCGATGGGCGCGCTGACCCGCGCGCAGGTCGCCGCCGGCGAGTACTGGCGGCTGCTGAGCGCGACCCTCCTGCACGGGAGCCTGGAGCACCTGATCGGCAACGCGATCGCGCTCTTCATCCTGGGCATGATCTGCGAGCACGCCTTCGGCCGGGGCCAGTTCGTCGTGCTCTACGTGCTGAGCGGGCTCGCGGGCTCGGTGCTGAGCCTGGCGTGGGGTCCGGGGCCGTCCGTCGGCGCCTCGGGCGCGATCTTCGGCCTGCAGGGCGCCTCGATCGTGCTGTTCCGCCAGCACCGCGACCGGCTGCTCCTGCGCGATCGTCGCGTGGGCTTCGTGCTGCTGATCTGGGCGGTCTTCACGGTCGGCGCGGGGCTGATGACGCCCTTCATCGACAACGGCGCCCACATCGGCGGCGCGCTCGGCGGCGCCTTCGTCGGGCGCTTCCTGCAGCCGGTCGTGCTGCGCCCGCTCGTGCCCGAGCAGGCGGCGCGCGTGCGCCGCTGGCTCTGGGTGATCGCGGCGCTCGCGGTCTACACGCTGCTGGGCTGGGCGTACCGCTCGTAGAGCATGGGCCGCCCACGGCGCGTCTCCCATTGTGGAGGCGCCTGCCGGTGGCGAGCGGAGCGCCTCAGGCGGCGAGGTCGCGCGCGGCGGGGAGGCCTGGCAGGGAGGCGGCCGCGCGCACGCCGCGCACGATCGCGCGCGCGACGGCCTCCGCCGCGGCCAGCCCGAGGCGTGTCGGGTCCGCGGCGAGCTCGCCCAGCGAGAGCGCGAAGAGCGTGTCGCCGTCGAACGCGGTGTGCGGGGGCGAGAGCGCCCGCGCGAAGCCGAGCATCCCGAGCGCCGCGAGCGCGCGCGCCTCCGCCTTGCCGAGGCGCGCGTTGGTCGCGACGACGCCGAGGGTCGTGTGGCGGGGCGCGCCGAAGCCGCCCGGTGTCGCGCCCGCGGCGAGGGCCCGCGCCGTGTCGATCAGCCGGCGCCCGTCGGCGGCGTCGCGCGTGCCCGCGACGAGCGCGCCCGTGTCCGGGTCCCGCACGTCGCCGAGCGCGTTGACCGCGACGAGCGCGCCCACGACCACCTCGCCGAGGCGCACCGACGCGCTGCCGATCCCGCCCCGCATCGCGCGCGCGACGCCGTGGAGCTTGCCGACGCTCGCGCCCGTGCCCGCGCCGACGCTGCCCTCGGCGACGGGGCCCGCGACCGCGGCCGCCGCGGCCGCGTAGCCCGACTCGCGCGTCGGCCGTACGCGGCCGTCGCCCACGCCGAGGTCGAACAGGAAGGCGCCGGGCACGTGGGGCACGACGGTCGGGCCCGCGGCGAAGCCCCGGCCGCGCGCCTCGAGCCAGCGCAGCACGCCGTACACCGCCTCCTCGCCGAAGCGGCTGCCGCCGCCGAGGACCACGCCGTCCACGGTCGGCACCAGATGGCGCGGGTCCAGGAAGTCGAGGCCGACGACGTCGTTGGCGCCGCCGCGCAGCTCGACGCCGCACACGGCGGGCCGGTCGCAGAGCACGACGCTCACGCCCGTGAGCGCGGCGGCGTCGGTCGCGTGGCCGACGCGGAGGCCGGGGACGTCCGTGATCAACGGCTCAGGGTTTGCGGCTCGCGTCGGCGGCGGGGATCCGCCCGGCCGCGACCTCGGCCGCGACATCGAGCGCGCGCTGCGCCAGGCCGCGCGCGAGCGGGTGGCGCGCGGGATCGGCATCGGGCGCGGCGAGCGTGGCGGCGGCGGCGCGCGCGAGCCCGGCGGGCTCCGGCCGGCCGGCGGCGTCGAGGACGAGCGCCGTCTCGGCGAGCCGCCGCGCCCAGCGGGCCCGCGCCTCGGGCCCGAGCTCGCGCGCGAGGACGCCGCCGAGGATCGCCTCCTCGCGCTCGGCCTTGATCTGGTCGGACACGACGAGACGGCTCGTGCGCAGGGCCTCCCGCTCGACGGCGTCGGCCTGGACGCTCTCGGGGTCGAGGAACCAGCCCGCCAGCTCCGGCAGCTCGAGCAGCTCCGCCGAGCGCTCGACGAGCGCCGGGTCGGGCGCCGGGAGCGCCGGCACGGGCGCCGGCCCCGCGCCGGCGAAGCGGCCCTCCCAGCGCGCGAAGGCGGCGGGCGGCGCGCTTCCTCGCTGCCGGTGCAGCGCGAGCGCCTCGGCGACGAGGCCGACGGCGCGCGCCGGCTCGACCTCCACCCACGGGAGCTTCTGCGCGGCGCGGAGCGCCGCGAGCTCCGCGTCGAGCCGCTTCTTCGTGATCTCGCCGCCCGCGGCGTCCACGACGCCGACCGTGTCGTTGAGGATGAGCGAGCAGAGCGTGATGGCGCCGTACGCGCCCTCGAAGACGATCCAGACGGCGCGCGAGCCGCTGCCGTCCACGCCGGAGAGCCAGGCCCGCGCGGCGCGCTCCGCCCGGCGCTCGACGACCGGCCGCACCGCGGGCGCGGCCGGGGCCGTGACGCCGCGCTGGGCGAGCCGGTAGAGCGCCCGCTTGGCGCCCCGCCGCACGGCGCGGTCGGCGGCGCCGGCGGCGAGGTCGCCGAGGACGGGCAGCGCCGCGGCGCCGTGGGCGTCGGCGTAGGCCCGGAGCGCGTCGTCGAGGGCGTCCTCGGCCAGGGTCGCGAGCCTCGCCGCGTCGAGGCCCGGCGCGGCGTCGGTCATCCGAAGCTCAGGTGGAAGAAGGGGTGCTCCGGGCGGTCGCGGAAGTGGACGCGCCGCGCGTAGTCGAGCGCGCCCGCGTAGTGCTCGAAGCGGTCGGCGAGCCGCCGGTAGAGCGGGGCCGAGGCGGGCGCGGCCGGCCGGGCGCTCGCGCGGTCGTGCTCGGAGACGAACCGGTAAGCGCGCTTGCCCTGGACGACGTAGTAGCCGGTCGAGGCGGTGCGCTCGACGCGCTCGCGGAAGATGCCGGTCATGAACAGCGTGTAGTCGCCGATGTGGCGGCGCACGGTGACCTCGTGCTCCGGCCGGAAGCGCGCGGGATCCTCCCAGACGGCCTGCGTCTCGAGCAGCAGGTCCACGACGCTCTCGAGCCGGGGCGTCGCGCGGCCGCGGGGGTAGAGGTGCTCGGTGTGCGCGAACCGCGTGAGGAGGTCCGCCAGGTACGCGCAGGCCGGGTCGTCGCCGAGCGCCAGGTCGCTGAAGCTGGCGCCGATCGCCCGCTCGAAGAAGCGCCGGAGCTCCACGGCCGGATGATAGCAGATTTGCTAGAATCCGAGGCCGTGGCCGAGCGTCCTCGCGGGAAGTTCCCCTGGCTCCTCGTCGCCGCCAGCGTGCTGCTGATCGCATTGCTGCTCTACGTCCTCTTCGTGGGCTACCTGCCGGCCAAGCAGCGCGTCGCGCAGCTCGAGCGCGAGCTCAAGACGCTCTACGCGCGGGAGGCGGAGCTGCAGAGCCGCCTCGCCCAGGTGGACCAGCGGCACGCCGTGCGCGACCGGCAGCTGACCGCGCTCGCCGCGGAGCGGGACGCGCTCGTCAAGCGCCTCGAGGGCCTCGAGCGCGAGCTGGCCGAGCTGCGCCGCCGCCGGTAGCCTGCGCTCGCCCGCACGACTCACGAACGGTCATCGCGCGAGGCGGGCAGGGCCTGTCGCAGGGTGCGGCCCCCGCGGGCCGGCGCCGTCACCCATTCGCCCGAACGCCGCGCTGCGCGCGGCGGACGGGACGAAGGGGGCCC
>MGCF01000053.1:0-1123 GCA_001788495.1 Candidatus Rokubacteria bacterium RIFCSPLOWO2_02_FULL_73_56
GTCCTGTCCTGGACCGACGCCAGCAACAACCAGACGATGCAGGCGGGCAAGTCGGGCTGGATCCACAACCCGGTCAGCACCTACGTCGTCGCCAAGAAGAAGAAGCTCGTGACCGCGGACGCGATCAACCACCACCGGAGCCTGGCCGGCCCCGGCGGCCGCCACGAGACCGACGTGCCGCGCTCGATCGGCATCTGGAAGTTCTCGAAGCACGTCGAGCCCGCGAAGGAGTGGATCCGCTACCTGCTCGGCAAGCGCGAGGTCTACGACGAGTACGTCATGTCGGGCGACGCCTTCAACCTGCCCGTCTACACGAACCTCCAGGACCACGCCATCCTCAAGTCCGACCCCAAGTACGCCGGGCTCAAGGGCGAGGGCGTCCAGTACCACATCTACGGCTGGCCGGCGCCGCCGAGCGACCGGATCCAGCTCATCACCAACTCGTTCATCCTGCCGAACATGATCGCCAAGGCGGTCACGGGCACGCCCGCCAGGGAGGCGATCGTCTGGGCGGAGAACGAGATGCGGAAGATCCTGAAGGGCTAGCGCCGCGTGGCCATCGGGCACGTCGGCGTCGCCGCCCCGCGCCCCCGGGCGTCGCTCCACGTCCGGGTCCGGGAGCTGCTCGACCGCGAGCGGTTCCTGGGCCCGGCGTTCGTCACCCCCGCGCTCTTCCTCCTGCTGCTGCTGGTCGCGTACCCGTTCGTCATGGCGGTGTACTTCGCCCTCTCCGACTCGTTCATCGGCCGCCCGAGCCACTTCATCGGGCTCAAGAACTTCCTCGCGCTCTGGCAGAGCGACGCCTTCCGGCAGACCTTCCAGAACGCGTTCGTGTTCACGGGCATCTCGGTGGCCCTCAAGCTCGTGCTCGGCGTCTCGCTCGCGCTGCTGCTCAGCCGGCAGCTCTGGTGGAAGCGCGCGATCCGCGGCGCCGTGCTCCTCCCCTGGGTCATCCCGACGGCGCTCTCGACGCTCGGGTGGGTCTGGATGTTCGACTCCCTCTACAGCGTGGTGAACTGGACGGGGCTCGCCCTCGGCGCGCTGGACCCGCCGGGGCCCAACTGGCTCGGCCAGCGCTACCACGCCATGGCCGCGGTGATCACGGTCAACGTCTGGCGCGGGC
>MGCF01000053.1:1133-92773 GCA_001788495.1 Candidatus Rokubacteria bacterium RIFCSPLOWO2_02_FULL_73_56
CTACCACGCCATGGCCGCGGTGATCACGGTCAACGTCTGGCGCGGGCTGCCCTTCTTCGCGATCACGATCCTGGCGGGCCTCGTCTCGATCCCCCGGGAGCTCTACGAGGCCGCGGAGAGCGATGGCGCCGGCCCCGCGAGCCGGTTCTGGTACGTCACGCTCCCGCTGCTGAAGCCGGTCCTCGCCATCGTGATCCTCTTCTCCACGATCTTCACGTTCAGCGACTTCAACATCGTGTTCGTGCTCACGCACGGCGGTCCGATCAACTCGACCCACCTCTTCGCGACGCTGGCCCGGCAGATCGGGCTCGAGACCGGGCGGATCGGGGAGGGGGCGGCGATCTCGCTCTACCTGTTCCCGGTCCTCGTGTTCGTCGTCTGGGCCCAGCTCCGCTACGTGCGGCGGCAGGTCTATTGATGGCGCGCGCGTCGCGGCGGCGGCGGTCCGAGAAGGTGGCGTCGCACCTGCTGCTCGTGCCGTTCCTGGTCTTCGCGCTGTTCCCCTTCTACCACATGGCCCTCACGTCGCTGAAGACCGACCGCGAGCTCTACGACCGCGCCGCGGTGCCCCTGCTGATCCAGCAGGGGCCGACCCTCGAGCACTACGTCAAGCTCCTCTGGGACACGGCGTTCCTGACCTGGATCAAGAACAGCCTGCTCGTGACACTGCTCGCGACGACGCTCTCGCTCGTCATCGGGACCGTCGCCGCCTACGCCCTCGCGCGGCTGCGCTTCGTCGGCGTCGGGGCCTTCGGCACCGGGATCTTCGTGACCTACCTCGTGCCCACCTCGCTCCTGTTCCTGCCGCTCGCCCAGGTGGTCAACTGGCTCGGCCTCGGCGACTCGAAGTGGGCGCTCGTGATCACCTACCCGACGTTCCTCGTGCCCTTCTGCACGTGGCTGCTGATGGGCTACTTCCGCACCGTGCCCCGGGAGGTGGAGGAGTGCGCGATGGTCGACGGGGCGACGCGCGTGCAGGCGCTCCTCCGCATCGTCCTGCCCATTGCGGTCCCCGGCCTCGTGTGCGCGGTGCTCTTCGCGTTCACGCTGTCGTGGAACGAGTTCATCTACGCGCTCACGTTCACCTCCTCCTCCGACCAGATCACCGCGAGCGTCGGGGTGACGAGCGAGCTGATCCGGGGCGACATCTACTACTGGGGCTCGCTGATGGCGGGCGCGGTCCTCGGCTCGGTGCCGATCGTGATCCTCTACGTCTTCTTCCTCGACTACTACGTGTCCGGCCTGACGGCGGGCGCGCTCAAGTAGCGCGCCTGCGCTCCGAGGCTCCCATGGCGACGGAAGAGAAGGTCGGGGTCGTCACGGACTACTACAGCAGGCTCGGCGTCGCGGCCGTCCGCCTGGACTCGGGCGCGCTCGAGGTCGGCGACACGGTCCGCGTCCGCGGCCACACGACCGACGTGACGCAGGCCGTCGAGTCGCTCCAGGTCGAGCACCGCGCGGTCCAGCGCGCCGAGCGCGGCACGGAGGTGGCGCTCAAGGTGCGCGAGCGCGTCCGCCGGCACGACGCGGTGCTCCGCCTGCGCGCCTGACGCGCGCCGGGCGTCGTCAGCGACGCGCGGCTGACTCGGGACGCTCCGCGGGCCGAGCCTCGGCCCCGCACGCGGGCGAGGCTCACGTGGGGACGCCCAGACGCGGCAGCACCCACCGCGTCAGCACGACGTAGGCCACGAAGACCCCGAGCACCCAGAGCCATTCCACGGGGCCATTGTAGCGGGGGGCGTGGGCCCGGCGCAATCGCGGGTGGCCGGGGACGGGCGCGCCCCGGCGCCGGGCCGTCGGCTCAGGCGGCGGCGGTGCGCCGCTCGAACCGGCGGGCGACGCGCGACATCGAGTAGGTGCAGATCCAGTAGACGACGGCGATGAACAGGTACAGCTCGAACGGGCGGATCTCGCGGTTGTTGACGATCTGCGCGGCCTTCGTGAGATCGACGTAGCCGATGATCGAGGCGAGCGACGTGTCCTTGAACAGCACGATCATCTGCGTCACCAGCGACGGCACCATGTTGCGCAGCGCCTGCGGGAGCACGATGAAGCGCATCGCCTGGGCGGGTGTGAGCCCGATGGCGATCGCGGCCTCGCCCTGGCCGCGCGGCACCGACTGGATCCCGGCGCGCACGATCTCGCCGAAGTACGCGGCCTCGAAGATCACGAACGCCGTGAGCGCGACGCCGTACTCGGGGATCGGCAGGCGCAGGAGCTGCGGGATGATGAACCAGATCCAGAAGATCACCATGACCAGCGGGACGCCGCGGAAGAACTCGACGTACGTGCTCGCCGGCAGGCGGATCCACGGCGCGCGCGCCAGGCGCGCGAGCCCGACCCCGATCCCGAGGAGGAAGCCGAGGACGATCGCGGGGATCGCCAGGCGCAGCGTTCCGCCGCCGAAGGCGCCGACGCCGAAGAGCCCCTGGAGGACCAAAAACCGGAAGTTGCTGGCGATGACGGCGAGGTCCAGCACGGCTCAGCCCCCCCGCGCGATCAGGCCGGGGATCCGGAAGCGGCGCTCGACCCACGCCATGACCGCGGCGATCGAGACGCAGAGGACCAGGTAGATGAGCGTGCCCGCCGTCAGGGCCTCGATCGCCTTGGCCGTGTACGTCTCGATCTGCCGCGTCTGGAACGTCAGCTCCGCGACGCTGATCGTCAGCGCCACCGAGGAGTTCTTGAGCAGGTTCAGCGACTCGTTCGTGGCGGGCGGCACGATGAGCCGCAGCGCGATCGGCACGATCACGAGCCGGTAGGCCTGGAACGTCGTGAGCCCCATCGCCATCGACGCCTCGAACTGGGTCCGCGGGATGGACTGGATCCCCGAGCGGATCACCTCGGACATGCGCGCGCCGTGGTACACGCCGAGCGCGAACATCCCGGCCCAGAACTCGGCGCCGTGGTTGAAGAGCCAGTCCTGCACGGGCCGCGGCAGCAGCGGCGGCACCCCGAAGTACCAGAAGAACATCCAGACGAGCAGCGGCACGTTGCGGAAGAACTCCACGTAGAAGACCGCCGCGGCGCGCAGCGGCCGCCACGGCACCGTGCGGAGCGCGCCCGACAGGATCCCGAGCGCCGCCGCCAGGATCCAGGCGAGGGCCGAGATGCCGAGCGTGGTGAGCACGCCCTGGAGCAGCCAGCTCCCCGACTGGCCGCTCCAGAGCACGCCCCACTGGAACTGGTAGTTCACGCGGGCTCGGCCGCCCCGGTTCCCCGGCTCGCCTCGCCGCCGGCTGCGGCTCGCACGACTTCGTTCATCGGCTCGCCTCGCCGCCGGCTGCGGCTCGCGCTACTTTGGCACCACCTGCATCTGGAGGAAGCGCTTGTTCTCGGGGGTGAGCGGGTACGGCACCTCGCCCTTCGCGCCGAACCACTTCTCGTAGAGCTCCGCGTACTTGCCCGACTCGATGGCCTCCATCAGGCCCACGTTGACCACCTGGCGGAAGTCCGAGTCGTTCTTCCGCATGGCCATCCCGTAGGGCTCGTAAGAGTAGAAGTCGCCCACGATCTCCCAGTCCGCCGGGTTCGGGGCCTTCGCCTTGAGTCCGGCGAGCTGGATCCCGTCGTTCGTGTAGGCGTCCACCTGCCCCTGCGCCAGCGCCTGGAAGGCGGCCGGCTGGTCGGGAAACTCGCGCAGCTGCGCGCCCGGGACGCGCTCGCGGAGGATGCGGGCGTTGGTGGAGCCCTGCTGGGTGGCGATCCGCTTGCCGGCGATGTTCTGGATGCCGTGGATCGGGCTGCCCTTCTTCACCAGGAACTGGGCGCCCGTGACGAAGAACGTGAGGCTGAAGTCCACGCTCTCGCGCCGCGGCCGCGTGTCGGTCGTCGTCTCCGCGACGAGGTCCACCGCGTTCGACGTCAGCAGCGGGATCCGCGTCGCGGGCGTCGACTCCTTCTTCTCGACCCTGATGGGCTTGCCGAGCTTCTTTTCGATCACCGGCTTGATTGCCTGCTCGACCAGGTCGATCGAGAAGCCGACCCACTCGTTGCTCTTGTTGACGAAGCCGAAGGGCGGCGAGCCCCGCCGCGTGCCGATGGTGAGCGTGCCGGTGCGCGCGATCTTCTCGAGCGTCGTCTCGGCGAACACCGGGACGGCCGCCGCGAGCAGGGCCACGGCGACGAGCATGGACAGTAGGCGCTTCATGCGGACCTCCCTCAGTGCGTGAGGATCTTGGACAGGAACTCCCTGGCACGGTCCGACTGCGCCGCGGCGAAGAACGCCTCGGGCGCGGCCTCCTCGACGATGCTGCCGCCGTCCATGAAGACCACCCGGTGCGCCACCCGCCGCGCGAAGCCCATCTCGTGCGTGACGACCATCATCGTCATGCCGTCCTTCGCCAGGTCGGTCATGACGTCGAGCACCTCGTTGATCATCTCCGGGTCGAGCGCGGACGTCGGCTCGTCGAAGAGCATGATCCGCGGCTGCATCGCCAGCGCCCGCGCGATCGCCACGCGCTGCTGCTGGCCGCCGGAGAGGTTCGCCGGGTAGGCCGCCGCCTTGTCCGGGATGCGGACGCGCTCGAGGAGCGCCCGCGCGGTCTTCTCGGCCTCGGCCGCGCTCAGCCCCTTCACCCGCACCGGCGCGAGCGTGATGTTCTGGAGCACGGTCATGTGCGGGAACAGGTTGAACGACTGGAAGACCATGCCGACGCGCGTTCGCAGCGCGGGCATGCGCACGCCGGGCCGCGTGATCGACTCGCCGAGCACGACGAGCTCGCCCCCCTGGATCGCCTCGAGCCCGTTCACGCAGCGGATCAGCGTGGACTTGCCCGAGCCCGACGGCCCGCACACGACCACGACCTCGCCCACGGACACCGCGAGGTCGACGGCGCGGAGCACGTGGAGCTTGCCGAACCACTTGTCGACGGCCTTGAACTCGATGACGGTCTCGCTCATGTCTCGAGCACCACCAGCACGTCGCCCGCGTTCACCGCCTGGCCCGCTCCGACCCGCACCTCCGCGACGGTCCCGGCCATCCCGGCGCGGAACTCGTTCTCCATCTTCATGGCCTCGATCACCAGGAGCGTATCGCCCTTCTCGACCCGGTCGCCCGGCTTGACCGCGACGTGCGTGATCCTGCCCGGGAGCGGCGCGGTGAGCGTCTGGCCGCCGTGGCCCGCGGGGCCGCCGCCGCGCGTGCGGATGATGTGCCGCGTCGCCTCCTCCACGCGGATCACCCAGGTCTCGTCGCCCACGTCCACGACGCACGCGCCACCGTCGTCGGTGACCTCGGCGACGTGCGAGACGCCGCCGATGAGGAGCGAGTAGATGCCCTGCGCGGTGAGCCGCGCGTCCACCTCCCACACCTCGTCGCCGAGGGTGAGCCGGTAGCGCCCGCCCTCGCCGCGCACCTCGACCGGCTCGACGCCGTCCTCGAGCGTCGCGACGAACCTCACCGGCGGCCGCCGCCCGCGCCCGGCCGGAACGCCATCCGCCAGGCGTCGGTCGCGGCGGGCGCCGGGGGCGGGAGCGTGTGGTGGCCGAGGCGCTCGTACTCGGCGAGCACGGCGGCGATGATCGCCACCGAGCGCAGGCGCCCGCGCGCGGCCGTGAGCCCGGGCAGGATCCGGTCGAGGAAGTGGGTCGAGAGCCGGCCCGCGCGGAAGTCCTCGTGCGCGACGATCTGGGCGAGGACCGGAATCGTCGTGCGCACGCCGACCACCTTGTACTCGCCGAGCGCGCGCGCCATCCGGGCGATCGCCGCCTCGCGATCGGCGCCCCACACGACCAGCTTGGCGAGCAGCGTGTCGTAGAAGCGCGAGACCGTGCAGCCCTCGTACACGCCGGAGTCGTCGCGCACCCAGGGCCCCGTCGCCGCCCGCAGGCCGGTGATCGTGCCGGGCGATGGCAGCCAGCCGCCGAACGGGTCCTCGGCGTTGATGCGGCACTCGATCGCCGCGCCCCGCGCGACGACGTCCGCCTGCGCGTAGCCGAGCGGCTCGCCGGCCGCGATGCGGAGCTGCTCGCGCACCAGGTCGATCCCGGTGACCATCTCGGTGACCGGGTGCTCGACTTGCAGTCGCGCGTTCATCTCGAGGAAGTAGAAGTTGCGGTCCGGGTCCACCAGGAACTCGATCGTGCCCGCGCTGACGTAGCCGGCCGCCTTCGCCATCCGGCACGCGGCCTCGCCCATCCGGGCGCGCAGCGCCGGGTCCACGCACGGCGAGGGCGACTCCTCGACGAGCTTCTGGTGGCGCCGCTGGATCGAGCACTCGCGCTCGCCCAGGTGCACGACGTGGCCGTGCGCGTCGGCCAGCACCTGCACCTCGATGTGACGGGGCTCCGACACGTAGCGCTCGAGGTAGACGGCCGAGTCGCCGAAGGCGCCCGCGGCCTCGCTCCGCGCGGCGCGGAGCGCCCCCGCGAGGTCGCCCGCGGCGCGCACGAGGCGCATGCCCTTGCCCCCGCCGCCGAGCGCGGCCTTGAGCATGAGCGGGTAGCCGATCTCCGCGGCGGCGGCCCGCGCCGCGTCGTCGGAGGCGACGGGCTCGAGCGTGCCCGGCACCATCGGCACGCCCAGCGTGCGCGCGAGGCGGCGCGCCGCGGTCTTGTCGCCCATCGCGCGGAGCGCCGCCGGCGGCGGGCCGATGAACACGAGCCCGGCGGCCGCGCACGCCTCGGCGAACGCGGCGTTCTCGGCGAGGAAGCCGTAGCCCGGGTGGACGGCGTCGGCGCCCGCCGCCTTGGCGGTGGCGACGAGCCGGTCGATCCGGAGATAGCTCTCCGTCGCGGGGGCGGGCCCGATCGGGTACGCCTCGTCGGCCATGAGCACGTGGAGCGCCTCGCGGTCGGCCTCGGAGAAGACGGCGACCGGCGTGATCCCCTGCTCCCGGCAGGCGCGGATCACGCGGACGGCGATCTCGCCGCGGTTGGCGATCAGGACCTTGGCGAGCTTCACCGCTGCCCTGTCACGAACAGCCCGAGGTCCCGTTCGCGGGCGAGCGACGCCCGCACCACCGCGCGCGAGGTCAGGAGCGACGAGCGGAGCTCGTGCAGCGCCCGCGTCGCCGGCGCGTCCGCGCCGCGGAGGCCGTCGGCTTCGAGCTCTTCCAGGTTGGCCGCGAGGCGGGCGTCGAGCGCCCCGAGCCGCACCCGATCGCGCACCACGAGGATGCCGTCCATCTCCGCTTTCAGGCGACTCCCCCAGCCTCGCAGCCGGTCGGCGCCGTGACGCGATTCGCGCCGGTACGCGGGGGGCAGCGCGGGCCGCGCCCGCAGCCCGTCCGCGGCGGCGGCGCCGGCGCCCGCGAGCGCCCCGAACACGAGGGCTTCCATGATACCCGATCCGTTGATCCGATCGGCGCCCTGCACGCTGTCGGCGACGTCACCGGCCGCGAACAGGTTGGGGACCGTCGAGCGGGCGGCGAGGTCGGTGACGACCCCGCCGAGGAACTGGTGGGCGCCCACGTCGAGCTCCACGGGACGGCGGGCGAGGTCGTGGCCCCGGCGGCGGAACGCCGCGTACGTCTTCGGCATCTGCGCCTCGAGCGCCGGGCGCCCGATCCGCCGGCCGTCCCAGAAGACGCGCGCGCCGGGCTCCCGTCTCTTGCGCGCGACGATCCAGCCGATGAACTCGGCGACGAGCCGCTTCTGCTCGACGGGCCCCGCCGTCGCCGGGTCCACGGGCGCGGCGCAGCGGGCGCCCCGCTCGTCCACGAGCTCGCCCCGCAGCAGCACGCTGGTCACGAGGAACCAGCCGCGGATCGGCGCCACGGTCAGCATCACGTACTGGATGAACTCCATGTGGTCCAGCGCCGCGCCCGCGCGGCCGCCGAGCGCGTAGCCGTCGCCGACGAGCTCGCGCGGGTTCGTGGAGAGCGAGAACACGTTGCCGGCGCCGCCCGCCGCGAGGACGACCGCGTCGGCCGGGACCACGTCGAGGGCCCCGGTGGCGAGGTCGAGCGCGACGACGCCGGTCGCGCGCCCGCCCTCGGTGAGGATCTCGACCGCCATCGCGCGGTCCCGGACGGTGACCCGCGTGCGCGGCGTCGCCGCCCGGAGCGCCTGGAGGACGCGCGTGCCGAACCGTGGCGGGCAGACGATTCCGCGCGGGTAGCTGGAGCCGGCGAGCTGGATGCGCGCGCAGCCCCCGGCGGCACCGAGCGGGAGGCCGAGCCGCTCGAGCAGGCGGAGCTCGTCGCCCGAGCGCTCGGCGAAGAGCCGCACGCGCGCGGGCGCCTTGAGCCCGCGCCCGATCGTCTCGAGGTCGGCCGCGTACGTCAGCGGCGTGTCGGGGTCCATCATCGGCCAGTTCACGACCGAGAACTCGATCCTCGAGTCGATCGCGTGCGTGCACCCGGAGGCCCCGGCCTTGCCCTTCGAGACGACCGTGACGCGGGCGCCGCGCTCCGCCGCCGCCAGGCAGGCGCGGAGCGCCGCGCCTCCGCCCCCGACGACGACGACCCGGGTCACCGCATCGCCCGGAGCGCGTCGCGCAGGAAGCTCTCGTCGACGATGGCCCTCTCCGGAACGGCCTTCTTCAGCAGACCGTGCTGGAGCCACCACGCGGTCTGCCGTCCCACGTCGCCCGGCAGCAGGCGCCCGTCACGGTCCTGATACGGGAAGCCCTTGCGGATGATCGCGGCGGGGGCCCCCGTGTACTTGGCCGTGATCGCGACGACCTCCTCGTACGCGGGCCCCGCGCGCTGCCGCAGGACGGCGTCGAAGTAGTGGCGCGACGCCTTGACGTAACCCTTGAGGAAGGCGACCGCGCGGGCGCGGTCTTTCGCGAACTTGTCCGAGTAGAACATGACCGCGATCTGCCACGGGAACGTGTCGCCCGTGCGCACGATCGGCACGCCGGCGCTGGCGGCTTCGAGGCGCGACACGAACGGCTCGGCGGTCACGATCGCGTCCACCCGCTTGGCGCTCAGCGCGTTCGACATCGCGCCGAGCGACTGGAGCGGCACCAGCTCGACGTCGCCGAGCGTCATCCCCTCCTTCTCGAGGAACCGGCCCATGTTGTAGTGGAACGTCGAGCCCACCTGGGTGATCCCGATCGTCCGCCCCTTGAGGTCGCGCAGCGTGCGGACGCCCGCGTCGTGGAGGTCCTTGCGCACGACCAGCGCGGTCAGGTTGTGATCGGGCCACTCGCGCCCCTTGTCGGCGACCACCCAGATCCGGACGCCGCCCGCGACGATGTTGTAGAGGCCCGCGGTGAGCCCCGTGCCGCCGATGTCGATGTCGCCCGAGGCGAGCGCCACGGCGATCGGCTGCGCCGCCTGGAAGAAGACCAGCTCGGGCTCGACGCCGAACTCCTTGAAGTACCCCTTCTCGACGCCGAGGAAGATCACGGCCGAGGACGTGAGCTTCAGCACGCCGAGCTTCACCTTCTGTGCCTGCGCGGACGCTTCCGTCGCTCCGCCGAGCAGCAGGACGCCGAGCAGGACCGCGAGCATGTGCCTCATGAGCGAGTCTCCTTGCACGCCCGGCGCCGGCGGCGCGAGCGCAGTCTGCGGTCTTCCGCCGTCTCATCGGCGATGCACGCCGCGAGCATCGGGCGGCAGATCCGTGCGATCGGCGCGGGAGCGGCGCCGCGCCGCCGCGCACCCGGCGGTCGCGTGCCGCCAGCCGCCGCACGAGCCGCTCGCCGACCCGGTCGATCTTCGCACGAATGCCCCCGGGGACAGAGCGCTCTTCGCGAAGCGACCCCGGGGCGAGCGTCCAGGGCGATTGCGCCAGCGCACGCCCGTCGTGTTGCCCAGCCTCGCCGCCCCTTGCGCTTGCCTTGATGCTCTCCCCTCCTGTCGGCGTCTTTCGATCAGGGGGTGGCCCATGAGGAGCCTGTTGACGCTCGGGCGGCGGCGGTTCACGGTCGGCGGTCTGGTCGTGGCGGCATGGGGGGTGGTGCGCGAGCTGGCCGGCGCCGGGCGGGCGGGCGCCCAGGGCGGAGTCCAGATGCCAGCGCCGCGCGGCGGCATGCAGATGCAGAAGGAGCCCCAGCAGCAGCAGAAGCGCGGCGGCCAGGCGCCGTTCCGGGCCAAGGTCAAGAGCTTCGAGGTGGGCGGCGGGTCCAAGCCGGGCGACACGGTCACGCTCAGGCTGACGATCGAGACGACGGGCGCCGGGTCGAAGAACGTCCCGTGGACCATCTCCCGCGACAACGACGTCGTCATCAAGTCGGACACCAGGCAGAACGTGGGGGGCGGGACCACGTTCGAGGTGAACACAACGTGGACCGCCACCGCCGGCCCGCACGACTTCTACGGCGTGGTGGACCCGCAGAACACGCTCGGCGAGCCCGCAGCCCAGCGCGGCGACAACACCTCCGCGCGGACGACGCGCGTCTTCTCCGACTGGCCGCGCTGGCTCAGCGCCGCCAAGACCGGCACGCGGACGGCCGTCAGCGCCTGGGGGGCGCGGGCGATGTTCACGGGGATCAGGATCGACGGGCCGTTCGCGACCGGGGGGCGCGTCGTCGGGCCGGACCTCGGCGGAGCGATCCACGCCGCGCTCACGGAGGCGGGTATGCCGGGCAACCTCGCTTCCGGGTTCGGCCACGCGGTCGACGACATCTGGAGGGCCTGGACCGACACCATCCGTGTCCCGGGGCTGCCCTGGTATCCGTCGTTCGCCGCCTTCCCGGCGCCCCAGGCACCGCCGACGCCCAACGTGCCGACGCCGCTCGCGAGCCTCGCCCAGGACCCGGGCAAGCTCGCGCCCGGGGCGCTCGCCAGCCGGATCAAGAACACCATCGGCGCCGCGAAGGACTGGCCCGGCGGCGGCGGGATCGACGGCTACGCCACCTGGTTCTCCGCGAGCGTCGTCGCCTGGATCCCCACCTGCACGATCGTGAACGTGATGGGCAAGGGGAGGACGACCTTCGCGCCGCCGTACGTGCCGGTCGGCGCGGTGGTCGGGGGCGACAACATCGCGGCGCCCGGCCACTTCGCCGCCTGCCCGGTGTCCTGGCTGCCGTGACCCGCGTCCTGCTCGTCAACCCGCCGTCGCCCGAGCGGCTCGGGGCGCCCCTCCTCGGCCAGCAGTACGTGGCCGCGGCGCTCCGGGCCCGCGGCTGCGACGTCCGCGTGCTCGACTGCGCCGCGCGCCACTTCGAGCACGACGTCGACTGGATCGTGGCCGAGGTCGAGCGCTTCGCGCCCCACATGGTCGGCGTCGGGCTCTTCACCCGCTGGGTCTGGCACGCCTACCGGCTCGTGGACGCGCTCCGCGGCGGGGTCCCGTTGCTGGTGGCGGGCGGGGCCCACGCGACGGTGCGGGCGGAGGAGACGCTGGCCCGCGGCTTCGACGTGGCGGTCGAAGGCGAGGCCGAGGAGACGATCGCCGGGCTGGTGGATCATGTCGAGGGGCGCGCCGCGCTCGCCGCCATTCCGGGCGTCGTCTTCCGCGACGCCGACGGCCGGGTCCGGCGCGGCCCGGCGCGCGAGCCGGTCGCCGACCTCGACGCGCTCGCGTTCCCCCAGCTCGCCCAGGACCTCTACGATCCGCGCTGGTACTCCCCCGCGGGGACGGAGATCATCCCCGGCGGGATCCTGACGAGTCGTGGCTGCCCGGCGCGCTGCACGTTCTGCGCGAACTACGTGACCGGGCGCGGCTTCCGCTACCGCTCGGCGGCCAACGTCGTCGCCGAGCTCCGCGCGTACCACCGGGGGACGGGCGCCCGGTTCTTCCCGTGCTGGGACGATGCCCTGACCGCGAACCCGCGGCGGCTCCTGGCGCTCTGCGAGGCGCTCGAGCGCGACCTCGCGTTTCCGCTGGGCTGGAGCGCGATCACGCGGGCCACGATGGTGACGCCCGCGCTGCTGCGCGCGATGAAGCGCGCGGGGCTCGTCAGCGTGAACTTCGGCGTCGAGAGCGGCGACGACGCGATCTTGCGGGCGATCAGGAAGGGCGTCACGACCGAGCACGTGGTGCGGGCGCTCGAGTGGGCCAGGGCCGAAGGGCTTCGCACCGCCGCCAACTTCATGCTCGGCTTCCCGCAGGAATCGCCCCCGGCGCTCGAGCGGACGCTCCGCTTCATGGAGCGCATCGCCCCGCTCACGGACTCGTTCAGCACGCTCGGGGTCGTGGTGCCGTTCCCGGGCACGCCGCTCTACGACGACTTCCACGCGGCCTACGGCTTCACCGACTGGTGGCTGCGCGAGGACCACGCGCGCTACGAGGCGCCGCCGCCGCTCGACGACGTCGACCGCTTCTCCCGCCACTACGTCGACGACGCGAACCTGGAACTCGACTTCTTCCGCTATTCGCCCGACATGCGCGCGCTGATCCGCGAGTGCCTCCGGTTCAAGGCCGAGCACAACCTCCGGACGATGGGCCTGCTGAAGGACCCGGTCTTCCGCGCGGCGCCGCCCGAGTGGTTCGCGCCGCCGGCGCGCCGGACGGCGGACGTGGCGTGAGCGTCACGGGCTCGATCCCCCGCGCGATCGGCTGGGACGACCCGCGCACCGTGCGCTACTACGAGGCGTTCTGCGCGCGGCATCCCCGCTACCGCGCGGCGAACCGCGTGCTGATCGAGCGCGCGGCGCTCGCCCCCGGCCAGCGCGTGCTCGACGTCGCCGCCGGCACCGGGCGCACGGCCGAGGCGGCGCTGCCGTGGCTCCATCGCCAGGGGACCATCGTCTGCGTGGAGCCCGCCGCCGCGATGCGCGCCGCCGGCCGGGTGCGCCTGGCCGACCGCCGCGTCACCTGGACGGACCGGCTGCCGGAGCCGCCCGCGGGCTTCGACCGGATCCTCTGCGGCGCGGCGATCTGGCAGCTCACACCGCTCGGCGAGACGGTCCGGCGGCTGGCGGCGCTGCTGGCGCCCGGCGGCGCGCTCTGCTTCACCGTGCCGTCGCTCTATCTCGGCGAGCCCGACGAGCCGGGGGCGGGCCGCGATCCCTTCCTGCTCGAGCTGCCGGCGCTGCTCGCGACCGAGCGTGCCGGCGCGGCGCCGGCGGCCGAGCCCCTGCCCGACGCCGACGGCGTGGACGCGCTCCTGGCCGGCGCCGGGCTCCGCCCCCGGCGCGGCACGCTGCGGCGCCGCCTCACCCAGGAGGCGTATCGCGACTGGCTCAAGATCCCGCTGCTGACGAACTTCCTGCTGCCCGACCTCGAGCCCGACGAGCGCGCGCGGCTGATCGACGAGGCCTACGCGCGGGTGGACGCGGCGTCCTGGCGCTGGGAGGCGTGGACCGTGTGGACGGCGTGGGCGCCCTGACCGCGCCGGCGGCGCGCGCGCTCCCCACCGGGGCCCTGACCGACTCGAGCGGACTCGTCGGCGACGCCGGGGCGCTCCGCCAGCGCGCCGCCGCCGACGGCTATCTCTGGCTCCGCGGCCTCCTCGAGCCGCGCGCGATCCTCGCGCTGCGGCGCCGGGCGCTCGACGTCTGCGCGGCGGCGGGCTGGCTTCACGCGGCCGCGCCGGGCGACGGCGTCGCCGCGCCCGGCGCCCGCGTGGACGCCTACGACGACCCCCGGATGCTCGCCGCCCAGCGCGACGTCATGCTGCGCGACGAGGTCGTGGAGCTGCGGCGCCATCCGGCGATCCTGGGCGTCCTGGCGACGCTGTACGACGGGCCGGCCGAGCCGACGCTCGGCGACGTGCCGCGCGTCGGATTCCCGCGGGCGCCCGACCTCACGACGCCGCCCCACCAGGACCACGCCTACGTCACGGGCGAGCCCGAGCTGTGGACCGTCTGGATCCCGCTCGGCGACTGCCCGCGGGATCTCGGCGTCCTCTCGCTCGTCCCCGGCTCCCACCGCGGCGGGCTCCTGCCGCACCCCCCGGCGGGCGTCGCGACGGGCGGCGCGCAGGTGCCCGAGGACAGCGTGTGGGCCGCGGGCGACCTGGCGTGCGGCGACGTCGTGATGTTCCATGGCCTCACCGTGCACGCGGCGTGCGAGAACGTGTCCGACCGCCTGCGGCTCTCGATCGACTTGCGCTATCGCCCCGCGCGGCCGCGCCCGCCGGCGCCGTACGTCGCCGCCCGCGGCGCGCGGCTCTTCCACCGGCGCGCGTGCCCGTGGGCGGCGCGCCTCCCCGCGGCGGGGCGCGACGGGTTCGAGCGCCCGGCCGAGGCCGCGGCGCAGGGGCTCGCCGGGTGCCCGGTCTGCGAGCCGGATCGCCGCCCCGCGACCTCAGCGCCAGGGGATCGCGAGGCGCTCGAGGCGCGCGAGCAGCCAGTGGGAGCAGACGCCGAGCAGCGAGAGCAGCACGATCCCCACCATGAGCTTGGTCGTCTCCATGAGGTTCTGGGCGTTCAGCACGAGCGCCCCGATCCCGGAGTTCGCCGCGATCATCTCCGCGGCGACGAGGAGCAGCAGCGCGGTCCCCGCCCCGAGCCGGAGCCCCGCGAAGATCATGGGCAGCGCCGAGGGCAGCAGCACCTTGCGGATCAGGCTCAGGCGCCCCGCGCCGAAGCTCACCGCGGCGCGGATCAGGAGCGGGTCGGCGGTGCGCACGCCCGTGTAGGTGTTGATCGCCATCGGGAAGAAGACGCCCAGCAGGATCACGGCCACCTTTGAGGCCTCCCCGATGCCGAGCCAGAGGATCAGCAGCGGCAGGAGCGCGATCTTCGGGATCGGGAACGTCGCGGCGATGAGCGGGTTGCCGACGGCCTCGGCGAGGCTCCAGAAGCCGACCGCGAGCCCGACCGTCACGCCGAGCAGCGCCCCCAGCCCGAAGCCGAGGACGATGCGCCGCAGGCTCGTCACGACGTGGGTCACCAGCTCGCCCGAGCGGAGCATCTCGAGCCCGGAGGCGAGCACGTCGAGCGGCGACGGCAGGAAGAGCGGCGGCACCCACCCCGTGCGCGTCACCAGCTCCCAGAGCACCGCGAGCGCGGCGAGCGACACGCCGCGCACGAGGGGGTGGCCACGCCGCTCCAGCGCGCGCGTGCGGTCCGGCACCGGCAGCCGCGCGCTCACGCCATGCCCTCGCGCAGGGCGGCCTGCGCCTGCGACCGGATCAGCGACCAGATCCGGTCCGCCGCGGCGGCGAACGCGGGCGCGCCCAGCATCGCCTCGGTCCGCGGGCGCCCGAGCGCGATCGGGATCGTCGCGAGGACGCGCCCGGGCCGCCGCGAGAGCACGACCACGCGGTCGGCCATGAAGACGGCCTCCTGGATGTTGTGCGTCACGTAGACGATCGTCTTGCGCGTGCGCTCCCAGATCGCGAGCAGCTCCTCCTGCATGAGCTGGCGCGTCTGGGCGTCGAGCGCCGAGAACGGCTCGTCCATCAGGAGCACCGCCGGGTCCACCGCGAGCGCCCGCGCGATCCCCACGCGCTGGCGCATGCCGCCCGAGAGCTGGTGCGGGTACTTGCCCTCGAACCCGGCGAGCCCGGTGAGCTGGACGTGCTCGCGCGCCCGGGCGGCGCGCGCGGCGGCGCCGAGGCCCGCCTCCTCGAGACCGAACTCGATGTTCGCCTGGACCGTGCGCCACGGGAACAGCGCGAACTCCTGGAAGACCATCGCGGTGGCCGCGCGGCCCGGCGCGAGCCCGCCCTCGAGGTAGACGCCGCCGGCGCTGGGCGCGGTGAGCCCCGCCACGATGTTGAGGAGCGTGGACTTGCCGCAGCCCGAGGGCCCGAGCAGCGCGAGGAACTCCTCGGAGCCCACGGCGAGGCTCACGTCGTCGAGCGCGGCCACGCCGTGGCCGAGGCGGTCCGTGTACGTCTTCGAGACGCGGTCGACGACGACCCGCACGGCTAGTCCGCCCGCAGCCGGAACCGCTGGATCTTGCCCGTCGCCGTCTTCGGCAGCTCGGCCACGATCTCGATCGCGCGCGGGACCTTGTAGCCCGGCAGCCGCGCGGCGAGGAAGCGCCGGAGCTCCCCGGCGAGCGCCGTGCCGACCGCGACGCCCTCCCGGAGCACGACGGCGGCGTGCGCCCGGACGAGGCCGTCGGCGTCGGGTCGCCCGACCACCGCCGCCTCGAGCACCGCCGGGTGCTCGCCCAGGTGCGCCTCCAGCTCCGTCGGCGAGACCCACTGGCCGCCGACCTTCAGCATGTCGTCCGCGCGCCCGGCGAAGTAGAAGAAGCCGTCCGCGTCGCGCGCGAACATGTCGCCGGTGCGGAGCCACTCCCCGAGCATCGTCCGCCGCGTCCGCTCGAGCCGGTTCCAGTAGCAGGGCGCCGTCGTCTCGCCCTTGATCAGGAGATGGCCCACGGCGTCCGCCGGCACCGGGCGCCCCTCGTCGTCCACGAGCCGCGCCTCGAAGCCCGGCACGAGCCGGCCCACCGAGCCCCGGCGCGCCTCGCCCGGCCGGTTGGCGATGAAGTCGTGGAGGTTCTCGGTCGAGCCGACCACGTCCACCAGCTCGAGGCCGAAGCGCTCGCCCCAGCGGTCGAAGAGCGCCGGCGGCAGCGCCTCGCCCGAGGAGACGCAGTAGCGGAGCGTGGAGAGGTCCCAGCGGTGCTCCGCATCCTCGACCTCGAGCATGCGCGCGTAGAGCGTCGGCACCGCGAAGAAGACCGTCGGCCGCTCGGCCGCGACGACCGCGAAGGCCTGCTCGGGCGTCGGGCGCTCCGGCACCAGCACCGCGGACCCGCCGGTGAGCGCCGGGAAGTAGAGCGTGTTGCCGAGGCCGAACGCGAACGACATCTTCGAGGCCGAGAACGTGCGGTCGTCGGGGCCGAGGCCGAAGACGCCGCGGCCGACCAGCTCGGCGGCCGCGACGAAGTCCTTGTGCGAGTGGACCGCGGCCTTCGGCGCGCCGGTCGAGCCCGACGTGTAGCCCCAGTACATGACGTCCTCGCGCGTGGTGGAGGCGGCGGCGGCGCGGCCGCCCGGCGCGCCCGCGAGCTCGTCGCCGGCGACGAGCACGTCGCGGAGCCACGGGGCGCGGGCGCGCACCGCCGCGACGCGCGGCGCCACCTCCTCGGCGACGACCGCGAGCCGCGCGCGGCTGTCGTTCAGGAGGAACTCGTACTCGTCCGCCGCCATCAGCGTGCTGACCGGCACGGCGACCGCGCCGAGCTTCACGACCGCCCAGAACGCGGTCACGAGCGCCGGCGCGTCGGGGAGGGCGAGCAGCACGCGGTCCTCGGCGTCGAGGCCGCGCCGCGCCAGGTCCGCGGCGACCGCGTCCACGCCCGCCGCCACCTCCGCGTACGTCAGCGAGCGGCCCCGGAAGCGGAACGCGGTCCGCGCGCCGCGCCCCTCGGCCACGTGACGGTCGACGAAGAACGTCGCGGCGTTCAGCCCGGTGGGCAGGTCGGTCACGCGGACGATTCTAGCGGAAAACGCGGACCGGCCGACCGGCGGCGCTCAGCGGGCGTGACCGAATCGGGTACACGGGATCCGGTGGGGGGTGTCGGGGGCAGCGGCGGGCGCTCCCCCCGACGTCGATTCGAAGCGCGCCCAGGAACGCGGCTCACGCAATCCCGGTGGGGGGTGTCGGGGGGAGCGGCGGGCGCTCCCCCCGACGTCGATTCGAAGCGCGCCCAGGAACGCGGCTCACGCAATCCCGGTGGGGGGTGGTCGCTCGGCGCCTGGCGGTCGTCGGGCGACTGGCGCCACGCGAGCACGGCCTTGTAGGTCGTGGCGCGCTCGGCGTTCCTCACGATCAGGTACACGTGGTCGGCCAGGAGGCCGCCGGCGTTCGCCCCGACGACGACGCCGATGCCCTGGCCGAGGTCGAGCACGGGCTCGACGTACCTCGTCCAGACGTCGCCCCGCTCCTGCGCGGCCCAGAGGAAGGCGAGCTGCATTCGGAGCGCCGCCAGCCTGGGCCGGGCGCCGGGCGGCTCGTAGACCTGGTACTGGCGCATCGGGCCCGCGCCCCGGATCGCCACGCGGACCACTTCCTGGGGCCGGCCGGTCGTCTTGTCGATCACGAACACGCTCCGCTCGCCGGGCGTGCCCTGCCACCGGAGCTCGGTCCAGCGGTGCGGCGCCGACTCGGGCGCCGGCTCGACCCGCACGGGCACGCCGCCCCAGACGCGCGCGACCGGCTCGCGCGCGGCCACCGGATCGCGCCCGCCGAGGAGCGCGCCGTTCGGGAAGTCGCGCGAGTCGAGGCTGCGCTCGAGCCGGTCGAGGCCGGGCCCGCTCACGCCGTCCTTCAGCTCGCCGGCCTTCAAGTACGCGTAGAACCCCTGCTCGTGAACGCTCACGACCCGCAACCGGTACTCCTCCGCCGACGCCGCGGGCGCCCGCGCGAGGAGCGCGGCGAGGCCGGCGACCAGCAGGAGCGCGACGCGGCGATCCTGTCTCATGGGGTGCCTCCACGCGGAGTATACAACCCGGTGGGACGCGCCCCGGCCCCGCGGCGTTTCAGGGCACGCCGCCGGCGCGGCGCCGCAGCGCCTCGACGAACGCGTCGGGGCGGTCGGGCGAGAGGCCGACGAGGCCGCGGTCGGTCGTGAGCCAGACGACCCGCGCGCCGTCGGTCACGTAGAGCCGGTAGAACCCGAGGTGCGGGCTCCAGAAGCGGCCGAAGCGGCCGAAGACGCCGCGGCACGCCGCCACGGTCAGGCCCTGGAGCGGCCGCGGCTCGCGGTCCACCGCGCGGATCGCCCGGTACGGGATCACGCGCGCGCCCGCCCGCCGCTCGACGCGCACGCCGTCGGCGGCCAGGTGGTACCCCGTGGGCGCGAACCAGCCGGCGACGAGGATCAGCAGCGTGAAGGGCAGGCTCAGGAAGAGCCAGCGCGGGTCGCCGCTCCGCGCCGTGAACACGACGCCGAGGACCGTCGTGCCGACGGTGCCGAGCAGGATGGCGCCGAAGGTCGTGAGGCGCTCGCCCGGGCCGAGCCGCGCGGCGAACCGCTCGGGCGTCAGCGCGGACAGATCTCGAGGGCCGCGAAGAAGTACGGGATCTCGAAGGCCGCCGACTCGGGCGAGTCGGAGCCGTGGACCGCGTTGGCCTCGATGGACGCGGCGAAGTCCCGCCGGATCGTGCCGGGCGCCGCCTTCGCCGGGTCGGTCGCGCCCATGAGGTCGCGCCAGCGCTGGATCGCCTCGTCGCCCTCGAGCACCAGCGGCAGGCACGGGCCCTCGGTCATGAACGCGCACAGGCTCGCGTAGAACGGCCGCGCCTTGTGGACGATGTAGAAGCCCGCCGCCTGCTCGCGGCTCATGTGGATCAGCTTGGCCGCGAGGATCGTGAACCCGCCCTGCTCGATGCGGCCCAGGATCTGGCCGGCGACGCCCTTGGCCACGGCGTCGGGCTTGATGATGGCGAGCGTGCGCTGGGTCACCGGCCGAGCACCCGGGCGACGGACGCACCCATGTCGGCCGGGCTCCGGACGAGCGTCGCGCCGGCCGCCTCGAGCGCCTGCATCTTCTCCGCGGCCGTGCCCTTCCCGCCGGCGATGATCGCGCCGGCGTGGCCCATGCGCCGCCCGGGCGGCGCCGTCTGGCCGCAGATGAAGGCGACGACCGGCTTCCGGACGTGGGACGTGATGAAGGCCGCGGCCTCCTCCTCCGCCGTCCCGCCGATCTCGCCGATCATCATGATCGCCCGGGTCTCGGGATCGTCGCTGAACAGCCCGAGGACGTTGACGAAGCTCGTGCCGGTCACCGCATCGCCCCCGATCCCGATGCACGAGGTCTGCCCGATGCCGCGGCCCGTGAGCTGGCCGACGACCTCGTAGGTGAGCGTGCCGCTGCGCGAGACGACGCCGACGGGCCCCGGCGTGTGGATGTGGCCCGGCATGATGCCGACCTTCGCCTGGCCGGGCGTGATCACCCCGGGGCAGTTCGGGCCCACGAGCCGGCTCGCCGTGCCCTGGAGGAAATGCCGCGCGCGGACCATGTCGCCGACCGGGATGCCCTCGGTGATGCAGACGATCAGCGGCACGCCCGCGGCGGCGGCCTCCATGATCGCGTCGGCCGCCGCGGCCGGCGGCACGAAGATGAGCGAGCAGTTCGCGCCCGCGGCGGCGACGGCGTCGGCGACGGTGTTCCAGACCGGGAAGCCCTCGTGGGTCGTGCCGCCCTTGCCCGGCGTCACGCCCCCGACGACGGTGGTCCCGTACTCCTTGCAGCGCGCGGCGTGGAAGGCGCCCTCGCGCCCCGTGATCCCCTGGACCACGACGCGCGTCGCCTTGTTGACCAGGATGCTCACGCGGCCTCCCGCGCGAGCGCGACGACCTTGCGGGCACCCTCGCCCATGTCGTCGGCGGTCGCGAGCTGCAGGCCGGACTCGGCGAGCATCTTCTTGCCGAGCTCGACGTTCGTCCCCTCCATGCGCACGACCACGGGGAGCCGGAGCCCGAGCGTCTTCACCGCGGCGATCACGCCCTCCGCGAGCCGGTCGCAGCGCAGGATGCCGCCGAACACGTTGATGAAGACGGCCTTCACCGCGGCGTCGGACGAGAGGATGCGGAACGCGTTCTCGATCTGCGCGGGCGAGGCGCCGCCACCCACGTCGAGGAAGTTGGCCGGCTCGCCGCCGGCGAGCTTGATGATGTCCATCGTGGCCATCGCGAGGCCCGCGCCGTTGACCATGCAGCCCACGTTGCCATCGAGCTTGATGTAGTTGAGGCTGTGCTTCGAGGCCTCGACGTCGAGCGGGTCCTCCTCGTGGATGTCGCGGAGGGCCGTGATCTCCGTGTGGCGGGAGAGCGCGCTGTCGTCGAAGTTGAGCTTGGCGTCGAGGGCGAGGACGCGCCCGTCCCTGGTGACGACGAGCGGGTTGATCTCCGCGAGCGAGCAGTCCTTGCCGAGGTAGAGCGCGAAGAGGCTCCGGATGAGCCCCACCCCTTGCTTGAACGGGTCGCCGGCGAGGCCGAGGCCGAAGGCCAGGCGCCGCGCCTGCCAGGCGCCGAGACCCAGGGCCGGGTGCGTCCACTCGCGGAGGATCTTCTCGGGCGTCCGGGCCGCGACCTCCTCGATCTCCATGCCGCCCGCCTGGGAGGCCATGACCACGTGCGTGGCGCGCGCCCGGTCGAGGGTGATCGACAGGTACAGCTCGCGCTCGATCGCGGAGGCCTCCTCCACGAGCACCGAGCGCACCTGGATGCCCTCGGGGGGCGTCTGGGGCGTCTTGAGCCGCATGCCGAGGATCTGCCGGGCGGCGGCCTCGGCCGCCGCGGCGTCGTCGCCGAGCTTGATGCCGCCCGCCTTGCCGCGCCCGCCCGCGTGGACCTGCGCCTTCACGACGACCTTGCCCCCCAGCCGGGCCGCGACCGCGCGCGCCTCCGCCGGCGTCGTGGCGACACCGCCCTCGGGCACCGGCACGCCGAACTCCCTCAGCAGCGCCTTGGCCTGATACTCGTGAACCTTCATGCGCCCGCGCGGGCGTACGCCTTCTGCCCGTCCTGGTAGAGGTCGCCGCCGTGGCAGTCGTAGAGCACGATGGCGGGGAAGCCCTCGACCTCGAGACGGCGGATGGCCTCGGTGCCCAGATCCTCGTACGCGACGACCTCGAGCTTCTTGACGAACTGCGAGAGGACCGCGCCGGCCCCGCCGATCGCGCCGAGGTAGAGAGCCCGGTGCTGCCGGAGCGCGTCCTTCACGGGCTGCGAGCGGTACCCCTTGCCGATCGTCCCCTTGAGGCCGAGCTTCAACAGCGCCGGCACGTACTTGTCCATGCGGCTCGCCGTCGTGGGGCCGATCGAGCCGACGACGCTCCCGGGCCGCGCGGGCGACGGCCCGGTGTAATAGATGATCTGGCCGCGGGGGTCGAAGGGCAGCGTCTCGCCCTTCTCGATCAGCGGCAGCAGCCGCCCGTGGGCGGCGTCGCGCGCGGTATAGAGGACGCCCGTGATGCGGACGCGGTCGCCCGCCCGGAGCGACTCGACGTCGGCGTCGCTGAGCGGTGTCGCGAGCTCCTTGACCCCGTCGGCCGCGGTCTTAACCATGGACGCGCTCCTGAGGGGCCGGCACGGCGTGCGGGGCCTGTCGGGGTCGCGGCCCCCGGCCGTGCTCGCTCCACCCATCCCCCAGTGGGGCCCTTCCGCTGCGCGCGGCCGGGAGCCGCTCCCCCGCCACCCGCACGCCGTGCCGGCCGCTCATAGCGTGACCTCTTTGTGCCGGTGGGCGTGGCACTCGATGGTGACGGCGACGGGCAGCGAGGTGATGTGGCAGGGGTACGCGAGCAGATGGATCCCGAGCGCCGTCGTGTCGCCGCCGTAGCCCTGGGGGCCGATGCCGAGCCGGTTGGCCTCGGCGAGCAGCTCGCGCTCGAGCGCGTCGAGCTGCGGGTCCGGATTCGGCGACCCCAGCTCGCGGAACAGCGCCTTCTTCGAGAGCAGGGCGGCCTTCTCGAACGTGCCGCCCACGCCCACGCCCAGGATGAGCGGCGGGCACGCGTCGGGGCCGGCCGTCCGCACGCACTCGAGGACCCAGTCCTTCACTCCCGGCACGCCCTCCGCGGGCGTGAGCATCTTGTACTTCGAGCGGTTCTCGCACCCGCCCCCCTTGGCCATGATGAGAATCTTCAGCGTGGCGCCGGGGACGACGTCCACGTGGACGACGGCGGGCGTGTTGTCTCCGGTGTTCACGCGGTCGAACGGCGAGCGGACGATCGAGGCGCGCAGGTAGCCCTCGCCGTAGCCCTGGCTCACGCCCTGATTGATCGCGGCGTCGAGGGCGCCGCCCGTCACGTGGACGTCCTGCCCCAATTCGACGAAGCAGACGACGAAGCCCGTGTCCTGGCAGTACGGGATGCGCTGCTCCCGCGCCATCGCGGCGTTCTGCTTGAGGATCTGGAGCACCTGCTGGCCCGCCGGCGAGCGCTCGGTCCCGAGCGCCCGGTCGAAGGCGCGCAGGACGTCGGGCTCGAGGCTCCAGTTGGCCTCCATGCAGAGCTTCTTGACCGCGTCGCTGATCGCGCTCGTGTGGACGTCGCGCATGGCGGCGCCTACAGCTTCAGCTTATCGACGAGCTCGCGCACGGCGGCCGCCGACTTCTGGAACGCGGCCTGCTCCTCGGCCGTGAGCGTGATCTCGATGATCCGCTCGACGCCGCGCCGGCCGAGCTTGACCGGCACGCCCACGTAGAGCCCCCGGACCCCGTACTGGCCGTCGAGGTACGCGGCGCACGGCAGGATCTTCTTCTTGTCCCGGAGGATCGCCTCGATCATCTCGACCGTGGCGGCCGCGGGCGCGTAGTAGGCGCTCCCCGTCTTCAGCAGGCCCACGATCTCGGCGCCCCCGTTGGCCGTGCGCTTGACGAGCGCGTCCACCGTCGCCTTCGGCAGCAGCTCGGTGATCGGGATGCCGGCGACCGTCGAGTAGCGCGGCAGCGGCACCATCGTGTCGCCGTGGCCGCCCAGGACGAACGCGGTGACGTTCTCGACCGAGACGTCGAGCTCGCGGGCGATGAACGTGCGGAACCTCGCCGAGTCGAGGATGCCCGCCATGCCGACGACCCGCTCGGGCGGAAAGCCCGAGCGCTTCCACGCGAGCTGCACCATCGCGTCGAGCGGGTTCGTGACCAGGACGAGGATCGCGTCCTTCGAGCGCGCGACGACCTGGTCCACGACGCCGCCGACGATCTCGGCGTTCTTGAACAGGAGGTCGTCGCGGGTCATGCCGGGCTTCCGCGCGAGCCCCGCCGTGATGACGACGATGTCGGAGCCCGCGGTCTCGTCGTAGCCGTTGGAGCCGACGAGCGCGGAGTCGTAGCGGTGGACCGGGCCGGCCTGCGCCAGGTCGAGGGCCTTGCCCTGCGGCACGCCCTCGATGACGTCCACGAGGACGACGTCGCCCAGCTCGCGCTCGACGGCGTACTGCGCGACGGAGGCGCCGACGTTGCCGGCGCCCACGACGGTGATCTTCGGACGGGCAGCCATGATGCTCTCCTCCCGCTGCTTACAGCCTGGCCATGCTCTCGATGATCGCGGTGCCGAATTCCGAGCACTTCACCTCTTTCGCGCCGTCCATCAGCCGCGCGAGGTCGTAGGTGACGACCTTCGACTGGATCGTCTTCTCGAGGCCCTTGACGATCCGGTCGGCCGCGTCCGTCCAGCCGAGGTAGCGGAGCATCATCTCGCCCGAGAGGATGACCGAGCCCGGGTTGACCTTGTCCTGGCCCGCGTACTTCGGCGCCGTGCCGTGCGTGGCCTCGAAGAGCGCGTGACCGGTGTCGTAGTTGATGTTCGCGCCCGGGGCGATGCCGATCCCGCCCACCTGCGCGGCGAGCGCGTCGGACAGCAGGTCGCCGGTCAGGTTGCACGCGGCGATCACGTCGAACTCGTCGGGGCGCGTCAGGATCTGCTGCAGGAACGCGTCGGTGATCGCGTCCTTGATCAGGATCCTGCCGGCGGGGGGCTTGCCGCCGCAGTCGTCCCAGCCCACGGTCGTGTCGCCGAACTCGCGCTTCGCGAGCGCGTAGCCCCACTTCATGAACATGCCTTCGGTGTACTTCTGGATGTTGCCCTTGTGGACGAGCGTGACGGTGCGCCGGTGGTTCTCGACCGCGTAGCGGATCGCCGCCCGGATCAGCCGCTCGGAGCCCTCCTTCGAGACCGGCTTGATGCCGATCGAGGACGTGTCGGGGAAGCGGATCTTCGTGACGCCCATCTCCTTCTGGAGGAACTCGACGACCTTCCGGGCCTCGGGCGTGCCCTGCTCCCACTCGATGCCGGCGTAGATGTCCTCCGTGTTCTCGCGGAAGATCACCATGTCCACCTTGTCCGGGCGCTTCACCGGCGAGGGGACGCCCTGGAAGTACTTCACCGGGCGCAGGCAGACGTAGAGGTCGAGCACCTGGCGGAGCGTGACGTTGAGCGAGCGGAAGCCCTCGCCGATGGGCGTGGTGAGCGGCCCCTTGATCGCGACCAGGTACTCGCGGATCACGTCCAGCGTCTCGTCCGGCAGGAGGTTGGGCGGGCAGTCCTTGCCGTAGACCGCCTGCGCCTTGTCGCCCGCGTACGTCTCGGCCCAGGCGATCTTCCGCTTGCCCTTGTACGTCTGCTCCACCGCGGCGTCGAGGACGCGGACGGCGGCGCGCCAGATGTCGGGGCCGGTGCCGTCGCCCTCGATGAACGCGATGATCGGGTTGTCGGGCACGCGGAGCTTGCCGTGGTCGATCGTGACCTTCTCGCCCCTGGGGACCTTGACCCTGCCAGCCATTACCTCTTCTCTCCCTGCTGGGCGGCGTTGAGCGCCGACCCCGCCTTGAACCAGCCGATCTGCTCGGCCGTGAGGCTGTGGAGCGCCTCGATCGTCTCCGTGCGCCCGCCGGCCTTCGTGATGGTCACGCGCACGGGCTTCCCCGGCGCCAGCGCCTGGAGTCCCCGCACGCTCACGCGGTCGCCGGCCTCGAACCGGTCCCAGTCGCGCGGGTCCTGGAACGTGAGGGGCAGGATGCCCTGCTTCTTGAGGTTGGTCTCGTGGATGCGGGCGAAGCTCTTGCTGAGCACCACGGCACACCCGAGGTACCGGGGCGACATCGCGGCATGCTCGCGGCTCGAGCCCTCGCCGTAGTTCTCGTCGCCGATCACGACCCAGCGGATGCCGTTCGCCTTGAGCGCGCGCGCGGTCTTCGTGAAGGGCTGCGGCGCGCCCCCGCCGACCGGGGGGACGCCCGTGCCGGCCTCGCCGGTGAAGGCGTTGACGGCCCCGAGGAACATGTTGTCGCTGATCCGGTCGAGGTGGCCGCGGTAGCGGAGCCACGCGCCGGCCGGCGAGATGTGGTCGGTCGTCGTCTTGCCCTTGGTCTTGACGAGGATCGGCAGGTCCACGAAGTCCTCGCCGTCCCACGGGGCGAACGGCTGCAGCAGCTGGAGCCGCTCGCTGTCGGGCCGGACGACGACCTGGACCGCGGCGGGGTCGGCGGCCGGCGCCTCGTAACCCTCGGCGCCGCGCGCGAAGCCGTCGCGCGGCAGCTCCTCCGCCTCGGGGGCCGCGAAGCGGAAGGGCCGGCCCGCGGGCGTCGTCAGGGTGTCGCGCGTCGGATCGAACTCGAGCGTGCCCGCGAACGCGAGCGCGGTGACCATCTCGGGGCTCGTCAGAAACGACAGCGTCGCGGCGCTGCCGTCGTTGCGGCCCGGGAAGTTGCGGTTGAACGAGGAGACGATCGTGTTGGTCTCGTCCGCCTTGACGTCACTCCGCTTCCACTGGCCGATGCACGGCCCGCACGCGTTGGCGAGCACCCGCCCGCCGATCCGCGCGAACGTGTCCACCATGCCGTCGCGCTTGATCGTCTGGTAGATGCGCTCGGAGCCCGGGCTGATCCAGAACGGCACCTTCGCGCGCAGCCCCGCCTTGATCCCCTGCGTCGCGACGTGCGCGGCGCGCCGCATGTCCTCGTAGGACGAGTTGGTGCACGAGCCGATCAGGGCGTTGGTGATGGTCGCGGGCCAGGCGTTGGCGCGGACCTCGGCGGCGAGCTTGCCGATCGGCCGGCCGCGGTCGGGCGAGTGCGGGCCGACGATGTGCGGCTCGAGCTCGTCCAGGTCGATCTCGACCAGCTCGTCGTAGAAGGCCGTCGGGGTGGCGAGCACCTCGGGGTCGGCGACCAGGTGCTCGCGGTGCTGCTCGGCGAGCGCGGCGAGCGCCGCCCGGTCCGTCGCCCGGAGGTAGGTCGCCATGCGCGAGTCGAACGGGAACACGGACGTGGTCGCGCCGAGCTCCGCCCCCATGTTGCCGATCGTCCCCTTGCCGGTCGCGCTGATGGATTCGGCGCCGGGCCCGAAGTACTCGATGATCTTGTTGGTGCCGCCCTTCACCGTGAGGCGCGTGCAGAGGGAGGTGATGACGTCCTTCGGCGCGGTCCAGCCCGCGAGCTTGCCGGTCAGGTGCACGCCGACGAGCCTGGGATGGAGCACCTCCCACGGCAGGCCCGCCATCACCTCGCCGCAGTCGGCGCCGCCGACGCCGATCGCGAGCATCCCGAGTCCCGCGCCGTTCGGCGTGTGCGAGTCCGCGCCGATCATGAGGCCGCCCGGGAAGGCGTAGTTCTCGAGGACGACCTGGTGGATGATCCCCGAGCCCGGCCGCCAGAAGCCGATGCCGTACTTCTTCGACACCGAGCGGAGGAAGTCGTACACCTCCTGGTTCTCCCGGATCGCGCGCCCCAGGTCGTCGGCGGCGCCCGACTCGGCGCGGATCAGGTGGTCGCAGTGCACGGTCGAGGGCACCGCCACGCGCGGGCGCCCCGACTGCATGAACTGCAGCAGGGCCATCTGCGCCGTCGCGTCCTGCATCGCGACCCGGTCCACGGAGAGGCGCAGGATCGCCCGGCCGCGCTCCCACGTCTGGCGCTCGAAGTCCCAGCAGTGGGCGACCAGGATCTTCTCGGCCAGCGTCAGCGGCCGGCCCCAGGCGCGGCGCGCCCGGGCGAGCCGCTCGGGCATCGCCGCGTAGGTGGACCGGATCTCCTCCATCGGAGGCCTCCTACACGCCCGCGGCCGCCGCCGCGCGGCGCGGCTGGAAGCTCGCCTTGACGAGGTCGCGGTTCAGGCGCGCGATGAACGCGATGCTGATCTCCTTCGGGCAGGCCGCCTCGCACTCGCGCATGTTGGTGCAGCTCCCGAACAGCTCGCGGTCCATCGCCCTCACCATGTCGCGCGCGCGGTCCCAGCGCTCGGGCTGGCCCTGCGGCAGCAGGCCGAGGTGCGAGACCTTGGCGGCCGTGAAGAGCATCGCCGAGGCGTTCGGACACGCGGCCACGCAGGCGCCGCAGCCGATGCAGGCCGCGGCGTCGAAGGCGCGCTCGGCGTCGTCCTTTGGGATCAGGAGCGCGTTCGCGTCGGGCGCGCTGCCGGTGGGCGCGCTGATGAAGCCGCCCGCCTGGATGATCCGGTCGAGGGCCGCGCGGTCCACGACCAGGTCCTTGAGGACCGGGAACGCGCGGGCCCGCCACGGCTCGAGCGTGAGGACGTCGCCGTCCTCGAACGTGCGCAGGTGGAGCTGGCAGACGGTGGTCCCGCGGCGGGGCCCGTGCGGGACGCCGTTGATCACGAAGCCGCACGAGCCGCAGATGCCCTCGCGGCAGTCGTGCTCGAAGGCGATCGGCGCCTCGCCGCGCGCGATCAACCCCTCGTTGACGACGTCGAGCATCTCGAGGAACGACATGTCCGGGCTCACGTTCGTCGCCTGGTAGCTGACGAACCGCCCGGGGCTGCCCGCGCCCTTCTGCCGCCAGACTTTCAGGATCAGGTTCATTTGTAGCTCCGCGTCGCCAGGTGCACGTGCTCGAACACGAGCGGCTCCCTGTGCAGCCGGGGCTGGGAGAGGTTGCCGGTGTGCTCCCACGCGGCGGCGTAGGCGAAGCGCTCGTCGTCGCGCCGGGCCTCGCCGTCGTCGGTCTGGCTCTCCTCGCGGAAGTGGGCCCCGCACGATTCCGTGCGCTGGAGCGCGTCGAGCGCGAGCAGCTCGCCCAGCTCGAGGAAGTCCGCCACGCGCCCGGCCTTCTCGAGCGACTGGTTCAGCTCCTCGCCGCTCTCGAGCACGCGGACGTTCTTCCAGAAGTCCTCCCGGAGGGCCGGGATCTCGACGAGCGCCTTCCGGAGGCCCGCGTCGTTGCGGGCCATCCCGCAGAGCTCCCACATGACCCGCCCGAGGTCGCGGTGGAACGAGTCCACCGAGCGCGAGCCGTTGATCGACAGCAGGCGCTTGATCCCGTCCTGCACCTGGCGCCGGGCCGCGTCGAAGGCCGCCGCGCGCGTGTCGTCCCCCCCGGGCGTCACCCGGGCGAGGTAGTCGCCGAGCGTGTTCGGCAGGATGAAGTAGCCGTCGGCGAGCCCCTGCATGAGCGCGGAGGCGCCCAGGCGGTTGGCGCCGTGGTCGGAGAAGTTCGCCTCGCCGCCGACGAACAGGCCGGGGATCGTGGACATGAGGTCGTAGTCCACCCAGAGCCCGCCCATCACGTAGTGGGCCGCCGGGTAGATGCGCATCGGCACGCGGTAGGCGTTCTCGCCGGTGATCCGCTCGTACATGTCGAAGAGGTTGCCGTACCGCTCGCGGATCTTGTCCTCGCCCTGGCGCCGGATCTCGTCGGCGAAGTCGAGGTACACGCCCCGCCCCCCCGGGCCGACGCCCCGGCCCTGGTCGCAGACCTCCTTGGCGGCGCGCGAGGCGATGTCGCGCGGCGCGAGGTTGCCGAAGGTCGGGTACTTGCGCTCGAGGTAGTAGTCGCGCTCGGCCTCGGGGATCTGCCCGGGCGGGCGGGTGTCGCCGGCCCGCCTGGGCACCCAGACGCGCCCGTCGTTGCGCAGCGACTCGGACATGAGGGTCAGCTTCGACTGGTGCTCGCCGCTCACGGGGATGCACGTGGGGTGGATCTGCGTGTAGCACGGGTTGGCGAAGAGGGCCCCCCGCTTGTGCGCGCGCCAGATCGCCGTCGCGTTCGACGCCTTGGCGTTCGTCGAGAGATAGAAGACGTTCGCGTACCCGCCGGTCGCGAGCACGACCGCGTCGCCCGCGTGCGCCTCGATCGCGCCGGTCAGGAGGTTGCGGGTGACGATGCCGCGGGCCCGGCCGTCCACCACCACGAGGTCGAGCATCTCCGTGCGCGGGAACATCCGGACCGTGCCCGCCGCGATCTGGCGCTCGAGCGCGTGGTAGGCCCCCAGCAGGAGCTGCTGGCCCGTCTGGCCGCGCGCATAGAAGGTGCGCGAGACCTGGGCGCCGCCGAACGAGCGGGTGTCCAGCAGGCCGCCGTACTCGCGGGCGAACGGCACGCCCTGGGCCACGCACTGGTCGATGATGTTCACGCTGAGCTCGGCGAGCCGGTAGACGTTCGCCTCGCGCGCGCGGAAATCGCCGCCCTTGACCGTGTCGTAGAAGAGCCGGTGGACGCTGTCGCCGTCGTTGCGGTAGTTCTTCGCCGCGTTGATGCCGCCCTGCGCGGCGATCGAGTGGGCGCGCCGCGGGCTGTCGTGGTAGGAGAAGCACTTGACGTCGTAGCCGAGCTCGCCGAGCGAGGCGGCGCCGGCGCCGCCCGCGAGCCCGGTGCCGACCACGAGGATCGTGTACTTGCGCCGGTTCGCGGGGTTCACGAGCTTCATCTCGAACCGGTGCCGCTCCCACATGCGCTCGATCGGTCCCGACGGGATCCGCGCGTCGAGCGCGCCCTCGCGGGGCCGGACCGCGGTCTCCGTGCTCATGTCGGACAATCTCCGTCAGTTGACCAGGCCGCCGAGCACGGCCAGGGGGATCGAGACGTTGCCCACGACCACGAGGACCGCCGCGACGACGGCGAGCCCCCTGTAGAACCCGTTGCCGCGCGCGTTCATGCCGAGCGTCTGGAACATCGACCAGACACCGTGGTAGAGGTGCAGCCCGAGGGCCGCCTGCGCGACGACGTAGAAGGCCGAGACGTACCAGACGCGGAAGCCGTTCACGACGTTGCGGTAGACGGACGCCTCCTGGAACTGGCCGGGCGCGTACCCGACCACCCCGACGGTGAAGTGCAGGAGGTGGTAGACGATGAAGAGCAGCACGATCACGCCGCCCCAGCGCATCGTCCGCGCCGCGTAGTCCGCCGCGACCGCCTCCTTCTCCGTGTACGCCACCGGGCGCGCGGCCCAGCTCGCCTGCGTGAGCTGGACGGCGGCCACGACGTGGAGGACGACCGCCGCGAGCAGGATCAGGCGCATGCTCCAGAGGGCCTGGCCGTGCACCAGGATCGGCTCGCCCAGCGCCCGGAGGCCCCGGGCGTAGGCGTCGAAGTGCTCGGGCCCGAGGTAGATCTTGAGGTTGCCGGCCATGTGCAGGATGACGAACCCGACCAGGGCGATGCCGGTGACCGCCATCACCGCTTTCTTGCCGATCGAGGTGCTCCAGAGGGCTGCGACCGCGCTCATGGCGTCTCCTGTCCCGAACAGACGTTCGCCTCCCCCGTTGGCCGGGAGGAGGCGAGGCACGCGACGGCTAGACTCTAACGCTCGGCGCCGCGGGGCGTCAACCGCTCCCGCCGAGGAGCCGCGAAAGGCCTAAGCGCCTGAGACGAATGATGGAGGCCGTCGGCGCGAGGCCCATCGGGCACACCTCGGTGCAGTTGCCCTGGCCGTGACAGCGGGCGAGCGCGTCGTCGCCGAGCAGGACGCCCCAGCGGGCGGCGCGGGCGCCGTCGCGCGAGTCGAGCTGCAGCGTGAGCGCGCGGTTGAGCGCCGCGGGCCCCGGGAAGCGCGCGTTCGCGGCGACGAGCGTGCAGGCCGAGACGCACATGGCGCAGCCGATGCACTCGATCGCCTCGTCGATCCGCGCCCGCGCGCGCGAGTCGCCCCCGACGTGCGCGTGGGGCGCGGCGTCCACGCGCGGCGCGAAGGCGCCGAGCGTGCGGCGCAGGCGCTCGGCGTGCGGCGCGAGGTCCACGACGAGGTCGCGGAGCAGCGGGAAGTGGTAGAGCGGGCGCACGCTCACGGCGCCGGCGCCGAGGTCGCCGAGGCGGGTGCGGCACGCCCAGCGCTCGCGGCCGTTCACGACCACCGCGCACGAGCCGCACATGCCGACGCGGCAGGCGTAGCGGAAGGCGAGCGTCGCGTCCTGCGTGCGCTGGACGTCCACCAGCGCGTCGAGCACGGTCGTGTCGGCGACGGCCTCGACGCGGTAGTCGCGCGTCCGCTCGGCCTCGCCCGGGGACCAGCGGAACACCCGGAGGGTGCGCGTCATCGGCGCTATACTACCGCCACTCCCATGACGCCGCGGCACGACCGGCTCGAGCTGCTGGATCGCTACCTGCGCATCCCGACGATCAGCCGGCAGGTGACGCCGGAGACGGTCGAGGCCGTGCGCGCCTTCTGGCGCGACCTGGGCCTGCCGCTCGAGCCGCTCGCCCCTCCCGGCGGCGCGGGGACGCCGGCGCTCTGGGGCGAGATCCCGGGCCCCGCGGGCGCGCCCACGCTCCTGCTCTACGGCCACTGGGACGTGCAGCCCACGGGCGACCCGGCGCGCTGGCGCTGGGAGGGCGTCGAGTGCCGGCCGTTCGAGCCGACGTACTTCCTCCGCGGGCGCCGCGTCGAGCCGCGCACGGTCCCGGCGGCGGAGCTGGACGACGTGGTCGTGGTCGCGCGCGGGGGCGCCGACAACAAGGGCCAGCACCTGGCCAACGTCCTCGGCGCGCTCGACGCCGCGCGCGCGGGCACGCTCGCCTGGCGCGTGCGGATCGTCCTCGACGGCGAGGAGGAGCACGGCAGCCCCCACCTCGAGGCGATCGCGCGGGCGCACCGCGCGCGCCTCGCCGCCGACGTGCTGATCGGCTCGGACGGGCCGAAGCCCGGGGACCAGCCCACGCTCGTGATGGGGGTGCGCGGCCTCCTCATGGTGGACCTCGTCGCGGACAACGGCCAGCCCGCGTCGCTCCACTCCGGCAACTACGGCAACATCGTGCCGAACCCCGTGCTGCCGCTCGCGCGGCTCATCGAGGACATCGAGGCGCGCGTGGCCGCGTACGCCGAGGCGCACGCGGCGTTCCGGCAGGAGGCCGAGGCGGTGTTCGCGAAGTGGCAGGACCGCGCGGTCTGGACGCCGTACCTGCGGCCCACGGTGAACGTCAACCACCTGATGACCGAGGGCGCCTCGCCCGCGCTCCGGCGCACGATCATCCCGCGCTCGGCCCACGCGCGCCTCGACGTCCGCCTGACGCCCGACACGCCGCTCGGCGCGGTGCGCGAGCTGGTCGAGCGCGCGGTCGCCGACCACCAGCGCCGGACGCCGGGCGTCGCGTTCAGCGTGGCGCTGGAGGGCCAGCCCGCGAGCTACACCTCGCCGGCGCGGCCGGAGTTCGGCTGGCTCCTCCGCCTGCTCGAGGAGCACGCGGACGCCGAGCCCGTCGCGCTGCCGATCCTGGGCGGCACGCTGCCACTGCACGTCTTCACGGACACGCTCGGGATCCCCGCGCTGTGGCTCCCGGCCGCCAACGCGAACAACCAGCAGCACGACGTCAACGAGCACTACGTGCTGCGCCACTTCTACGGCCAGACCGCGCTCTTCACCCGGATCGTCTCGTCGCGACCCCACTAGGAGGAGACCATGAAGCGGATCGTCACCCTCGCCTCACTGCTGCTGCTCGCGCTCTCGCTCGCCGTGCCCGCGGGGCCCGCCGACGCCGCCCCCCGGGGGCGGGTCACCGTCGCGCTCGGGTCGGACACGCCGACGCAGGACCCGCACATGCACACGGCGCGGATGGGCATCATCATCAACCAGCACATCTTCGACACCCTGCTCGCGCGCGACACCACCACCTGGAAGCCGGTGCCGCACCTCGCCGAGTCCGTGAAGAGCGTCAACGCGCTCACCTGGGAGCTCCGGCTGCGGAAGGGCGTCACGTTCCACAACGGCGAGCCCTTCACCGCCGAGAGCGTGAAGTTCTCCTTCGACCGCGTGCTGAACCCGGAGCAGAAGTCGCCGCTCCGGGGCAACTTCACCTGGATCAAGTCGGTGGACGTCGTGGACGAGCACACGGTCCGCATCGTGACCACCAAGCCCTACCCGCTCATCCAGGAGATCCTCACCTTCGGCAACTTCGGCATGGTGCCGCCCAGGTACATCAAGGAGAAGGGCGACGCCAACTTCGCCAAGCACCCGGTCGGGACCGGGCCGTTCACGTTCGTCGAGTGGCGCAAGGGCGAGCGGACCGTGCTGGAGGCGAACGAGCGGTACTGGAAGGGCGCGCCCGCGATCAAGACCCTCGTCTTCCGCGTGATCCCGGAGACCGCGACGCAGATCGCCGAGCTGCTCTCGGGCGGCGTGGACATCATCCGGGCCGTCCCCCCCGACCAGATCCCGGCGATCGAGCGCTCGGGCACCGCGCGGATCACCGCGACGAAGATCCTGCGCGTCGTGTACCTGCAGCTCGACGGCGACGGCCGCGCCGGCAAGACGCCGCTCACCGACGTGCGCGTGCGCCGCGCGATCAACCACGCGGTCAACGTGGACGAGATCATGCAGAAGGTGCTCGGCGGCAAGGCCGTGCGCTCGACCACCGGCGACAACCCGATGGTGTTCGGCTACGACCCCGCGGTGAAGCCGTACGCGTACGACCCGGCGCAGGCCAGGAAGCTCCTCGCCGAGGCGGGCTACCCGAACGGCCTCGAGCTGACGCTCAACACGTACGCGGGCTCGATCGTGAACGTCGACCAGGTCGCGCAGGCGATCATGGGCTACCTGAGCCAGGTCGGCGTGCGGGTCAAGCTCCGCCACTTCGCCGACGTCGGGCAGTACCTGGCGAACTTCCGCGGCTCGAAGCTCGACGGCATGACGCTCGCGTCCTGGGGTTACAACTCGGTCTTCGACACCGACGCGATCTACTACATCCACTTCCACACGGGCGAGCCCTACGCGTACAACACGTCCAGGGAGATGGACCAGTGGCTGGAGGCCGGGCGCTCCACGGTGGACCCCAGGCAGCGGCAGGACGTCTACTCGAGGTTCCAGCGGTTCATCGTGGACCAGGCCTACTGGGTGCCGATGTACGCGCAGTTCACGATCGAGGCGGTCTCGAACAAGCTGAACTACGAGGCCTCGAGCGACGAGATCATGCGCGTGCACGCGGCCACGTGGAAGTAGCCGCCCCGGCGGTCTAGTGTCCGATGTGGACGTTCGTCGTGCACCGGCTGGTCCGGGCGGTCTTCGTCTGCCTGGGCATCTCGCTGATCACGTTCACGCTGCTGCACGTGGTCGGCGACCCGGTGCTGCTGCTCGTGCCCCAGAGCGCGTCGGACGCGGACGTCCGGCTCCTCAAGGAAAAGCTCGGCCTCGACCGGCCGCTCTGGGCGCAGTACGCCGTGTTCCTGCGCGACGCCGTCCGCGGGGACTTCGGCGAGTCGCTCTTCACGCAGGAGTCGGCGCTCGTGCTGATCCTCGAGCGGATGCCGGCCACGCTCGAGCTGACGTTCGCCGGCATGGCGGTGGGGCTCCTGATCGCCATCCCGCTCGGCGTCGTCTCCGCGATCCGCCGCGGCTCGCTGACCGACCGGCTCTGCACGGTCGGGGCCGTCACGGGGCAGGCGATGCCGATCTTCTGGCTCGGCATCATGCTCATCATCGTCTTCGCCGTGCAGCTCCGGGTCCTGCCCGCGTCCGGCCGCGGCACCCTGGCGCACCTCGTGCTCCCGGCCATCACGCTCGGCGCGTACCTGGCGCCGCTCACGATGCGGCTCACGCGCTCGGGCATGCTCGACGTGCTCACGCAGGACTACATCCGCACCGCGCGGGCCAAGGGCGTCGGCGAGCGCGTGCTCCTGTTCAAGCACGCGCTCCGCAACGCGGCGATCCCGATCGTGACGATCCTCGGCGTGCAGTTCGGGCGCCTGCTCGGCGGCGCCGTCGTCACCGAGACGGTCTTCGCCTGGCCCGGCGTCGCCTCGCTCGCCGTGAAGGCGATCAACACCTACGACTACCCGGTCGTCCAGGGCGCGGTGGTGCTGCTCGCGTTCCTGATCGTGCTCGCCAACCTCCTGGCCGACATCGCCGTGACCTGGCTCGACCCGCGCGTCCGCCTCGACGAGGACCATGCCTAGGCTCCGGCGCCTCCGCTTCCTGGCCGTCGGCAGCGCGATCGTGGGCGTGGCCGTCCTCTGCGCCCTCGCCGCGCCCCTGCTCGCGCCGGGCGACCCCTATCGCCAGGCCGTCGGCAACCGCCTGCTGCCGCCGGTCTGGGCCGCGGGCGGGAGCTGGACGCACGCGCTCGGCACCGACCCGCTCGGGCGCGACACCCTTTCGCGCATCATCTACGGCGCCCGCGTCTCGATCAGCGCGGGCGCCCTCGCCGTGGCCTTCTCGATGGTCCTCGGCGTGCTCATGGGGCTCCTCGCCGGCTTCTTCCGCGGCACGGTGGACGCGGTGGTCTCGAACTTCGTGGACGTGATGCTCGCCTTCCCGTTCCTGCTGCTCGCGCTCGCCGCGGTCGCGGCGCTCGGCCCGGGCTTCGGCAACATGATCGTGGTGCTCGGGCTCACGGGCTGGCCGATCTACACGCGCGTCGTGCGGGCCGAGACGCTCAAGTTCCGCGAGCGCGAGTTCGTGCTGGCGGCGCGGGCGCTCGGCCTCGGCAGCGCGCGCATTTTGCGGGCGCACGTGCTGCCGAACCTGGTCAACACGATCATCGTCATGGCGAGCCTCGAGGTCGCGCGCATGATCATCCTCGAGTCGTTCCTGTCCTTCCTCGGGCTCGGCATCCAGCCGCCGACGCCCTCGTGGGGCGCGATGCTCGGCGAGGGGCGCGTCTACATGCTCACCCACTGGTGGCTCGCCGCCTTCCCCGGGGCCGCGATCTTCGTCACCACGCTCGGGATCAACCTGTTCGGCGACGGCCTGCGCGACGTGCTCGACCCGCACCGCGTCCTCATGCAGCCCGGCACGCGGGCGGAGTGACGCGCGCGCCGAGCTTCAGGACGTCGCGTCTCGAGATCTTCATGGTGTCCTCTCCGAACATGGTTGGGAGAGCAGGGCCTGCGGGAGCTCGGCCCGGCGCGCGCGGAAGTACTCGCCGAGCGACTTCGCCTGCGGGTCGCTCCGCGTCGAGGAGGACACGCCCTCCCCGAGCAGCCCCTTGAGCACGAAGTTCACGGCCAGCAGGTTCGGTAGCAGGTGGCGCTCGACGGCGAGGCCGCGGCACTCGGGCAGGAGCTGCCGGAGCCGGTCGGGTGTGACGCTCGCCGCGAGCCACGCGTAGGCCTGGGGGCTCCGCGCCCAGACGCCGAGGTTCGCGTTGCCGCCCTTGTCGCCCGAGCGCGCGCCGAAGAGCCGCCCAAGCGGCGCGCGCACGGTCGGCCCGGACGGCACGGGCGGGAGCGGGACGACGGGGACGGCCACGCCGGGGAACGCGGCCGGCGGCGCGCTCGGCGCGACGCGGATCGCCTCGCCCTCGAGGTGCACCACCTGCTCGATCAGCCCGGCCGGGACGAGCGCCGGCCAGTAGACCGCGTACGGCGACTCCTCCTGGGGCGGCGCCGTCGTGTGGAAGCCCGGGTAGTGGGCGAGCGCCAGCTCGATCGCCTTGTTGCTGAAGGCGCGCCCGACCTTCTTCGGGTCCGGATCCTTCACGGTGATCTTCAGGTGGGCGAACGCCGCCTCGTTCGTCGCGGGGTCCTCGCGGTCCGAGCGCACGAGGCTCACGGCGGTCTCGGCGAAGCTCTCGCGCCCGCCCACGAGCGGCCAGAACGTGTCCTCGATCAGCTTGGCCTTCTCGACGACGTCGAGCCCGGCCAGCACGAAGCTCACGCCGTTCCGGTAGCCGCCCAGGTAGTTGAGGCAGAGCTTGGCCGTGGCCGGCGGCGGCTCGCCGCGCACGCCCGAGACGCGCACGCGGTCGGGGCCGGTCGCCTCGAGGCGGATCGTGTCGAAGCGCGCGGTCGCGTCGGGATTGAGGTAGCGGGGCGCGTCGATCTCGTAGAGGAGCTGGGCGGTGAGCGTGCCGACCGAGACGAGGCCGCCCGTGCCCGGGTGCTTGGTCACGACGAAGGTGCCGTCCTCCTCGACCTCGGCGAGCGGGAAGCCGATCTTCGTGTAGGTCGGCACCTCCTGGAAGAAGGCGTAGTTGCCGCCCGTGCACTGGGCGCCGCACTCGAGGATGTGTCCCGCGACGACCGCGGAGGCCAGCCGGTCCCAGTCCTCGCGCGCCCAGCCGAAGCGCCACGCCGCGGGGCCGACGACGAGCGAGGCGTCGGTGACGCGGCCGGTGATCACGACGTCGGCGCCGCGCCCGAGGGCCTCGGCGATCCCCCAGCCCCCGAGGTAGGCGTTCGCCGTGAGGACCGGCGCCCGGAGCTGGGCGAGCGGGAGCCCCCGGTCGAGGTGCGCGAGGGCGTGCCCCTGCGCCTGCCAGGCCTCCAGGCGGTCGAGCACGTCGTCGCCGGTCACGTACGCAATGCGCGGCGCGAGCCCGAGCGTCCGCGCGACGGCGGCGAGCGCCTCGGCGCAGCCCCGGGGGTTGAGCCCGCCGGCGTTCACGACGACGCGGATCCCCCGCTCCAGGCAGCGGCCGAGGACCTGCTCCATCTGGGTGACGAACGTCGTCGCGTACCCGGCCTCCGGCCGCTTCTGGCGCGTGCGCCAGAGGATCGCCATGGTGAGCTCGGCGAGGTAGTCGCCGGTCAGGACGTCGATCGGCCCGCCCTCCACCATCTCGCGCGCGGCGGCGAGGCGGTCGCCGTAGAAGCCGGAGCAGTTGGCGATGCGGAGCACGGCGCCTGGGCCTAGTACCACCGCCACGCCCACACGGCGGCGAAGAGCGCGGCGGCGAGGGCCAGCGCCAGGACGAACAGCATCCGGTGCCAGCGGAGCGGCAGGCCCAGGTCGAGCAGGAGCGAGCGCACGCCGAGCAGCGCGTGCAGGAGCGCCAGGCCGAGGAGCGCCGCCTGGACCTGCCGGCGGAAGGGGTTCGCGAGGTGGAGCGCGATCACGACCAGCAGCAGGACCGCCGCGGCGCGCTGCAGGAGCCACGCCCACATGCCGAGCTTCGTGTCGCGCCAGCCCTCGGCGCTCGTCCACTCGCGGCGCAGCACGCGGCTCACCGCGCGGCCCCGAGCCGGTCGAGGACGACGCGCCCGCCGGCCAGGACCAGGCGCACGTCGGCCAGCGCGCCGATCTGCTCGCCCGGGGTGCCGGCGACGGCGACGAGGTCGGCGGCGAGCCCCGGCGCGATCCGCCCGATCTCGGCCTCGAGCCCGAGCACCCGCGCCGCCACCGACGTCGCGGCGCTGATCGCGGCCAGCGGCGCCATCCCCGCCTTCACCATCAGCGCGAGCTCGGGCACGATCGAGCCGTGCGGGTTGAGCGGCGTGCCCGCGTCGGTGCCGGCGGCCACGGGGACGCCGAGCCGGAGCGCGAGCTGGAAGCTCTCCACGTGGCGCCCGCGCACCGCCTCGGACTTGCGCACCGCGAACTCGGGGATGCCCGCGGCGATCCCGCCGGCGATGATCGCCTCCGGGGCCACGAGCGTGGGGACCAGCGCGATGCCCTCGCGCGCCATCTTGCTGGCGATCGCCTCGGTGAGGAAGATCCCGTGCTCGATCGTCGTGATGCCGGCGTCCACGCACGCGGCGATCCCCGCCTCCGCCTGCGCGTGCGCCGCGGTCCGGCGCCCCGCCTTCTTCGCCTCCTCGATCGCCGCGCGGATCTCCTCCGGCGTGAGCTGCGGCGAGCCCGGCTCCACGCCCGGCGTCATCACGCCGCCGGTGGCGAAGAGCTTGATGACGTCGGCGCCGGCCTTGAGCTGCTCGCGCACCGCGCGCCGCACGTCGTCGGGTCCGTCGGCCTCGCGGCCGAAGCGCCAGCCGTGCCCGCCGGTCATGCAGACACCGCGCGCCGCGGCGAGCACGCGCGGCCCCGGGATCAGGCCGGCGCGGACGGCGTCCCGGACGGCCAGCGCGACGCCGTCGCGCCCGCCGAGGTCGCGGACGGTCGTGACGCCCGCCTCGACGGTCTGCCGCGCCCGGACCACCGCCTTGATCGCGGTGGTCGCCGGCGCGTCCTCGGCGAGCGCGCGCACCGGGTCCGCCTCGGCGCCGAGGCAGAGGTGGACGTGGCAGTTGATCAGCCCCGGCAGCAGCGTGAGCCCGTCGAGGCGCAGGACCGTCGCCCCCGCGGGGTGCCGGCCCTCGGGGATCACCGCGCCGATCCGGCCGCCCTCGACGACGACGGCGCGCTCGGTCACGGCCCGGGCGCCGGTGCCGTAGATCAGCCGCGCGCCGCTCAGGATCAGCCGCTCCGGGGTGGCGTCCGTCATATGATCGCGTGGCGCACCCGCGCCGAGACCCACTCGCTCACGATGACGGTCGCGAGGACGAGGAGGAAGATCATCGTCACCTGCGGCCAGGCGAGCACGTTGACCGACGCCTGCAGCTCGAGCCCGATCCCGCCCGCGCCGACGAGCCCGAGCACGGTGGACTCGCGGATGTTGATGTCCCAGCGGAAGACGGAGATGCCGGCGAAGGCGGGCAGCACCTGCGGCACGATGCCGTAGCTCACCACCTGCCCCCGCCCGGCGCCGGTGGCCGTGACCGCCTCGACGGGCGCCCGGTCGATCTCCTCGATGGCCTCGTAGAGCAGCTTCGCGACGAAGCCGATCGAGCGGAGCGCGATCGCGACGATGCCGGCGAGCACGCCCGGGCCGATGACCGACACGAGCAGGAGCGCCCAGATCAGCGAGTTGATCGAGCGCGACGACACGATGACCAGCAGCGCCGCGGGCCGGATCAGCGTGGCGCTCGGCGTCGTGTTCCGCGCGGCGAGGAACGCGACGGGCACCGCGGGCACGAGCGCGGCGAGCGTGCCGAGCGTCGCGATGTTGAGCGTGTCCCACAGCGGGCGCCAGAGCCGCGCCGTGTACGCCCAGCGCGGCGGGAACATGCGGGAGGCCAGGTCCGCCCCCTGGACGGGCGCGTCCCAGACGAAGGTCCACATCGTGTGGGCGGAGATCGCCTGCCAGGAGGCGACGACGACCGCCGTGCCCCCGAGCCAGCCGAGCCAGCCGAGGAGCCGGCGCCCGCGCGCGCGGCGCTGCCAGTCCCGGACGCCCGCGACCTCGCGCACGGGCATCACTGCACCCGGCGCCGGATCAGGCCCGACCCGTACTCGGCCGTCATCACGATCGCGATGATCGTCATCAAGATTGCCGCCGCGGTCGCGTACTCGTAGCGGTCGAACGCGGTGTTCAGCGTGGCGCCGATGCCGCCGGCCCCGACGATGCCGATCACGGCCGACTCGCGGAAGTTGATGTCGAGCCGGTAGAGCGAGAGCCCGATGAGGCGCGGCATCACCTGCGGCTGGATGCCGTAGTTGAGGAGCTGGAGCCAGGAGGCGCCCGTCGCGCGCACCGCCTCCGCGGGCGCCGGGTCCGTGTCCTCGATGTCCTCGGCGAGCAGCTTGGCCAGGAAGCCGACCGTCGCGAAGGACAGCGTCAGCACGCCGGCGAGCGGACCGAAGCCGAACATCGCCACGAAGAAGATGGCGACGATCACCTCCTGGAGCGTGCGCGAGGCGGCGACGATGCCGCGGCAGGCCAGGTACACGGGCAGGGGCGCGAGGTTGCGCGCGGCGCCGAGGCCGATCGGGACCGAGATCAGGATGCCGACCGCCGTCGCGGTGACGGTCATGACGAGGCCCTCGAGGATGCCCTCGCTGATCTCGACCCAGCGGGAGACGAAGTCGGGGCGCGCGAAGCCGACGACGAACGCCCCGCCCCGGTCGAGCCCCTCCCACACCCGGCGCCAGTTCACGCGGAGCGTGCCGAGCGCGAGCGCCAGGTAGATCGCGGCGCCGAGGGCCAGGCCCCGGCGCAGCCACGCGCTCGCGATCAGCGGCGGCGGCGCCCAGCGGCGCGCGGCCGCGGCGGCGCCGGTCACGTGAGCCCCGCGAGCCGCTGCTCGTCCACCTCCGGCTCCTCCTCCTCCTCCTCGTCCGCGCCGCCGCGCCGCCGGGCCTCGCTCCAGTCCTCGGCGCCGTAGATCGTCGTGAGGACTTCGGGCGTGAGGCCGTCGGGCGGGCCGTCGTAGACGATCGCGCCCTGCCGCAGGCCGACGACGCGCTCGACGAACAGACGCGCGAGCGCGACGTCGTGCATGTTGATGATCGCGGCGAGCCCGCGCTCGCGGCACAGCTCGCAGATGAGACGCATGATCTGGCGCGAGGTCTTGGGATCGAGGCTCGCGGTGGGCTCGTCCACGAGCAGGATCCGCGGGTTCTGCAGGAGCGCCCGCGCGATGCCGACGCGCTGGCGCTGGCCGCCCGAGAGGGCGTCGGCGCGCTTGTCGCAGGACTCGGCGAGCTCGACGCGGTCGAGCAGCCGGAACGCTTCCTCGACGTCCGCGGGCGGGAAGCGGCGGAACCAGCTCCGCCAGAACCCGACGTAGCCGAGCCGGCCCGAGAGCACGTTCTCCATCACGCTGAGCCGCTCGACGAGCGCGAACTCCTGGAAGATCATGCCCATCCGGCGCCGCGCGCGCCGGAGCGCGGCGGCGCCGAGCGCCGTCAGGTCCTCGCCCTCGAGGCGCACGCGCCCCGCCGTCGGCTCGACGAGGCGGTTCACGCAGCGGAGCAGCGTGCTCTTGCCGGCGCCCGAGGGGCCGATGAGCGCCATCACCTGCCCGGCGGGCACCTCGAGGTCCACGCCGCGGAGCGCCGCGTCCCCCGTCGGGTACCGCTTGACCAGCCGCTCGACGCTCAGCATCCGGGCCGTCGGGCGCCCGCGGCTACTTGCACGCGTAACTCACGTTGTTCGCCGCGTCGATCTTGCGGATGACCGCCCAGTGCCGCTGGTAGGTGATCGGCACGAACTTGTCTTCCTTCTTGAACTCGGCCTTGAGCTTCGAGCCCTCCCACGGGAACGAGAAGAACGCCTCCTTCACCTTGGCGGCGAGCTCGGGCTTGAGGTTGTAGACGTGGCCATAGCCGGTGGTGGGGAAGGTCTGCGACTTGTAGATCGAGCGGAGCTTGCTGGCGTCCACGACCTTGCGCGCGGCCATCCGCACGAGCACGGAGTTCGCGATCGCCGCGGCGTCGTAGTCCTTGTTGACGGCGCCGAGGATCGAGTTGTCGTGCTTGCCCGAGAACGCCGGCTTGAAGTCGCGCTCGGCGACGAGGCCGAACTCCGCCTTGAGGAGCGCCGAGGGCGCCTTGAAGCCGGAGTTGGACGTGGGCTGCGTGAACGCGAGCGTCCGGCCCCTGAGGTCGGCCGGCCTGGTGATGCCCGAGTCCACGTGCGTGATGATCTCCATCTCGTACCCGAAGGAGCCGTCCTTCGCCGCCATCATCGCGAACGGCACCATCCCGGCGCAGTTGACGGCGAGCGGGTTCGAGCCGGTGTTGAACCCCGCGATGTGCAGCCGCCCGGCGCGCATCGCCTCGATCTGGGCGGCGTTCGACTGCACGGCGAAGAAGACGACCTTCTTGCCCGTCAGCCTGGCCATGTGCTGGATGAACCCGTCCCACACCGAGCGGTAGACCTCCGGGTCCTCGACCGGCGTGTAGGCGAAGACGAGCGTCGGCGGGTCCACGAGCCGCTTCGGGTCCGCCGGCGGATCCGCCACGAGGTCGCCGTCCCGGTCGCAGAACCGCTTGTCGAGCGTGCCCCGCGGGCAGTCCTGCGCCGCCGCCGTCGTCACGCCCGCCGAGAGCGCCGCCCCCACGACGACGGCGGCGAGCAGCCGGAAGCTCGGTCGGAACCCTGTGCGCATGTCGTCCTCCGTTCGCGTGACCTCGAGGGGCCCGCGCCCCGCGCGCGTCAGTCGCCGGTCTCCATCGCGACCGGTGCCGCCGTGGCGGGCGGCCGCGCGCGCGTCAGCGCCACGGGCTCCGTCCACACGGCCGGCGCGCCGTCCCCGGCCCGCACGCGCACGCTGTAGAGCGGGCCCGGGTCGGGCGCGCGAAAATCCTGCCGGTAGTGCGCCCCCCGGCTCTCGCGCCGGGTCAGGGCGCTCGTAATGATAAGGCGGGCGGCGGTCGTCTGGCTGCGGAAATTGAGCCAATCCTGCCACGCGACGTTGAAGGCGGGCCCGCCCTCGACGCCGACCGCCGCGCCGAGCGCCTCCAGGCGCTCGACCTCGCGCGCGGCGGCGGCCAGGCCCGCGCCGTCGCGCACGAGCCCGGCGCGGTCCCACATCACCTCGCGCAGCTCGCGCCAGAGCGCGTAGAGGTCGGCGCCGCCGCGCGGGCGGCCGAGCGGCGCCGCGAGCGCGCCCGCCGCGGCCTCGAGCGCCGCCGCCTCCGGCCGCGGCGCCGCGCGCCCCGCGACGAACTCCGCCATCACGTCGCCCGCGATGCCGCCGAACACCGTCGACTCGGCCACGCCGTTGCCGCCGAGCCGGTTCGCGCCGTGCACGCCGCCGCTGTCCTCGCCGGCCGCGAAGAGCCCCTCGAGCGCGGTGCGGCACGCGGGATCGACGACGACGCCGCCCATCATGAAGTGCGTGGTCGGCGCCACCTCGACGGGCGCGCGGGCCAGGTCGCGCCCGAAGTCGCGGCAGCGCTTGACCATCCCGCGGAAGCTCCGCTCGACCAGCTCGGCGCCCAGGTGCGAGACGTCGATCCAGACGCCCCCGTTCGGCGTCCCGCGCCCCTGGGTGATCTCGGTGAACGAGGCGCGCGCGACGAGGTCGCGCGTCGAGCGCTCCAGGCGCGCGGGGTCGTAGTGCGCCATGAAGCGCTCGCCCCGCCCGTTCAGCAGCCGCCCGCCGGCGCCCCGCAGGCCCTCCTCGAGGAGCGCGCCGGTCATCAGCGAGCCGGGGACGACGAGGCCCGTGGGGTGGAACTGGATCATCTCCATGTCGCGCAGCGGGAGCCCCGCGCGGTACGCGAGCGCGATGCCGTCGGCCGCCTTGTCCGCCGAGCACGCGATGACCTTGTACATCGTCGGGCCGCCGCCCGTCGCCAGCAGCGTGGCGCGCGCGCGCACGGCGAGGAACCGGCCCGTGCGGACGTCGAGCACGAGCGCGCCCGCCGCGCGCCCGTCCGCGTCGCGCGCGAGCTCGACCGCGCGGCACTCCTCGAGGGCGCGGACGTTGCCGCGCACGAGGACCTGCTCCGCGAGTCGGTTCATGATCTCGATGCCGGTGAGGTCGCCCTTGTGCACCGTGCGGTCGTGCGTCTGGCCGGCGAAGGGCTTCTGGTGGATGCGCCCGTCGGGCCGGCGGTCGAAGAAGCAGCCGTAGCGCGCCTCGAGCTCGAGCACGCGTCCCGGCGCCTCCCGGACGAGCGTCCACGCGAGCTCCTGGTCGTTGATCCAGCCGCCGCCCGCGAGCGTGTCGCCGAGGTGCGCCTCGAGCGAGTCGGGCGGGGTCAGCACCGCGTTGTAGCCGCCCTGCACCATGCGCGTGCAGCCGGCGCGGCCCAGCAGGCCCTTGACGACGACGGTGACGGCCAGCCGGGGCGAGGCGTCGGCGGCGTGGAGCGCCGCGCAGAGGCCGGCGCCGCCGGCGCCGAGGACGAGGACGTCGGTCTCGAGGGTCTCGATCACCGGACGAGGAGGGCGGCGGAAAGCGACAGGGCCACTGCGCGTCGCACAGTGGCCCTATCTTACCCCAGCGGCCCGCGCCCGCCGGACGCCCGGAGCCTCTCGGAGAGCCTCGCGACCCCCCAACCAGGAGCCTGTCGGAGTATCGAGGAGCGCCCCGGGTTCCCCGGGGCGCTCCGAGCGTTGGGGGGTGTGGGGGGCCATCTCGGGGCCCCCCACGCCATCAGGGGGGGCCATCTCGGGGCCCCCCACGCCATCAGGAGGGCCATCTCGGGGCCCCCCACGCACCTAGTGCGCGCGGCGGTCGTCGTAGCCGGCCGACGCCTTGATGCGCTCCTCGGTGCCCGGGATGTAGCGCTTCTCGAGCTCCTGGAACTGCGCGACGCGCGCCATCACGTGGTGGCTCTCGGTCGGGTGGCCGACCTTCGTCTTCTCGAGCCGCCACTGCGCCTCCTCCTGGTCGCGCACCAGCTCCTCCATCGCGTTCCACACCGCGAACGTGCCCGCGTGCGCCGCGAAGATGGTGATGAAGATGTAGCGGTACCCCAGCGCGCCCAGCTCCTTGAACGTCAGCGGGTTCGGGTCCGCGTGCCAGCGGAACGAGGACGAGTAGTTGAACGCGAGCGGCAGGTCCGGGTGGCTCGCCCGCATCGCGCGGGCGAAGGCGATCGCCGGCTCGCGCGCGGCGCTCGACAGCTCGCACCACACGAGGTCCACGCCGGCGTCGGCGTACGCGCGCCCGCGCCGGATCGCCTCCTCGAGGCTCCCGCCGACCGCGCCGTAGGCGTCCGTGCGCGCGATGATCACGAAGTCGGGATCGAGCCGGTTCCGCGTGTCGATCGCGGCCCGGTATTTGCCCACCGCCTCCTCGAGCGGCACGATGGTCTTGCCCGCGATGTGGCCGCAGCGCTTCGGGAAGCGCTGGTCCTCCAGGTGGATGCCGGCCACGCCCGTCTTGACGTACTCCTGCACCGTCCGGATCGTGGAGAGCGCGTTGCCGTAGCCGTCGTCGGCGTCGGCGATCACGGGGATCGAGACGGCGCTCGCGACCATGTGCGCGATCCGCGTCACCTCGGTCTGCGTGAGCAAGCCCATGTCCGGCCAGCCGTTGGCCAGCGCCATCGAGTAGCCGCTCAGGTAGATGGACGTGATGCCCACCCGCTCGGCGATCTGCGCGTCCAGCGGCGAGTAGACACCGCCGGTGAACAGGTACGGCTCGGTCTGCAGCAGCTGGCGGAACCTCTTGCCCTGGCTCTCCACGGCTCGGCGTCCTCCTCTGGGGTCGATCTAGGCGTTGTGCGCCGGCGCGAGCGAGATCGCGCACCAGCGGCAGTAGATCGTGGCATCCAGCTGGATGGCGCAGGACCGGCACCGCACGGTCCCGCACTCGTGGCAGGGAGTCAGCCGCGTGGACGGCGGCTCGATACGCATCCCGCACTCGCAATTCGTCGGCATCGCGTCCCTCCTCCCGTCCGCCGCGCGGCGTGACGGCGCGTGTGTTTCCCGCACTGTGCGGCCTGCCGGGGATGCAAAGCAACGTGATTGTTCTTATGGGCGAGATAAGAGATATTGATCAGCGTGGAGATCCCGCAGATCGAGGCGTTCCTGGCGGTCGGCACCTTCGGCGGCTTCCGCCGGGCCGCGGACGCGCTCCGGATCACGCAGCCCGCGGTCAGCGCGCGGATCAAGGCGCTCGAGGCGTCGCTCGGCGTGCCGCTCTTCGAGCGCGGGCGCGGCGGCCTCGCGCCCTCGGCCGCGGGCCGCGTCCTCCGGCCCCACGCCGAGCAGCTCCTGCGCGCGGTCGCCCTCGCCCGCCAGGCGGTCCACGACCTCCGCCCCGCGAGCGGCGGCGCGCTGCAGATCGCGGCGGTGCTCTCGATCTGCACCTACCTCCTGCCCGACGTGCTCCAGCGCTTCCAGGCGGCGCACCCCAGGGTGATGATCACGGTCCGCTCGGGCCACTCCAAGGAAGTCCTCGAGATGGTGATCCGGGGCGAGGCCGAGCTCGGCCTGGCGCGCTCGCTCCACCACCCCGCGGTCGAGACGGTGAGCCTGCGGGACGATCCGCTGATCCTCGTCGCGCGGCCCTCGGAGGCCGCCGCACGCGCGCGCCGGGCGCGGCTCGAGGAGATCGCCGACCGCCCGCTGATCTTCTTCGACCGCGGCTCGAGCGACTGGACGCTCACGCACGGCCTGTTCCGCCGCGCGGGCCTCGTCCCCAACGTCGCGCTCGAGGTCGAGACGATCGAGACGGCCAAGAAGATGGTCGAGCGCGGCCTGGGGCTGGCCTTCCTCCCCCACCTGGCGGTGGGGCGCGAGCTGCGGCGCCGCGCCCTCGTCGCGATCGAGATCGTGGACGCCGAGCCGATCAGCCGGAGCCTCGACGTGATCCACCCGCGCCAGCGACCGCTCAGCGCCGAGGCGCGGGCGCTGCTCGCCGCGCTGCGCTCGGCGCTCTCCGAGGCGGGCGGCCCGCCCCGGCGCCGCCGTTAGCCCGCGTCATTCGCGAACGGCGCTGGCACGACCGGGCGGGTGGCGCCAGGGGCGGTCCCCGCCGTGCCGCGCGCTGTGGGCCTCGCGCGGTGACCGTTCGCGAATAGTCCGCGCTAGGGGCTGCGAACGCCCCAGAGCCCCGCGCTCACCCGGGCCTCGAAGTAGTGGCCGTAGACGTGCAGGAGCGGCGTCTGCGCGAGGACCCAGCCGCGGCTGCGGCCGCCCGCCCAGAACTCGGTGAGCCACTCGGCGCCGGGGGCGACCGCGCCCTCCGCGGTCGCCACGCGCCGGACGCGCTCCGCGGGCACGACGACCTCGAGGTCGCTCCCGCGCAGCGTCTCCAGGGCCGCGAGCGTCCGCGCGCTCACCGCCTGCCAGTAGCCGCGGAGCGCCGGCAGCTCGATGCGCGCGCTCAGCTCGTCCACCTCGGCGTCGCGCATGCCCGTGCCGACGTCGCGGCGCCCGACGCCGAGGCGCTCGAGCCAGCCGTCGTCCAAGACCTGAGAACGGTCCAGCACGAAGCGGTTCACGCCGACGTCCTCGATCCGCGCCGTGTGCCAGAGGAGCCACGCCACGGTGTTGACGCCTGGATGCGGCCGCCCGCGCACCTGCCCCTCGGCCAGCTTGCCGAGCAGATCGTCGATCAGGCGGCGGTGCAGGTCGCCGTAGCGGAGCAGCAGGAAGTCGATCGCGTCCATGTCACTCCTGTCCCTCCCACGACGCGTCGGCGACGGCGCGCCAGCGCGCCAGAATCTTCTCGAACTCGTCGGGCGGCAGCGGACCGGCCTGGAGCAGCGCGGCGTTCTGCTGCCAGCGCTCCGGCTTCGTGGTCCCGACGATCGCGGTGTGCACGCCCGGCACCGCGAGCGTGAAGCGCAGCGCGGTCGAGACCGCCACGTCCGGCGCGCCCTTCAGGAAGGCGTAGTCGAGCGCCCGCAGGCGCGCCCAGTAGGTCTGGTGGTAGGGCTCCGCGGGCTTCCGCGCGTGGCGCCAGGCGACGTTCGCGAGCGGCCGCTTGGCGATCACGCCCATCTCGCGTGCGCGCGCCAGCGGCAGCGTGCGCTCGAGCGCCTCCTGGTCGGCGACGCTCACCGAGGTCTGGAGCGTGTCGAAGCGGCCGCACTCGACCGCGAAGCGCGCCGCCGCGCCATCGCCGCTGTAGCCGATGTACCGCGCCAGGCCCCGCGCGCGCGCCCGCTCGAGCGCGTCGATCGCGTCGCCCGCCCGCAGCTCGGCGAGCGAGCAGCTGTGGAGCTGGATCAGGTCGAGGTGGTCGGTCGCCAGCCGCGAGAGGCTCCGCTCGATGCTCGCGAGCAGCGCGGCCGGGCGCCAGTCCGGGCGCCCCCACCCCGCGGCGTGTCCGCACTTGGTGAAGAGGGAGAACTCCCGGCGCCGGGCGCCGACCGCCGCGCCGATGAGGCGCTCGCCGTCGCCGTAGCACTCGGCCGTGTCGATCGCGTTGAGCCCGGCGTCGAGCGCGCTCCCGAGCAGCCGCGCGACCGCGCGGACGCTCACACGCTCGTAGCCGATCTCGGAGCCGCCGAAGCCGAGGACACTCGCCACGATGTCGGTCCGGCCGAGCCGGCGGCGCGGGAGCGGGTCCATGGCGTGCTACGATACCGCGCCATGACGACCGAGTCGATCCAGGTCGGGGTCCTGCTGCCCACGCGCGAGGCCGTGATGTCCGGGCGCTTCGAGACCGCGCCGCTCCTCGCGCTGGCCGAGCGCGTCGAGGCGGCCGGCTACGCGTCGCTCTGGGTGGGCGACTCGCTCCTGGCCCGGCCGCGCTTCGAGCCGCTGACCCTCCTCGCCGCCGTGGCGGCGCGGACCCGGCGCTGCCGGCTCGGCACCGCGGTCCTGCTCCCCGCCCTCCGCCACCCGCTCGTCCTCGCGCACGCCGTCGCGACGGTGGACCGCCTGGCCGAGGGGCGGCTCGTGCTGGGCGTGGGGATCGCGCCGGACTCGAAGGCCGTCCGCCGCGAGTTCGAGAACGCGGGCGTGCCGTTCGCGCAGCGGGTCGGCCGCCTCGTGGAGTCGCTCGCGATCTGCCGCCAGCTCTGGGCCGACGCCGGTGAGCGCCCCGTGAGCGTGCAGGGGCGGTACTGGAGCCTCGACGAGGCGCGCCTGCTGCCGACGCCCGCGCGCGCGGGCGGCCCGCCGGTCTGGATGGGCGGCGAGGTGGCGGCGGCCACCGAGCGGGCCGGCCGGCTGGCCGAGGGCTGGATGCCGAACAGCGTCACGCCCGAGGCGTGGGCCGAGGGCTGGGCGCCGAACAGCGTCACGCCCGAGGCGTGGGCCGAGGGCTGGGCGCGCGTCCTGGCGACCGCGCGGGCCGAGCGCGGCGGGACCGCGCACCTCACGCCCGCCCTCTACACGACGCTCAACGTCGGCCGCGACGCGCGGACCGCCGAGGCCGAGCTCCGGAAGTTCGTCGAGGGCTACTACGCGGCCCCCTACGAGGCCATCGCGCGCGTCCAGGGCTTCCACGCCGGCGACGCCGCGAGCTGCCTCGAGCGCCTGCAGGGGTTCGTGCGCGCCGGCGTCCGCCACATCGTCCTCCGCTTCGGCGGCGGCGACCAGGCCGAGCAGCTCGAGCGGACGACCCGCGAGATCGTGCCACGCCTCGGGCTCCCGTGAGGAGCCCGAGGCCCTGGACGCGCGTCCTCTCGGGCTGAGGGCCGGGCGGCCGGGCGCGATCGTGTCGCCGATGGGCGCGGGCCCGGCATACACTGGAACCGTGCAGCCAGGATTCGGTGAACCGCGCGGCCGCCGGCGGGCCCTCCGGCCCACCGCGCGCTCAGTGGCGCTGCTGCTCGTTCCGGTGGCGGTGGCTGGGTGCTGGGGAGACCCGTCGAGCGCGGTGGAAACCGCCAAGGCCGCATCGGCCCGCGCCCTGGCCGTCAGCGTGGCGCCCGTCGAGGCCCGCGCCGTGGACCGGACGGTGGACGTGACGGGCAGCCTCCTCGCCTGGGAGGAAGTGGTCCTGAACACCTCCATCGCGGGCACCGTCGCGCGGCTGCTCGTCGACCTCGGCGACCGGGTCCGGCCGGGCCAGGTGGTGGCCGAGCTGGACCCGCGCGAGTCGAACCTGGCCGTGGAGCGGGCCGAGGCGGCGCTCGGCGCGGCGCGCGACGCCCTGCGCCGGACGCACGCTCAGGCCGACGCCGCGCAGGCCCAGCTCCAGCAGGTCCGCGAGAGCCGGCGCTCGCTCGAGGCCGCGCTGAACCGGACGCGCGCCGCGCTCGAGGAGACCCGGGCCAACCTCGCGCGGATGCGCACGCTGGTCGCGGCGGGCCTGATCGCCCAGCGCGACCTGGACGTGTCGCGCACCCAGTACGAGGCCGCGCGGGCGCAGCACGAGATCGCGCAGGTGGAGCTGCGCCAGTACCCCGACCGCGTGCGCGTCGCCGAGGCCCAGCTCGAGAGCGACCGCTCGGCGGTGCGCGTGGCGGAGGCCGACGGGAGGCAGCGCCAGGCGGAGCTCGGCCTGGCCAAGAAGAAGCTGACCGACGCCACCCTGCGCGCGCCGATCGGGGGCGCCGTCGCCCGGCGCCACCTGAACCCGGGCCAGTACGTGCCGGAAAACACCCCCGTGTTCACGCTCATGCGGAGCGACCCCCTCAAGTTCACGGGCACCGTGGCCGAGCACGCGGCGCTCGAGGTCCGGCCGGGCCAGACCGTGCGGCTGCGCGCCGAGCCGGCCTCGGGCCGCACCTTCGCGGGACGCGTCACGCGCGTGAGCCCCGCCGTCGACGTGACGAGCCGCACGATGCTGCTCGAGGCCGAGGTGCCCAACCGCGAGGGGCTGCTCAAGCCCGGGCTGTTCGCCCGCGGCGCCGTCGTGCTGCGCCAGGACCGGGACGTGGCCTTCGTGCCGGAGAGCGCCGTGTCCTACTTCGCCGGCCTCACCCGGGTCTTCGTCGTCGCGGACGGCACCGCCCGCGAGCGCACGGTGACCCTCGGCACCCGCAAGGACGGGATGATCGAGGCCGTCACCGGCGTGCGGGCGGGCGAGCAGGTCGCCACCTCGGGCCTCGCCCAGCTCCAGGACGGCGCGCGGGTGAGCACGGCGCCGCCCGGACGGCGGCGCTAGCGGAGCGCGCCCGTGCAGCGGCTCGCCGAGGTCTGCATCCGCCGGCCGGTGTTCGCGGCCATGCTGATCCTGTCCCTCGTCGTGGTGGGCGCCGTGTCCTGGGCGCGCCTCGGCGTCGACCGGTTTCCGGTGGTGGATCTCCCCACCGTGCTCATCCGCACGCAGCTCCCCGGCGCCTCCGCCGAGGAGGTCGAGATCCAGATCTCCCAGCGGATCGAGGAGGCCGTCAACACGGTGGCGGGCATCGACGAGCTGCGGTCCATCTCCTCGGCCGGCAGCTCGATCGTCATCATCACCTTCGATCTCGCCCAGAGCATCGAGACCGCGGCCCAGGACGTCCGCGACCGCGTGGCGACGGTGCTGCGCGACCTGCCGCAGGACGCCGAGCCGCCCATCGTCTCGAAGTTCGACAACGAGTCCGCCCCGGTGCTCACCGTGGCGCTGTCCGGCGACCGGCCGATCCGGGAGCTGACGGAGCTCGCCGACAAGGTCGTCAAGCTCCGGCTGGAGCGCGCGAGCGGCGTCGGCCAGGTGCAGATCGTCGGCGGGCTCGAGCGCGCCATCAACGTCTGGATCGACGCCGACCGGCTGGCCGCCTTCCGGCTGCCGATCACCGCGGTGCGCGAGGCTCTCGTGCGGCAGAACGCCGACCTGCCCGGGGGCAACGTCACGGGCCGGGCGCGGGAGCACTCGCTGCGGACGATGGGACGCCTGCCCGACGCGCGGGCCTTCGACGAGCTCGTCGTGAGCACGGTGGGCGGCGTCCCCGTCCGGATCCGCGACCTCGGGCGCGCGGAGGACGGCACCAAGGAGCAGCGCTCGATCGCCCGCCTCAACGGCTCGCCCGCGGTGATCCTCGAGGTCCGCCGGCAGTCCGGCGCCAACACGGTGGCGACGATCGAGGCGGCCAAGGCGAACCTCGCGCGGGCCGCCGCCCGGCTGCCCGGCGGCGTCCGGGTCGAGGTCCTCCAGGACCAGTCGCGCTACATCTACGCGGCCCTGCACGAGATCAACGTGCACCTCGTCCTCGGCGCGATCCTGGCGTCCCTCGTGGTGCTCGCCTTCATGCGGAACTGGGCCTCGACCGTGATCGCGGCCGTCGCCATCCCGGCCTCGGTGATCACCACGTTCGCGATGATGCGCGCGCTCGGCTTCACGCTGAACAGCGTCACCATGCTCGCGCTGGTGCTCATGGTCGGCGTGGTGATCGACGATGCCATCGTCGTCCTCGAGAACATCTTCCGGTTCATGGAGGAGAAGCGGATGCGGCCGTTCGAGGCCGCCCGGGCCGCCACGGCGGACATCGGCCTGGCCGTCATGGCCACGACGCTGTCGCTCGTGGTGATCTTCGTGCCCGTGTCGTTCATGTCGAGCGTCTCCGGGCGCTTCCTCTACCAGTTCGGCCTGACCGCGGGCGTGGCCGTGCTGGTGAGCCTGCTGGTCTCCTTCACGCTCACGCCCATGATGAGCGCGCGGCTCCTGCACCCGGAGAGCGCGGGCGCCGGCGAGGCGCGCTCGCGGCGCGGCTTCTACCGCGGGCTCGACCGCGGCTACACGGCCGCCCTGGCCCTCTGCATGCGCCACCGGCTCGCCGTGAGCGCCGTCGCCGTGGCCGTCGCCGCCTCCGCGGTCCCGCTCTACGGCCTCCTCGGCAAGGACTACCTGCCGAGCGGCGTGGACGAGGGCGAGTTCGAGGTGCGGGTGACCGCGGCCCAGGGCCTGAGCCTGCCCGCGATGGACGCCCTCGTGCGGCGCATCGATGCCGAGATCCGGAGCGTCCCGGGGGTGCGGCTGGTGCTGGCCACGACCGGCGGCTCGTTCCTGGGCGCGGTGAACGAGGCGCGCGTCTACGTCGGCCTCGTGCCCCACGAGGCGCGCGTCTTCTCGCTCGGTCGCCTGGCCGGGGGGCTGCTGCGCGCGGACCCGGGCGCGGCCTTCCGCGACAACCGCTCTCAGCAGGCGGTGATGCAGGAGGTGCGGCGCCGCCTCGGGCGCGCCGCCGGCGAGGACGTCCGCATCCAGGTGCGGAACCCGGCGGGCTTCCGGTTCGCCGGGGGCTTCATCGACATCGACTTCGTGCTCCGCGGCCCGGACCTCGACGCCCTGGCCGCGTACACCGAGCGGCTCCGGCAGCGCGGCGACGACCTCGGCCTGGTGGACGCCGACACCACGCTGAAGCTCGACAAGCCCGAGCTGCGCGTACGGATCGACCGCGACCGCGCGGCCGACCTCGGGGTGGACACCGCCCACATCGCCACCGCGCTCCGCCTCATGGTGGGCGGCGACGACGAGGTCACCCGCTTCTACGACGCGCGCGCGAACTACGAGTACGACGTGCAGCTCAGGCTGCGCGCGGAGGACCGGGACGACCCCGGCCTGATCGGCCTCCTGTGGGTGCCCCGGGCGGGCGGCGGCCTCGCGCGGCTCGACAACCTGGTGACCCTGACGCCCGCCTGGACGGCCTCGCGCATCGACCGCCTGGACCGCCACCGCGAGGCGCGCCTGCGTGCGAACGTGGCGCCCGGCTACGCGCTGGCCGACCGGGTGCAGGCGCTGCGGGACGAGGTCGTGCGGATGGACCTGCCCCCGGGGTACGACACGATCATCTCCGGGCGCGCGCGGGAGCTGGAGCGGACGTTCGGGGAGCTCGTGTGGGCGTTCGCGCTCTCCATCGTGTTCATGTACATGATCCTGGCCGCGCAGTTCGAGAGCCTCGTCCATCCCCTGACGATCCTGCTCTCGCTGCCCCTGTCGGTGCCGTTCGCCCTCCTCTCGCTCTGGCTCACCGGCAACACGCTGAACCTCTACTCGGCGCTGGGGATCCTCGTGCTCTTCGGCGTGGTGAAGAAGAACGCCATCCTCCAGATCGATCATATGAACACGCTCCGCGCGGCGGGCATGGACCGGCTCGCCGCCATCCTGCAGGGCAACCGCGACCGGCTGCGGCCGATCCTCATGACGACCCTCACGTTCGTGGCGGGCATGATCCCGCTGGCCGTCGGCACGGGCCCCGGCGCCGAGGAGCGGCGGGTCATCGCCGTGGTCATCATCGGCGGCCAGACGCTGTCGCTGCTGCTGACCCTGGTGGCGACGCCGGTGGCCTATTCCCTGCTCGACGACCTCGGCGCCTGGCTCGGCGCCACGAGCCGCGCGGTCGCCACGGGCCCGGCGGGCCGGCGCCGGCGGCTCGGCCGCGCGCTCGCGGCCCTGGGGCTCACGCGCGGCGGCTGGACGGCGCCCCCCGTGGATCACCCCTAGCCCCCGGCGACGGAGACAGGAGGCCGCGGATGACGACGACGCCGTCGAAGGACGGGCCGCTCACGGAGCTCGACCGGGTGGTGCGCGACGCGCTCGCCTGGTTCGAGGGGCCGGGCCGGGCGACCGACGCCCGGGTGGATCGCTGGCAGGCCCGGGACGTGCTGATGCACTTCCTCTACTTCCACGACGCCACGGCGTGGGGCATCGAGTCGGCGGCGCACGGCGGCCCGGTCTGGCCGGTGCCGGCCGACTCCGACGCCGTCAACGAGGTGTGCCGGCGGTTGCACGAGCACGAGAGCTACGACGAGCTGCTCGCGCAGGCGCGGCAGGCGCACGCGCGGCTCCTGCACGCGGCCCGGCGCGCGCCCGATCTCGAGCGGCCCTGCTTCCAGCGGGCGGCGGGCGAGGTGCTGACGGGACGGCAGCGCCTCGAGCTGCTGGCCCGCCACTGGGCCGAGCACGTCCGCGAGCTGCAGCAGGCGGCCGGACGGCGCTAGCCCTGCGCTGTATCCCGCATGGCGTGGAGCTCCGGCTGGACGCCTCGGCCCTCTTGACAGCGTGCCGGGGACCGCCGAGAGTCGTCCGCATGACCACCCGAAAGATCCTTTTCGTCGGTGCCGGAGCGATCGGCAGCTACCTCGGCGCGTTCCTGGCGCGCGCCGGCCACGACGTGACGCTCGTGGACCCCTGGGCCGAGCAGGTCGAGACGGTCCGGCGGCACGGCCTCTCCGTGACCGGCCCGCACGAGCCGTTCCAGGCACGCCCGGCAGCGGTGCACCTTGGCGAGGCCGCGCGCCTGCCGCGCGACTTCGAGATCGCCTTCGTCGCGATGAAGGTCTACGACACCGCGTGGGCGACGCAACTCGCGCTGCGCCACCTGGCGCCGGACGGCTACGTCGTCGCGGCCCAGAACTGCTGGCCCGACCCGGTGGTGGCGGCCGTCGCCGGCGTCTCGCGCGCCGTGGGGCTCGTCATGTCGAAGATCGGCGTGGCGCTCTGGAAGCCCGGCCAGGTCGAGCGCGGCCTGGGGCGCGGCCAGGGCACGGGGCACGACGTGTTCCGCGTGGGCGAGCACGACGGGCGGCCGACGCCGCGCGCGCGGACGCTGGCCGAGCTGCTCTCGGTGATCGACGGGGCCCAGGTGACCGACAACCTCTGGGGCGAGCGCTGGTCGAAGCTCTGCGCGAACGCCATGGGCAACCCGGTCCAGGCGATGTCGGGGCTCGGCTCGCTCGAGATCCTGTCGAGCGAGGTGGGGCGCGCGATCACGCTCCGCCTCGCGGGAGAGTCCGCGCGCGTGGGGCGCGCGTGCGGCTACCGCGTGCCGCCGTTCAACCGCGCCTCCGCCGAACAGTGGGCCGACGCCGGCCGGCGCGAGACGTGGGAGGCGCTCGACCGGATGCTCACGCCGACCGCCGCGGGCGGGCCCAACTGGCGCGCGTCCATGGCGCAGGACGTGGCCAAGGGGCGCCCGACGGAGATCGAGCACATGAACGGCCACGTGGTGGCGCGCGGGCGCGAGCGCGGCGTGGCGACGCCCGTCTCCGCGGCCGTGGTCGAGGTGATGCACGAGGTGGAACGGGGCGCGCGCAAGTCCGCGCCCGAGAACATCGGGCTCACGCTCTCCCGCGCGGGCGTCTGAGGGCGCGACATGCGCCCGGGTCGTCGCGTGCGCTGTCCCGCCGGGCTGCGCGGCGCGCGCGCGGCGCGGGCGGTCAGCGGACGAGGCGGGTGAAGCGCCGCGAGGCGGAGCGTCTACGCCGCCGGGCTCGGAACGGCCGCGGCGTCCAGCACGGCGCGCACCCTGCGCGCCAGGGCGTCGGGGGTGAACGGCTTCTGGATGTAGGGCGTCCCGGGGTCCAGGCGCCCGTGGCTGACGACCGCGTGGTCCGTGTAGCCCGACATGTACAGGACGGCCATCTCCGGACGGAGCGAGACGAGCCGCTCGGCCAGCGCGGACCCGCTCATCTCGGGCATCACCATGTCCGTCACCAGCAGGTGGATCGGCCCCGCGTGGTGCTCGACGATCCGGAGCGCCTCGGCGCTCCGTCCGGCGCTGAGCACGGCGTAGCCGTGGTCCGCGAGGATCCCGTGCACGAGGGCGCGCACGTCGTTCTCGTCCTCGACGACCAGCACGGTCTCGCTCCCGCGCGCCGGGGGCAGGCTCGAGACCTCCGCCCGCTCCGGCTCACCCTCGACGCACGGGAAGTAGATCTTGAACGTGCTGCCCGCGCCCGGCTCGCTGTAGACCCAGATGCTCCCGCCGCTCTGCCGGACGATGCCGTAGACCGTGGCCAGGCCGAGCCCGGTGCCCTTGCCCGGCTCCTTCGTCGTGAAGAAGGGCTCGAACATGTGCGACTGGGTCTCGGCGTCCATGCCCGTGCCCGTGTCGCTGACCGCCAGCATCACGTGCGGGCCGGGGCTCACGCCGGCGTGCTGGCGCGCGAAGTGCTCGCCCAGCTCGACGTTCTCGGTCTCGAGGGTGATCCGGCCGCCGTCGGGCATCGCGTCGCGGGCGTTCACGACCAGGTTGACGATGACCTGCTCGAGCTGGCCCGGGTCCACCTTCACGCGTCCGAGGTCCGGACAGGGGGTGAAGACGAGCTCGATGTCCTCGCCGATCAGCCGCTGCAGCATGTCCGTCATGCCGGGCACGACGTCGTTCAGATCGAGCACCGCGGGCGCGAGCACCTGCTTGCGGCTGAAGGCCAGGAGCTGCCGCGTCAGCAGGCCGGCGTGCTCGGCCGTCGTGGCGATGATCTCGATCCCCCCGCGCCGTGGATCCTCGGGGCCCAGGCTCTCGAGCGCGAGGTGGCTGTAGCCCGTGATCACCGTCAGCAGGTTGTTGAAGTCGTGCGCGATGCCGCCCGCCAGGCGTCCCACGGCCTCGATCTTCTGGAGCTGCCGCACCTGCTGCTCGCTGCCCTGCAGCGCCTCCTCCACGCGCTTCCGCTCGATGCACTGCGCGATCTCGCCCGCGGCCGAGGCGAAGCCGCTCAGGTCCACCACGTCGAGCGGCTGCGTCGCGAAGCCGGCCGCGACACCGACGAGCCGATCCTCGACGACGAGCGGGTGGCCGACGAACGCCACGAGCCCCTCCCGCCGCGCCCACTCCGCGTCGCTCAGGCGAGGATCCTCGAGGAGCGCGTTCGTCGCGTGCGGCCGGCGGTCCGCGGCGATCATGCCGATCTCCGACTGGCCCACCGGCAGCCGGCGACGCGCCCAGTCCGGGTGCCGGGACGCCCCCGCGCTCGCCCGCAGCTCCAGCGCGTTGTCGTCGCCGCTCCGGACGAAGACGCACGCTGCGCCCAGGCGCAGGTGGCGCACCAGGACCTCCACGCACTCGGGGAGGATCTCGTCGAGCGTCCGGTTCCGGTTGAGCGCGACGCTGATCTCGCCCCGCATCGCGAGGGCGTTGAACTGCCGGCCGAGCTGGCTCGCCATCTGGTTGAACGAGGCCGCCAGCTCCTCGAACTCGTCCCGGCTCGCGACCTCCACCCGGCTGTCGAAGTCCCCCATCGCGATCCGGCGCGTGCCCTCCTGGAGCTTCTCCAGCGGCGTCAGGCTCTTGCGGATCTGCCGCACGCTCAGGAGCAGCACCAGCCAGACCGACATCAGGATGACGAGGATGAACGTCCGCTTGAAGTCGGCGATCGGCGCGAACACGTCGGCCTTCGACTGGCTCAGCACGATCGTCCACTTCGGCGTCAGGAACTTGAACTGGAGGAACAGGGACCAGTAGCTCGCCGCGTAGTCGTTCGCCCGGTCGCTCCACGCGAAGTAGCCGGCGGTGCCCCGGCGCGTCTGCCGGGCGACCTCGGCGGGCACGGGCATCGAGGCGCGCAGCGACGAGAACAGGAGCCGGCCCGCCGGGTCCAGGACGATCAGCTTCGTCGCCGGCGGCAGCGCGGGCTCGTCGTCGAAGGCCCAGAGGTAGGCCGGGTTGACCTCCCCGAAGAGCGTCCCCCGGTCCGGCCGCTGCCGGTCGAGCGCGCGCACCAGGAGGAACCGCGCCGGGCCGGTCCGCGAAGGCTCGCTGGACAGCAGACTCTTGCCCGCGGCGAGGTGCTCGCGTTCCTCGGCGGTGAGCGCCGGGGGCGGCGCCATCCCGCCCAGGAGCGGCACGCTCCGGCCGTCCGCCGTGACCAGCGCCAGCGCGGTGAACGGCCGCTGGAGCTCCTCGTCGAGCGGCTCGTCGGCTCCCGCGCCCGGGGCGGAGCCCCGCGCCCTCAGCTCGGCCTCGAGCGCCAGCAGCCGCTTGTACAGCGTCATCGCCACGGCCTTGCTCGCCTGCTGGAGCCGCGCCTGGCTCTGCTCCTGCAGCTGCGCCGTCACCCCCTGGAAGGAGAAGATCGCCAGCGCCGAGACGGGAATGAGGGCGCAGGTGACGAACAGCAGGAAGGCCCGGCGGGCGACCTTGCTGGTGAACGTTCTCGCGTCGAGCTTCATGATCCGCGGGGCTCAGTACGCCGACGCCAGCCCGATGTAGCCGCCGTCGTTGGCGCGGATGATGTCGTCCTGGCTCGCCTTGGCCGTCAGCGCGGACTGGCTCTCACCGTCCTTGCCCTCGCTGTAGAGGTCGTACGTCGAGTTGAGCGGCACGAGGTTGCGATCCTTCCGGACCTTGCCCTTGCCCTTCGGCCCGAGAGTGGAGAAGTTCAGGTACTCGTACGGGTTGCCCCACGAGTCCTTGAGCGTTCCGCGCCCGATCTCCCCGAGGTCCGCCGGCAGCCGGCCGTTGCTCATCTCGAACACGGCGATCTCGCTCTCGAGCACCCGGATCTCCGCGATCGCCCGGATGATCCGGGCCCGCTCGGTCACGTCGGCGTAGATCGGGAGCGCGATGCTGGCGAGCGTCGCGATGAGCGCCGTGACGATGATCAGCTCGACCAGCGTCAGGCCGCGGGAGCCGACCGCGTGCGCCCATCGCGGGCTCCCCCCCGTCACGGCGCTGCACCGCCGGCTCATGGCTTCCGGAACTGCTCCAGGCGCGCCTGCAGGCTGTCCACCAGCACGCCGAGCGTCCGAATGCTCTCGTCCAGCCCGTCGGGCGACCCCCCGTGGCGGACCCGCTTCAGGTCGGCGAACACCGCGCGGATCGCCGCGGCCTGCTCCTCGACGCCGGCAATCCTGTCCTCGAGGGTCCCGAGCATCTCGTTGATGACGTCGGCCTCCGGCGTCAGGTAGTCGTGCTTGCGGATCCTCGCCCGGGCCGCCAGGTCCCCCGCAGTCACGGCCTCGAAGACGCGCCGGAACCGGTAGAGCGGGCCCGCGATGCGATGCGAGACGATCACCGAGTGGTAGGCGAGCAGGCCGAGGACGATGAGCACCGCCGGCCAGAGCCGCGCGTGGAGGAACAGGAACTCGTTCGCGGCCGCGAGGTTCTCCGCCGAGGCGTCGAGGCTCGCGCTTCTTAGCTGCAGCAGCGGCGGGAGCACCAGGATCACCGCCAGGACCAGCACGATGACGCAGAAATAGGCGAGGTTGACGAGCAGCAGCCGGTGCTGGAGCCCGCTGATCAGTATCCGTCTACGTCGTGGGCGGATCGCTCGGTTCTCGGTCACGCTCCCTGGGTCAGCAACTCCCATACCACCCTTGAGGGGTCATGCAACGTCTCGACGGGAAAGGGATTTTCCCCGTGGCCCCTTCGCCCAGCGGAGGGGTCGCGAGGGGCGAGAATCGCAGGCCGGACACGAAAAAACTCTTTCCGGATCGGGGTTTCCCGATTGGCATGGCCGCTGGTGAGTTCCGGGCCACTGGCCAGAAACTGACCTCCTTCGTGCGACTGGCGACCCTATCAGCTCGGCGCCGGGCCGCGGCTTGACCCCCGAAGATCGCTGGGGTAGGGTCGTCCCCACTTGTCTGGCCGCGCGCGGTGGTCACCGCTGAGGAGCCCCGATGAGATGCCCGCAGTGCCAGCACCAGAACCGCGACGGGGCGAAGTTCTGCGAGGAGTGCGCCGCGCCCCTGGCTCGGGCGTGCGCGAACTGCGGCTCCCAGCTCTCGGCGTCGGCGAAGTTCTGCTCCGAGTGCGCGCATCCGGCGGCGAGCCCCCCGACCCGCGCCCAGCCGCGGTTGGCCGCGCCCGAGGCCCACATTCCCAGACACCTCGCCGAGAAGATCCTCACCTCCAAGAGCGCGGTCGAGGGCGAGCGCAAGCACGTGACCGTGCTGTTCGCCGACCTCAAGGGCTCGATGGAGCTGCTCGCGGACCGCGATCCGGAGGAGGCGCGGCGGCTCCTCGATCCGGTGCTGCAGCACATGATGGAGGCGGTCCATCGGTACGAGGGGACCGTCAACCAGGTGATGGGCGACGGGATCATGGCCCTCTTCGGCGCCCCGGTGGCTCACGAGGATCACGCCGTGCGCGCGTGCTACGCGGCGCTCAGGATGCAGGAGTCGGTGAAGCGCTACGCCGAGGAGGTCCACCGGACGGCCGGCGTGCCGGTGCACATCCGCGTGGGGTTGAACTCGGGCGAGGTCGTCGTGCGGTCGATCGGCAGCGACCTGCACATGGACTACACGGCGGTCGGCCAGACCACCCACCTGGCCGCGCGCATGGAACAGATGGCCATGCCCGGCACCATCTTGATGGCGCCCGACACGCTGAGACTCGCCGAGGACTACGTGGTCGTCAAGCCACTCGGGGCGCGGCCGGTCAAGGGGCTGGACCGCCCCGTCGAGGTCTACGAGGTCATCGGAGCCAGCACCGTGCGCTCCCGCGTGCACGCCGCCGTCGCCAGGGGCCTGACCCGCTTCGTCGGGCGCGACGGGGAGCTCGAGCAGCTTCGCCGGGCGCTGGAGCAGGCCCGCGGCGGTCAGGGGCAGGTCGTGGCGATCGTGGGCGAGGCCGGCGTGGGCAAGTCGCGTCTGTACTGGGAGTTCATTCACTCGCATCGGACAGAGGGCTGGACGATCGCCGAGTCGAGCTCCGTCTCCTACGGCAAGGCCACCTCCTACCTGCCGATCGTCGAGCTCCTCCGCGCGTACTTCCGGATCGAGACGCACGATGACGTGCGAAGGATCCGCGAGAAGGTCACGGGGAAGCTGCTGTCGCTCGACCGCGCCCTGGAGCCCGCGCTGCCCGCGATCCTCTGGCTGCTGGACGTCCCTGCCGAGGAGCCCGAGTGGCAGCGGCTCGCCCCCCCGCAGCGCCGCCAGCGGGCGCTCGACGGGGTCAAGGCGCTGCTGCTCCGCGAGAGCCGGGTGCAGCCGTTGCTCGTCCTCTTCGAGGACCTGCACTGGATCGACGCCGAGACGCAGGCGCTGCTCGACGGCCTGGTCGAGGGCGTGCCGACGGCCCGGCTCCTGCTCCTCGTCAACTACCGCCCGGAGTACCGGCACACGTGGAGCGGGAAGAGCTACTACCGGCAGCTCCGCCTCGACCCCTTGCCGCCCGAGAGCGCCGAGGGATTGCTGGGCGCGCTCCTCGGGAACGACGAGGGCCTCGGGCCCCTCATGCGCCTGCTGATCGACCGAACCTCGGGCAACCCGTTCTTCATAGAGGAGAGCGTCCGGACGCTCGTCGAGACGGGGTTCCTGTCGGGTGAGCGCGGCGCGTATCGACTGGTGAAGGCGCTGGAGACCGTGCAGATGCCGGCGTCGGCGCGGGCGATCCTGGCGGCGCGCATCGACCGGCTGTCGCCCGAGGACAAGCGCGTGCTCCAGGCGGCCTCGGTCATCGGCAAGGACGTCGCCTTCGTCCTCCTCGAGGCGATCGCCGACGAGAGCGAGGACGGCTTGCGCCGAAGCCTCGCGCAGCTGCAGGCCGCCGAGTTCCTCTACGAGACCCGCCTCTATCCCGACCTCGAGTACACCTTCCGCCACGCCCTCACCCACGAGGTCGGGTACGCCACGCTCCTCCAGGACCGCCGCCGCGCGCTGCACGCCAGGATCCTCGAGGTCATCGAGCGGCTCTACCACGATCGACTGGGCGAGGAGGTCGATCGCCTCGCCCACCACGCCTTCAGGGGCGAAGTCTGGGACAAGGCGCTCGGCTACCTCCGGCAGGCGGGGCGGAAGGCGGGCGGGCGCTGCGCCTTTCGCGAGGCGGCCTCGTACTTCGAGCAGGCCCTGGTCAGCGTCCAGCATCTCCCCGAGGGCCAGCAGGCCACCGCGCGGGCCATCGACCTCCGGTTCGACCTCCGGAGCGCGCTCGTTCCGCTCGGGGACCTGGCGCCGATCCTCGAGCACCTCCGGGAGGCCGAACGCCTCGCCCTCGCCATCGGCGATCAGCGCCGTCTCGGGCGGGCCGCCTCCTTGCTGGCCAACCTCTTCCAGCTCACCGGGGATCTCGACGCTGCGCTCGAGTCGGGCGAGCGTGCCCGCGCCGCCGCCGCCGGGCTCGGCGACCGCGGCCTGGAGCTCGCGACGAACCTCTACCTGGGCCAGACGCACTGCGCCCGAGGCGACTACGGCCAGGCCGTGGCGGTGCTCACCAGCAACGAGGAGGCGCTCCGGAGCGAGCCGGTCCGCGACCGGCTGAGCGAGGCCGCCTTCCGCGCGATCACCAGCCGGACCTGGTCCGTGTGGGCCCTCGCCGAGCTCGGCGAGTTCGCGGACGGGCTCAGGCGCGCCGGAGAGGCGATCAGGATCGCGGAGTCCGTCGGCCACCCGGGAGCCCGCGTCAGCGCGTACCTCGGCATGGGGCTCCTCTCTGTCCGTCGGGGCGACTTCGATCACGCCATCGCCGTGCTCGACCAGGGCGTCGCGCTCTGTCACTCGGCCGGCATCCCCGCCATGTTCCCCTTCATGGCGACCGGCCTGGGGTACGCGTACGCGCTCTCGGGGCGGCTCGACGAAGCCCTGCCCCTGCTCGAGCAGGCCGTGGAGCGGGCCGCGGGGAGCGGAATGATCGGCGGCCAGGCGCTCAGGGTCGTCCAGCTCGCCGAGGGATGCCTCCTGGCTGGCCGTGCCGACGACGCGCGCGCATCGGCCAGCCGGGCCCTGGACCTCGCGCGGACCCACAGGGAGCGGGGACACGAGGCGTGGGCCCTCCGGCTCCTCGCCGAGATCCAGTCGACCGAGGCGCGGCTGGACGTCGAGCAGGCGGCGGACAGCTTTCGGCAAGCCCTGGCGCTGGCCGAGGAGCTCGGGATGCGGCCGCTTGCCGCCCACTGCGGTCTGGGCCTCGGCGCGCTCTACCGCCGCGCCGGACAATCCGAGCGCGCCCAGGAGCACCTGACCGGCGCCATCGCGATGTTCCGGGAGATGGACGCGCCCTCGTGGCTGTTCCTCGCGACGGAGATCGCCAACGCGTAGTCGGCGCAGCGGGGCCCCGGCCGCGTCGGTCAGGTCCCGAGCCCGGGCATCGTGAACCCCTTCGCCTCGAGCGCCGCCACGAGCGCCTGCGCCTGCCCGGGGGTGAGCGCGACCAGCGGCGGGCGCACGGTGGCCCAGGACGGGTCGCCCGCCCAGCGGGCGATCGCGGCCTTGAGCGCGGGGATCATCGGGAACGTCGCGAAGACGCCCCGGATCTCGTCGAGGCGCGCCTGCTGGGCGTCGGCGTCGGCGGCCTGCCAGGTGGCGTACAGGCGCGCGATCGGGCCGGGGTGGACGTTGGCCGTGGCGCTGATGCAGCCGCGTCCGCCGTGCCGCATGTTGCGCAGCAGGAAGGTCTCCGAGCCCGCGAAGACGTCGAAGCCGGACGGGGCGAAGGCGTCGAGGAAGGCCCGGGTGTTCTCCCAGTCACCCGAGCTGTCCTTCATGCCGGCGGTCTGCGCCGGGTAGGACCGGAGCAGGCGCTCGACGAGGCCGAGCGTGATCGGCACCTGGGCGACGGGCGGGATGTGGTAGAGGTACACCCGCAGGCGCGCCTCCCCCACCCGCTCGATCACCTCGGCGAAGCTCCGGAAGAGGCCGTCGTCGGAGACGCCCTTGTAGTAGAAGGGCGGGAGCATCAGCACGCCCGCGCAGCCGAGCTTGACCGCGTGCGCGGTGAGCCGCACCGAGTCCGGCAGCGCGCAGCAGCCGGTGCCCGGCATCAGGCGCGCCGGGTCCACGCCGGCGCCCACCAGGCCCTCGAGCAGCTCGATCCGCTCCTCCACCGAGAGCGAGTTCGCCTCCGAGTTGGTCCCGAACACGGCCAGGCCGACGTCCTGGGCGAGGAGCCACCGGCACTGGCGCACGAAGCGCTCGGGGTCGGGCGCGAGGTCGGCCTTGAACGGGGTGACGACCGGCGAGAGCACGCCGGCGATGCGCTGGGTGTCGCTCACGGTGTCCGCTCCTCTCCTCGCGAGTCGGCCTACGGGATCAGCACGATCTTGCCGTGGTGGCCCGCTTCCATCACGGCCTCGTGGGCGCGCCCTGCCCGGGCGAGCGGCAGCTCCTCGGCGACGACCGGGCGGAGCGTCCCGTTGCGCAGGCCCTCCACGAGCGCGGCGTGGATCCCGGCGAGCTGGCGGGGCGCCGCGTGGTACAGCGCCATCCCGAGGATCGCGCAGTTCTTGTTCATGGCGCCCCGCGGGTTGATCTCGATCGTGCCCCGGTTGCCGATGACCACGATGCGCCCCCCCGTCGCGACGACGCCGAGGTCCTTCTGGAGGTTCACGTTCGCCAGCATCTCGAGGACGATGTCCACGCCGCGGCCGCCCGTGAGCCTGAGCAGCTCGTCGAGGTAGCCCGGCGCGCCGTGGTCGAGGACGTGGTGGGCGCCCTGCTCGGCGACGAGCCGACGCCCCCGTTCCGTCCCCGCGGTGCCGAGCACCGTGAGGCCGCGCGCCCGCGCGATCTGCACGGCACCGAGGCCCACGCCGCCGCTCGCGCCGTGCACGAGCACGCTCTCGCCCGCCTCGCCGCGCGCGCGGTCGACGAGCGCGTGGTAGGCGGTGCCGTAGGGGATGTTCATCGCCGCGCCCTGCGCGAAGCTCACGGTGCCGGGCAGCGGGTGGAGCTGCGCCGGGTCGCAGAGCGCCAGCTCGGCGTAGGCGCCCGAGAGCGTGCCGCCCACGTAGACGCGGTCGCCCTGGCCGACGCCGGCGACGCCGGCGCCGACCGCCTCGACGACGCCGGCCGCGTCCGTGCCGGGCGTGTACGGGAGCTTCGGCCCGCGGTTGTCCACGTTGGCGCGCAGGTAGGTGTCCACCGGGTTCACGCCGACCGCGTGGTTGCGCACGAGCACCTGGCCGGGGCCGGGCTGCGGCGTGGGGACTTCCTCGAGCTTCAGCACTGCCGGGCCGCCGTACTCCGAAACGCGGATCGCCTTCATGCGCTCCTGGCTCCTTTCAGTCGACCTGCTTTCGAATCTGTTCCCAGATCATCCCGAGCCCCAGACGGTCGGCCCATTCGGTGATGTATCCGCGGTCCACCTCGGGCCCCGACACCCGGAGGATCCCGAGAACGTCGCGCAGGTGCAGGTCCGACTCGCCCTGCCGAGAGTAGAGCAGCTTGTAGAGGATGACATCCTCGGGTCGTGCGAAGTACGCCTCCGCTCCCGGCACCAGCGGTAACCTCTGCCGCCGCGCGAGTCGGGTCCGATCGTACGGCGTGTCGGGGTTGACGTAGACGTCGATCTTCACACCGGAGCCCGGGTGGACGATGTTGAACTGGCCGGACGTCCGGAGCGCCTCCCGCGCCGTCGCCTCGTCGACGTAGAACTCACTGGCCGGAAACCGGGCGAGGAAGCCGGTGAGGTGCTCGGGCCGGAGAGCCACGACCACGTCGACATCGCGCGTGAGCCGAGGCTCGCCGTAGTACATCGAAGCCTGGGAGCCGCCGATCATGTACTCGACCCCCACAGCCTCGAGGGCGTCAACGAGGTGTCGGAGCAGCTCGGCCTGGGTCACCGCAGCAACCTGCGGGCGACCTGGGACTGGATCTCCTCCCGGCCCCACTCGGGGTGCCGGGCCGCGAGATAGGCGCCGAGCCGGTCGCGGACGAGCTCCCAGGTCTCGTGGGCCAAGCGCAGGCGCTCCATGCCGGACTTCGCGCGCAGCGCGCGCGCGACCTCGGGATGCACGGCCTCGATTCGCCCGCTCGTTGGAGCCACCCTTCGGCGGTGAGTGTAGCAGGTGCTGCACTGCCTCAGCGCCGCCGCCGCACCGCCGTGTGCCCGGCGTCCTCCCAGGCGGTCATCCCGCCCTCGAGGTCCCACAGTACACGACCACCTTCGCGTCCTTGCGCGCCGGCAGCTCGCCGCGGTGGGCCTGGATCGCGTCGAAGGGGATGAAGCGATCCGTGCGCTCGATCTCGCCCTGATAGGGGATGTGGACGTTGACGAAGAGGAAGTCCTTGCGGGCGAGCATGGCCGCGAGCGCCGCGGGCGTCACCGCCGTGAAGCTCCCGCCGCCGGCCACCGCGACCGGCCGTGCCCCCCGCGTCCTCCCCATGTCGCCTCCGTCGCGATCGGATCGCGGCGCCCGCCGGCGGGCCGCCGCGCGCAACATTATATATGCGGTACATGCGCCGGGCCGCGCGACGGGGCGGACGCCCGGACTCGGCGCATGGGCGCTCCGAGCGCTGGGGACGCAGGCTGGTCAGCCGATGAGCCGCCCGCCCATCACGCGGATCGTGTCGCCCGTGACGTAGGCGGAGGCGTCGGAGGCGAGGAACACGCAGGCGTCGGCGATCTCCTCGGGCCGGCCGAGCCGGCCGAGCGGGATCTGCCGGAGCTGCTCGGGCGCGCCCGGCGGCGCCTGGCGGAACTCCGGGTACCAGTCGGCGTAGCGCCGCTCGGTGTCCATCGTGCCCGGCACCACCATGTTGGCGCGGATCCCGAACGGCCCGAGCTCGGCGGCCAGCGCCCGCACGAAACCGAGCAGCCCGGTCTTGGCCGCCGTGACCGCCGCGGTGTTCGCCCGGCCGGTGAGGCTCGACTGGCCGCCGATGGCGATGATGCTCCCCCGGCGGCGCTCCTTCATCGCGGGCACGACCGCGCGCGCCAGGTAGAAGGCCGAGTGGAGGTTGACGGCGAGCACGCGGTGCCACTCCTCGAGCGGGGTCTCGGTCAGGGCCCGGTGCGGCCGGATCGCCGCGTTGCAGACGAGGACGTCCACGGCGGGGAGCTCGGCGAGGGCCCGCGCGACCATCGCGTCCACCGCGGCCGGGTCGGCGACGTCGGCGAGCACGGGCACGACGCGCACGCCGGCCTTGCGGCACTCGGCGACGACGGCCTCCAGCTCGTCGCGGTTGACGCGCGTGTTCAGCACGAGGTCCGCGCCCTCGGCGGCGAGCGCGAGCGCGATCGCGCGCCCGATGTTGCGGCTGGCGCCCGTGACGAGCGCCGTCCGGCCCGCGAGCCTCATGCGACGTGGTGGCGGAGGAATCCCTCGATCATCGAGTTGACCTGCTCCGGGACCTCGAGCTGGCTGAAGTGGCCGGCGCCGACCGTCCAGCCGTTGACGACCTCGGGCAGCCACCCGGACATCAGGTGCGGCGGGTTGAGCGGCGGGTTGGCCGCCAGGTGCAGGGCCGGAACCGTGCACTTCGCCGCGACGGCCGGACCGTCGAAGGCCAGGATGCCCTTCATCGCGTTGGCCGCGACGTGCATCGGCGCGGCCATCATCACGGCGAGCACGTCGTCGACCAGCTTCCGCTCCGAGGTCGGCATGAACAGGTGCTGCGTGATGAACTGCCGGCGCGGCTCCTGGTTGCCGGCCTCGATGGCGGTCACGATCCCCTCGATCGCGGCCCGGAGCTCCGGCGGGAAGACGAACGGCGCCGGGTCCACCATGACGATCGCCGCGACGCGGTCCGGGTGCGCGGCGGCGAGCTGGAGCGCCGTGATGCCGCCCATGCTGTGGCCGACGGCGACGACCTTGCCCAGGCCGAGCTCGGCGATCACGTACGCCAGGTCGTCCACGTAGGCGGTGATCGGGTACGGGCCCTGGGGCTTGTCGCTCTCGCCGTGGCCGCGCAGGTCCACGGACACCACGCGGTGGGCGCGCGCGAAGTGCTCGGCCTGGGGGGCGAAGAACGCCCGGTTGCAGGTCCATCCGTGCACGAAGACGAACGCGGGCTTGCCTGCGCCCCGGTCCTCGTACGCGAGCTTGGTGCCGTTGTGGACGATCGTCGGCATGGCCCCCTCCTTGTCCCCGCGTGCCGGGACGGCGCATCCGGGAGATCGTCATATACCACAACGGCGGCCGGCGCGGCGGCGGTAAACGGCGCGGGCGCCCGCGGCGTCGTACCCCTCAAAGGCGGGCGGCAGGCCCGCCGAAGGAGGCTCACCGATGAGACGCACACTCTGGCTCCCGGCCCTCACCCTGGCCGTGGTCGCCCTCCTCGCCAGCTCCACCGTCGCGCTCGCCGACGACGCCGCGAAGGGTCGCGGCGCGCACCGGGGGAACCGGCTGCAGCAGCAGCTCGGGCTCAGCGAGGACCAGACCAGGGCCATCCACGAGATCTACTCGCGCGAGGCCCAGTCCCGGAAGCAGCTCGGGCAGGGCCTGCGGCAGGCGCAGGCCGACCTCCGCCGCCTGGTCCTCACCGGCGCCGACGAGGCGTCGATCCAGGCCAAGCAGGCCGAGGTGCAGACGCTCATGGCGGACGCCCTCCAGCGGCGCACGAACGCGCTGAAGGAGATCGCGCCCATCCTGACGCCCGAGCAGCGCGCGAAGTTCGCGGAGCTCGCCGCGCAGGGCGGCCGCTTCCGCCACCGCGGGCCGCGCTCCTGACCCCTCGCGCCGGCGAGGCGGGCGCACCCCGCCCCCTCGCCGGCGTCCCGTCACGCCCTCCGCAGGCTTTCCGCCTTGATGTAAGCTTCAGCGTGGCAAGCGGGGCCGTCCCCGCGTATCCCACGGGCTCGAGGCCGCCGTGCCCGTCCGCGCGGCCGGCGGAAGAGGAGAGCGAGCGTGGCACTCACGGCGACCGTCTATCACGTGGATCTGACCCGCGGCACCGTCGAGACCAGGACCGTGTCCGAGGACGTCTACCGCACGTACCCCGGCGGGAGCGCGCTCGCGGCGTACCTCCTGCTGCAGGCCATGCCGGCGGGCGCCGATCCGCTCGGCCCCGACAACGTGCTCGTGATGGCCGTGAGCCCGCTCACGGGCCTGGCCATCTCCGGGCAGAGCCGCATGACCGCCTGCGCGCGCTCGCCGCTCACCGGCGCCGTCGGCGACAGCCAGTGCGGCGGCTTCTTCCCCGCCGAGATGCGCACCGCGGGCGCCGACGCGTTCGTCTTCACGGGCCAGGCGACGGCGCCCGTCTACCTCTGGCTCCACGACGGCCGGGCCGAGCTCCGGCCCGCCGGGCACCTCTGGGGCAAGGTCACGGCCGACGTCGACCGCCTCCTCAAGGAGGAGGTCGGCGATCCGAAGGCCGAGGTCGCGCAGATCGGCCCGGCGGGCGAGAACCGCGTGCGCTTCGCCGCGATCATGAACATGGTCAACCGCGCCAACGGCCGCACGGGCATGGGCGCGGTGATGGGCGCCAAGCGCCTCAAGGCGGTCGTCGTGCGCGGGAGCAAGCCGCCGAAGCCGGCGGATCCGGAGAAGTTCCGCGAGCTGACCAAGCGCCTCAAGGCCCTGCAGGAGGCGAACCCCGGCATCGGCTGGTTCGGCGAGTTCGGCACGGCCGGCGTGCTCGCCATCCAGGACAAGATGGGCGGGCTGCCGACGCGGAACTACGACGAGGGGACCTTCGAGGACGCCCGGGCGATCGACGGCTCGACGCTCGCCAAGACCCTCCTGAAGGAGCGGGACACCTGCTACGCGTGCGTGATCAAGTGCAAGCGGGTCGTCGAGGTCCACGAGCCCGGCCTCGACGTCGATCCGGTCTACGGCGGCCCCGAGTACGAGACGCTCGCGCTCTTCGGCTCGATGTGCGGCGTCGGCGACCTCAAGCTCCTGTCCCGGGCCTCGGCCGACGCGAACAAGTACGGCATGGACACGATCTCGTGCGGCGGGACCATCGCGTGGGCGATGGAGGCGAAGGCCAAGGGGCTCCTCGACGACCAGGGCCTCGGCCTCGCCTTCGGCGACGGCCAGTCCCTGCTGCGCGCCATCGAGGCGATCGCGCTCCGCCGGGGCGTCGGCGACCTGCTGGCCGAGGGCAGCCGGCGCGCGGCCGAGCGGCTCGGCCCCGCCGCCGTGGACCTCACCGTCACCGCGAAGGGGCAGGAGCTGCCCGCGCACATGCCGCAGCACAAGCGCTCGCTCGGGCTCATCTACGCGGTGAACCCCTTCGGCGCCGACCACCAGTCCTCCGAGCACGACTCGATGCTCAAGGCCAAGCCCGGGAGCCTGCAGCGCCGCCGCCTCGCCGAGCTCGGCGAGTTCGGCGACCTGGACCTGCGCGACCTCTCCGACGACAAGGTCCGCTTCGCGTACCGCACGCAGTGCTTCTACTCGGCCCTCGACTCGCTCGGGCTCTGCCAGTTCGTGTGGGGCCCCTCGTGGCAGCTCTACGGGCCGGCGGAGACCGTCGAGTTCGTGCGCTACGCCACCGGCTGGGACGCGACCATGGACGAGGTGCTCACCATGGGCGAGCGGCGGCTGCACCTGCTGCGCGGCTTCAACGCCCGCGAGGGGATCGGCAAGAACGCCGACACGCTGCCGAAGAAGCTCTTCCAGCCGCTCGGCGGCAAGGGTCCGACGGCGGGCGTGGCGCTCACGCCCGAGGAGTTCGAGCGCGCCCGGGCCACGTACTACGCGCTCGCCGGCTGCGATCCGGCCACCGGCTACCCGACGCGGGCCAAGCTCGGCGCGCTCGGGCTCGCCTGGCTCGCGGAGCAGGTCCCCGCGCCGCCGCGCTAGTGCCCGGCCGGGTGGTTCCAGTCCGGGAGCAGGACGATGCTGTTGGGGTTGAAGCCGCTCTTCCGCAGCGTGTCCACCCTGCCGACGACCTCCCCCTTCTGGAGATCGATCACGGTGATCGAGCCGTCGCTCATCCCCGGCAGGCTCAGCAGCGCGTTCTGCACGAACGCGTAGCGCCAGTCCTTCGTGAACGCGACGTGGTGCGCGCCCTCGGCGGCCGGCAGGCTCTTCAGGAGCTTCGGGCGGCCGCCCTGCGAGATGTCGAAGATGTGCAGGTGCCCCGGCTTGGCCGTGGTCACATAGAGCCGATCGCCTCTGGGGCTGACGTAGATCTCCAGCGGGACGCCGCTCTTCGTCGTCGCGAAGTCGAACACCTGCGCCACGTCGAGGTCGCGCTTCGCCGGGTTCCAGGTCGCCGCCCACAACGTGCCCCCGTACATGTTCGTGACGTAGGCGACGGGCGGGCTCGACCCCGGCACGAAGAGGACCTCGACCGGCGCCGCGCCGGCAGGTGAGGGCTTGGCGCTGACCTTGTGGGACGCGAGCGCCGTGCCCGTGCTGAGCTCGAGCACCGTGATCGTCTCGCCGGCGTCCTTCAGGTCGGTCGCGCGCACGGTGCTGGTGACGAGCATGCGGTCGATCCCCTCGTGGATCGCGATGCCGTGCGGGTACGGCTTCGGCAGCGCGATGCTGCGAAGCGGGCGGTCGTTGACCGCGTCGCCGACCACGACGTTCTGGGACCCCATGCAGGTCAGGTACCAGGTGCGGTTGTCGTCGCTGAAGACGAGGTCCTCCCCCACCTTGCAGTCCGGCACCGCGATCGTCTTGAGCTCGAGCGGCCGGCGCCGCATGTCGATCACGCGCAGCTCGCCCTTCCCCAGCGCGGTGACGTAGGCCTTGCTCGCGTCCTTGTTGTAGAAGATGTGGTGGGCGATGACGTCGGGCGGGATCGGGAGGTCGGTGACGATCTTGCCGAAGTTCTTCGACTGCGGGTCGACGTCCACGACCGCGATGCCCTCGCGCCGGCCGTTGGGGCTCACGGGAACGCGCAGGGCCTTGAGCGAGTCCTCGGGCTTGGTCTCGTAGTTCATCAGCGCGAGGATCTCGGCGCGCGCGGCGGTGGGCGGGAGCGTGAGGGCGGTGAGCCCGACGGCGATGACGATCGCGGCGAATCCGAGTGATCGCTTCATCATCCTGGGAATCTCCATTTCGGTGGCCCAGCGGCCAGCAAGAGACGACGGTTTCGAGGTAGAGCAAGCGTATCATGCTCGTCGTGCAAGTGCATCACCGCGTCGCCGTCCTGTCTGTCGCCGGCCTTGCCTTCGCGCCGCCGGCGGCCGCGCACGGCCTCGCCGAGCGCTACGCCCTGCCGATCCCGCTCCCGCTCTACCTGGCCGGCGCGGCCGCGACGGTGGCCGTCTCCTTCGCGCTGCTGGCGGTGTTCGCGCGCCGGGAGTGGCGCGCGGACTATCCCCGCTACGACCTCTCGCGCTGGCGGCTGCTCCGCGCCCTGGCGTCGCCGGGCGTCCTCCTCGGCTGCCGCCTCGCGGCCCTCGCGCTGCTCGCCCTGATCGTCGCCGCGGCGTTCCTCGGGCCCCAGAGCCCCTTCAAGAACCTCGCGCCCGTCATGGTGTGGGTCATCGGCTGGGTCGGCCTCGCCTTCCTCTGCGTCCTCGTCGGCGACGTCTGGAATCTCCTGAGCCCGTGGTCGACGGTCTTCACGTGGGCCGAGGCCCTCGCGGCGCGCCTCCGGCCGGGCCGGCGCCTCGCCCTCGCCAGGCCCTGGCCCGCCCGGCTCGGGGCGTGGCCCGCGGTCGGCCTCTTCCTGGTCTTCGCCTGGCTGGAGCTCGTGTGGCCGGGGCGCGACCACCCGCGGAGCCTCGGGGCCGCGCTCCTCGTCTACTCGGCGCTCACGTGGACGGGCATGCTGGTCTTCGGGCGCGAGGCGTGGCTCGGCGGCGGCGATCCGCTCGCGATCTTCTTCCGGCTGCTCGCCCGCTTCGCCCCCGCCGAGATCGTGACGAGCGGCGCCACGGGGCCGCGCGTGATCGTGCGCCCGCCGGCGGTGGGGCTCCTCACCGAGGAGCCGGTCCATCGCTCGATCCTCGTCTTCGTCCTCGTCGTGCTGTCGACCGTGACCTTCGACGGGTTCACCGAGACGCCGCTCTGGAGCGCGATCCGGGACACCCTGCTCGGCGGCCAGCCCGAGCGGCTCGCCCTGAGCCTCGGGCTCCTGGCGTTCCCGCTCCTCTTCCTCGGCCTCTACCTGCTCTTCGCCCGGCTCATGGCGCGCGCCACGGCGCACAGCCGGCCCGCGTCGGAGCTCGGACGCCGCTTCGTGCTCACGCTGCTCCCGATCGCCATCGCGTACCACATCGCGCACTACCTGCCCTTCCTGCTCCTCGCGGGCCAGCTGGTGATCCCCCTCGCCTCCGACCCCTTCGGCCGCGGCTGGGATCTCTTCGGCACCGCGCTCTATCGCCTGGACGTCGGCGTGGTCGACGCCCGCTTCATCTGGTTCACGGCCGTGGCCGCGATCGTGGCGGGCCACGTGGTCTCCATCGTCCTCGCGCACGCCACGGCCGGGCGCCTCTTCGCCGGCTCCCGCCTGGCCCTCCGCAGCCAGTACCCGCTGCTGGTCCTGATGGTGACGTACACGATGGTGAGCCTCTGGATCCTCGCGCAGCCGGTCGTGGAGACCGCGCCGGGCTGAGCCGGGCAGCGCGGCCTCCGCCGCGTCTCAGGCGCCGCCGACGCGGAGGACGCGGGCGTACGCTTCGGTGTCTTCCAGGAGAAGACGGACTGGGGGCGCGAGATGGCCGAGGCCTGGCCTGGGCGCCCCCGTGGCGCGCGGGCTCCCAGCGCTACTACCTCGCGCTCGCCGGGCTGGCCGGCGGGCTCTTCGCCTACTGCCACATCAGCTAGTACCCGTCGCACGCGTTCAGCCCGTCCTGGACCTTCGACGCCCTGCCCATGTGCGCGGTCCTCTACGTCTTCCTCAAGGAGTACCTTGCTGATCTTCGGCGCGCTCTTCGTCGTCATCGCGCTGCTGCTCCCCGGGGGGCTGGTGCAGGCGGCCGCGCGCGCGCGGCGGCTCCTGGTCCGGTGAGCGGCCCCGCCCCGCGACCGCGCCCGCGGCAGGGTGCGGACGCTCCTGGCTAGGAACTATGATGCGGATGTCCGGTGATACTTTGGAAGCACCTTGCGGGCGCTTCGCGCCGCACGTTATCCTGCACGTGATGCGCAAGAACGGTGATGCCCAGCAAGTCATCCATCGGTATGCGGATTGTCCCGGTATTATGCGCCGCCCTGTTACTCTTGAGCCTCCTAGAACTGGCGGGCCGGGAAAGGCCCGTACCGAACCACTACGTCGGCGAAATTCAAGTAACTGGAACGTATACGACAGTCAGACACTTCGATCGGATGTGGCCGAGGTATGGACAGTCAAGCCCGGCTGGCCTGTAGCTGGTTCGATGCACACGCTGAAGAAGAGCAACGGCGCTTGGGTCGTCGCTGGGACAACGTCATGGATTCGGTAGGACTGCTCATCAGAAATCACTGGCGCAGGACTATGCCGAAGATCCTCCTAATCCAGGGCCCCAACATGAGCTATCTCGGCCGGCGACAACCGGAGCTCTATGGCGAGACCACCGCCGCGGAGCTGGATGCGATGTTGCTTGGGCACGCGCGGGCGAACAAGTACGAGCTCGGTATTTTCTACACGCAGAGCGAGAGCGAGGCGATCGCACGGCTCTACCGTGCGGTCGACGAGGGGATCGACGGTCTCGTGATGAACCCCGCGGCGTTTCTGTTTGCCGGTTTTGCGCTTCGCGACTGCCTCCGCGCGGTGCCGCTTCCATACGTCGAGGTCCACATGACCAATATCGAGAAGCGCGGCCTGCGCTCGATCCTGGCGGAGACCGGGGTGGGACTCATCGCCGGCTTCGGCGTCCAGTCGTATGTCTTGGGGCTTGAGGCGATGCTGCGGCACGTATCGGGGAAACGCGAAGCGCGGTCTCGCCCACCGCGCAAGCGCGGTCGCTCACGTGCCAGGCGGCCGGGTGAATGAACGGGTGCAAAAGGAGACGAGATCACAGTCCCGTCGAGATCATGGCTATCGAGCTGACGGCGCTGCGCGCTGCAGCTCATAGCCAGCGTTGGACGACACGGCAGAACGAGGTGTAGTGCGATGGTGTTGTCCGGTCGCTTTGCGGCTCTCCGAGACAAGGCAAGACGCGGCTTCCGCGGATACCCGCTCGCTACGGTCGCCTATTACGGGCCGGACGCCAGCAGGGCTACAAAGGTCGCAGTGGGCGTCATCCTGAAAGAGGGAGACGAGCCCGACGCGCTCGAGCGCTGGCACTCCTCCGAGTCCGATGTCCGGTTCGACCAAGAGATCTGCGGGGCCGCCCTTGAGTTCATGGCGGCCCATCAGGTAAAGACCATTGTTCTCAGTGCCGGGATCATCGGCTGCCCCCACGAGGAAGGCGTCGACTATCCGGAGGGGCAGAAGTGCGGGGCGTGCCCATATTGGGCGGATCGCGATCGATGGACCGGAAAGGCCAAGTGAGAGTCAGGGCTCGCTCAAGCGCCGGCTCGAGTCACGGTCAACCCGGCCTCACAAGCGCATGCGGCCGACCGCGCGCAGGGCACGCGGTGGCTGATACGCCGCGTTCGCCGCACGGGGCGGAGCGACTGGCCGGGCTGAGGATTCGGATGGTTGGGCGGCGCGCGTGATGGAGTACCGGGATCTCGGCCGCACGGGGCTCGCCGTCTCGCTCCTCGGCTTCGGCTGCGGGAACGTGGGCGGGCTGCTGATCCGCGGCACGCCGGCCGAGCGGGAGCGCGCGGTGGCGCGCGCCGTGGAGCTGGGCGTGAACTACTTCGACACCGCGCCGCTCTACGGCGACGGCCGCTCGGAGGAGCACCTGGGGCAGGCGCTGCGCGCCCTCCGGCCGGCTGTCTACGTCGGGACCAAGGTCCGCCTGGCCCCGGCGGAGCTGGGCGACGTTCCGGGCGCCATCGCGCGCTCGCTCGAGGCGAGCCTCCGGCGCCTCGGGCTCGAGCGCGTGGACCTGCTCCAGCTCCACAACGCGATCGTGGCCGCGCCCGGCGGCCGCGGCGTCCCCGTCGGCACCGTGCTCGAGGCGGTCGTCCCCGCGCTCGTCCGGCTCCGCGAGCAGGGCAAGCTCCGCCTCCTCGGCGTGACGGCGCTCGGCGAGACGGACGCCGTGCAGCGGGCGCTCGCGGCCAGAGGGCTCGACACCGCGCAGGTCTGCTACAACCTGCTCGAGCCGAGCGCGGGCGTCGCCGTGCCGCCCGGCTTCCCGGCGCAGGACTTCGCCGGGGTGCTCGGGCGGGCGCGCGCGCACGGTGTCGGCGTCATCGTGATCCGGGCGCTCGCGGCGGGCGCGCTCAGCGGGACGCTCGAGCGCCACCCGGTGGCGGTGCCCACGGTCGAGCCGATCGCCTCGGGGCCCGACTACGCGACCGACGTCGCGCGCGCACGCCGGCTCGACGTCCTGGTGCGCGAGGGCCACGCGGCGAGCGTGGTCGAGGCGGCGCTGCGCTTCGCGGCGGCCGGGGAGGCGGTGTCCACGGTCCTCGTGGGCTGCTCGAGCCTGGCGCAGCTCGAGGCGGCCGCCGCCGCCCTCGCGCGCGGTCCGCTGCCGCCGGCGGCGCTCGACCGGGTGGCCGAGGCCTGGCGCGGCTTCGCCACGCGGGGCTGCTGACCGCGCCCTACCGGCGCGCGAGCCGGTTGTAGAGCCAGGCCAGCACGCCGCCAGCGATGCCGCCGTCCACCAGCGCGTAACACGTCCCGACCACGACCTGGACCAGGCTCCGCTCGCCGGTGTAGCCCGGGTAGACCGAGGCCATCGCCTGCAGGAACGCGACGCCGTAGGTCGGCCAGGTCAGGTTGGCGAGCGTGAGCACGAGCATGCAGGCGCCCCAGAGGATGCCGGCAGCGAGGGCGAGGCCCTTGACGTCGAGCTTCATACGCGCCTCCTCGGCCCGGAGCCTCCCGGGCCCGCCCCAAGCATACGCCTCGCCCCACCGCTCCGCGCCGATGCCGAACCGCGCTGCGCCGGGAGGACCCGACGCGTCCCGCCAGCCGGCGAGGTGCTACTTTGTGCCCTGGAGGTGAAGGAGCGGGGGCATCGCGTGGCCGTGCTGGCCCCGGCGAGTGCGAAGGCGACTCGCCCTCGGCCTCCCTCCAGGCCGGCCGTCGCGCCGGGCCAGCCGCGCGCTCACCAGGCTCCGGGAAGAGCACGCGTGAGGCGCCCGCCTGAGGTGCACCGCCCCGCCGCCGCGCGGGCCCGCCCGGCTTGACACCGTCCCGGCCGGGTGCTGAACTGGCGCCCACCGGGAGGGCCCGATGGCCGAGATCGTCGCCGCGCTGCTCACGTCCCACGCCCCGCTGATCACCGGGCGGCCCGAGGTGGGCAAGCCGGAGCAGCGGGACCACCTCTACGCCGGCTTCGCCGAGCTGCGCCGGCGGCTCGCCGCGGCGCGCCCCGATCTCATCGTGATGTTCGTCAACGACCACCTCCAGAACTTCGCCTACGACAACCTGCCCGCCTTCTGCATCGGCCTGGCGGACGCCTACGACGCGCCGAGCCCCGGCGGCGCGCGGCTCATGCGGCTCACGCCGCGAAAGATCCCGGGCGCGCCCGCGTGGTCCATGGCGCTCCTCGAGCGCGGCCTCGCCGCCGGCTTCGACTTCGCGTACTCGTACGAGATCGAGAGCTGGGACGAGCTGTCGGTCCCGCTGCACTTCCTGACGCCGGAGGGCACGGTGCCGATCGCGCCCGTCTACACGAACTGCGGGGCGCCGCCGCTGCCGACGCTGCGGCGCTGCCACGAGGTCGGCGCGCTCGTCGGCGCCTTCGTCCGCTCGCGGCCCGCGACGGAGCGCGTCGCGCTGGTCGCCACGGGCGGGGTCTCGCACTGGGTCGGCACCCCCGAGACCGGGCGGATCAATCCCGACTGGGACCAGCGCGTGCTCGACCACGTCGCGCGCGCCGACGTCGAGCCGCTGCTGGGCTGGAGCTGGGCCGAGATCGAGCGCGACGGCGGCAACGGCGGGCAGGAGATCCGCAACTGGATCGCGCTGCTCGGCGCCGTGCCCGGCTGGAAGGGCGAGGTGCTCGCCTACGCGCCGGTCGCCGAGTGGATCACCGGCTGCGCGACCGTGTGGGTGCACCCGTGATCGCCACCTCGTACGCGCTGAACAAGGTCCTGACCGCGATCGCGCGCCAGCACGCGACGCGGGAGCGACTCACCGACGAGGACCTCGCCGGCCACGCGCTCGGCGAGGAGGAGCGGCGGGCGCTCAAGGCGGGCGACATCGTGGGCCTCTACCAGCTCGGCGCCAACCCGTACCTGATCCGCCGCGTGTTCAGGCCGCGCTTCCCGATCTAGTCAACCAAGGAGGACAGGCGTGGCGACGTTCAAGGTGGTCACCCCGGCCGGCGCGCCCGGCGCGGGCTACGAGTTCGAGCTGGAAGCCCTCCGCCCGCTCGGGGCGGAGATCGTCGAGGTCGCCGCCGGCGGCGAGGACGAGTTCATCCGCGCCGCCCGGCAGGCCGACGCGCTCTACGCCAAGGGGCGGCGGATCACGAAGGGCATCGTCGACGGCCTCGAGCGCTGCCGCGTGATCGCCCTCGGGAGCGTCGGCGTGGACTCGGTGGACGTCGCCGCGGCCACCGCGCGCGGGATTCCGGTCACCAACGTCCCCGACACGTTCATCGAGGAAGTCGCCGACCACGCGATGATGCTGATCCTCGCCACCTTCCGCCGGCTCGTCGTCCAGGACCGGCTCGTGCGCGAGGGGCGCTGGAAGGAAGGCCGGCCGCTCCTCTCGCGCTTCCCCCGCCTCATGGGCCAGACGCTCGGCTTCGTCGCCTTCGGCCACGTCGCGCGGGCCGTCGCGGTGCGGGCCCGGCCCTTCGGCCTGCACCTCCTGGCCTACGACCCCTTCGTCGAGGAGCTGGTCATGAGCCAGCACGGGGTCGAGCCGGTGAACCTGACCGAGCTGCTGCAGCGCTCGGACATCGTCTCGATGCACGCTCCCTCGACGCCCGAGGCGCACCACCTGCTGACCGAGGAGCACTTCCGGCTGATGAAGCGCGAGGCGCTCTTCGTCAACACCGGGCGCGGCCCGACGGTGGACGAGCCGGCGCTCAGCAAGGCCCTGCAGGAGGGCTGGATCGCGGGCGCCGGCCTCGACGTCCTCGAGGAGGAGCCGCCGGCGCCGGGCAACCCGCTGCTCCGGCTGGACAACGTCATCCTCACGCCGCACGTGGCGTCGGCCTCGGCGCGCTTCGACCCGGTGCGCCGGCGCCGGGTCGGCCAGGAGATCGCGGCGGTGCTGGGCGGGCGCTGGCCCCGGAGCTGCGTGAACCCCTCGGTCCTCGAGAAGAGCGGGCTCGTGCGCTGGCAGCCCTACTCGATGGAGCGCGGCCCCGGCGCCTAGACGCCCCGTCTCGCGCCGCTCAGACGAGCCAGCGGGCGAGGCGCGCCAGGCGGCTGCCACGGGCGGCCGCGCGCTCGAGCGGGCCCGCGAGGAAGGCGTCCACGCCGAAGCTGCGGCCGGCGTCCGTGAGCAGGAACAGGGCCGGGAGCGTGAGCAGCATCACGTAGGTCCAGCCCCACTCGTGCGGCACGCCCAGGATGCCGACCGTGATGTTCGCGGCCATGCCGAGGGCGACGAGCGCGCCGAGCCGCGTGCCGAGCCCGAGCATCAGCGTGACGCCGATGAAGGTTTCGGTGAGCAGGGTCATCCAGCCGAAGAACGTCCAGTGCGGGATCATCACGGTGACCAGGAAGTCCCGGTACGCGCCCACCGTCGGGTGCTGGATCTCCTGCTGGACCCAGTACCACAGGCCGCCGCCCGACGTCCGGCCGAAGTCGTCCGACGGGACCTTCCAGGCCGACTGCTGCCACCAGAGGTACCCGTAGAGGATCCGCGCCAGGCCGAGCGGCCAGAGCGGGGCGGTCGCGCGCAGCCACCCCGCGAGCGCCCCCGGCCGGGCCTCCGTCGTCGTCCGGCTCATCGTCATCCCCCCGTCCAGCGTGACCGCCTCGTCCCCTTGTACCCGCAGGCGCACCCTCCTGTCACCTGGGACACCCCGCCCGCCCGGCCGGGTGCGGCGAACCCGCCGGGCCGCGCGGCGTGTCTCAGCCGTGGGCGCGTGTGCCCGCGGCCGTTGTTTGCACGGTTGTGACAATCGCCGATCACGGCCGGGGCACCATCCACGGACCGGCAGCCGGGGGCGACGGGCGACGATGCGAGTCACGGTGATCATTCCTGCGCTGAACGAGGAGGCGGCGATCGCCGGCGTCGTGCGCGAGGTTCCTCGCGAGCTCGTGGGCGAGGTCATCGTCGTGGACAACGGCAGCACCGACCGCACCGCCGAGCGCGCGCGCGCCGCCGGGGCGCGGGTCGTCCGGGAGCCCGAGCGCGGCTACGGCGCGGCGTGCATGGCGGGGGTGCGCGCGGCCGGTGACGCCGACGTGCTCGTCTTCCTCGACGGCGACCGGAACGAGGACCCCGCGGAGCTGGCCCGGGTCCTCGGCCCCGTCCTGGCGGGCCGCGCCGACCTCGTCATCGGCTCGCGCGTGCGCGGCCCGCGCGGTGCCCGGGCGCTCCCGCCGCAGCAGCGCGCGGGCAACCGCGTGGTCGCCCTGCTCCTCCGGCGCCTCTACGGCCTGGCCCTCACGGACGTCGGGCCGTTCCGCGCCGTGCCCGCGCGCGTGCTCCACGACCTCGGCCTGGAGCACCGCACGTACGGCTGGCCGGTCGAGATGCTCGTCAAGGCGGCGCGCCGCGGCTACCGCATCGTCGAGGTGCCCGTGAGCTGCCGGCCGCGCATCGGCCGCTCCAAGGTGGGCGGCACGCTCCGGGGCAGCGTGCTCGCGGGCTACCACATGCTCCGCACCACGCTCACGTACGCCTGGAGGCGCTGACGGATGGCCTTCTCGGTCGGGATCGGGCTCACGAACGAGTGCAATCTCCGCTGTCCGCACTGCTACCGACCGGACCGCGCGGTCGCGCGCCTGACCCTCGCGGACGTCCGCCGCGTGTGCGAGGCGCTCCCGGTGCGCTCGATGAACCTGGGCGTGGGCGAGAACGGCCTGCACCCCGAGTACGGCGCGATCCTCGACTACCTGTGGCGGCGCGGCGTGCGCACGAGCATCACCTCGAACGGCCTGAGCCTCGAGGCGCTGCCCGACGACGCGCTCAAGCGCTTCCACAGCGTCGAGTGCTCGCTCGACTTCCCCACCGAGCCCGCGCACGACGCCTTCCGCGGGCGCGGCAACTGGCGCGCGGTGGCGGGCGCGCTCGAGCGGTGCGGCGTCCTCGGGGTGCCGGTGACGGTCACGGCCGTCATGATGAGCGTCAACCACGACCGGCTCGACGCGCTGGCACGCGTGGCGGCGGGCTTCGGCTGCGACCTCCGCGTGAACGTCTACCAGCCCTCCCGCACGGACCGGTTCACGCTCTCGTACGCGCAGTTCTGGGAGGGCTTCCGGCGCCTCCTCGGCGGCGCGCGCCTCGTGGCCACGACCGAGCCCGTGCTCGCGGGCGTGCTCGGGATCGCCGGCTTCCAGGGGCCCGCGTGCGGCCGCTCCACGGTCCGCGTGGCGCCGGACGGGCGGGTCCTGCCCTGCACCTACTGGCCCGAGAGCGCGCTCACGCTGGCCGACCTCGCCGCGCGCGGCGCCGGCATCGTGGAGGCGCCCGAGTTCGCGCAGGCCCGTGGCGTGTCGGCCGCGTGCGCCGGCTGCCCCTGCCGCGGCGGCTGCGCCGGCCGCCGCGCCCTGGCGGGCGGCCTCGACGCCCCGGATCCGTACTGTCCGTTCGCGCGCGGCGAGCGGGTCGCCCTCGACTGGGAGGCGGCGCCGGGCGAGGACATGCCGAAGATGGGCAGCGCGTGCACGACGCTCGTGTCGGCGCGCTGAGGGCGCCGCGCGTGGACACCTCGCCGCGCCCGGCGGTCGTCCCCACCCTGCCGCGCTCGCTCTACCTCGAGGTCACCAACCGCTGCGACTCCGCCTGCCAGACGTGCCTCCGCACGTTCCGCACGCTCGAGCCGCCCGCGGACCTGGACCTCGGGCGCGTGCGGGCGCTCGTCGCGGGGCTTCCCGCGCTCGACCGCGTGGTGCTCCACGGGATCGGCGAGCCGCTGCTCAATCGCCACCTCTTCGACATCGTCGCCTTCCTCAAGGCGCGCGGCGCGCGCGTGCTCTTCAACTCCGACGCGATCGGCCTGACCGAGCCCCGCGCGGTCCGGCTGATCGAGAGCGGGCTCGACGAGCTCCGCGTCTCCATGGACGCGGCGACGCGCGCGACGTACCGCCGCGTGCGCGGCGTGGACCGCCTCGACCGCGTCGTGGCCAACGTGGGCCGCCTCGTCGCGCTCGAGCGCGCCCGCGGCGGCGCGCCGCCGCGCGTCTCGCTCTGGTTCACGGCCTCGCGGGCGAACCTCGAGGAGCTGCCCGACTTCGTCGGGCTGGCCGCGCGCGTGGGCGCGCCGGAGGTGCACGTGCAGCGGCTCGTGTGGAACGGCCTCGGCCTCGCGACGCGCGCGAACTCGCTCCACCGCGCCCTGGTCGAGCGCGAGCGCGGCCTCCTCGCCGAGGCCGAGGCGCGCGCGCGCGCGGCGGGGATCGCGCTCTCCGCCTCGGGCCTCAGCACGCCGCTCGCGAGCCTCGCGGACGGGCCGAGCGGCGCGCGGCCCTGGGCGGGCTGCCAGCGGCCGTGGACCCTCGCCTACGTGACGGCGAACGGCAACGTGCTCCCGTGCTGCATCTCGCCGTGGGTCGCGCGCGACTACGCGGGGCTCGTCCTCGGCAACGCGTTCGCCGAGCCGCTCGAGGTGATCTGGAACGGCGAGCGCTACCGGCGCTTCCGGGCGCGCTTCGAGAGCGACGTGGCCCCGGACCCCTGCCGCGGCTGCGGGCGACTCTGGAGCCTCTGATGCGCCGCCGCACGCTCGTGCGCGCCGGCGTCACCGCGGCGGGGCTCGGGAGCCTGCCGCTCTACGGGCTCGACCTCCACGCGCGCGTCGGCGCGGACCTCGGCGTCCTCGCCGTGTACGTGGCGCTCTTCGCGGGCCTCTTCGGGCTCTACCTGCTGACCGCGTGGGCCGTCCTCGCGCGGCCCGCCCGCGATCCGCTGGTGCTCGCGCTCGTGCTCGGCTTCGGGCTCGCGTTCCGCGTCGCGGTCCTGCCGACGCCCGTCGTGCTCTCGTCCGACGTCTACCGCTACCTCTGGGACGGCCGCGTGCAGCGCGCGGGCATCAACCCGTACCGCCACCCGCCCGCGGCGCCCGAGCTCCGGCCCCTGCGCGACGCGCGCATCCACGCGGCCATCAACCGGCCCGCGGCGCCCACCATCTACCCGCCGGGCGCCCAGGCGGCCTTCCTCGCGGTCACCTGGCTCGCGCCCGACAGCCTGCTCGCCTGGCGGGGGTTCCTGCTCCTGTGCGAGCTCGCCACCGGCGTGCTGCTCCTGCGGCTCCTGGACCGGCTGGCCGTGCCGCGCGAGGCCATCATCCTCTACGCGTGGGCGCCGCTCGCGGTCTTCGAGGGCGTGCAGGCGGGGCACCTCGAGGTCGCCGTCCTGCCCGCGCTCCTGCTGGCGCTCCTCTGGCGCCAGGACGGGCGGATGCTGCGCGCGGGCGCGGCCCTCGGCGTCGCGGTCCTCGTCAAGCTCTACCCGGCGGTGCTGCTGCTCGCCTGGTGGCGCCGGGGCGATCGCCGCCTGCCCGCGGCGTGCGCGGTCGTCGTCGCCGCCGGCTACCTGCCGTACCTCGCCGGCGCGGGCGCCGGGGTCGTGGGCTTCCTGCCCGCGTACTTCACGCGCGCCGAGGACTTCAACGTGGGCCTGCGCCACTTCCTGACCGCGGCGGTCGGGCTCGGCGGCGAGGGCCCGCGCGCCGTCGCGATGCTCGGTCTCCTCGCCCTCCTGCTCGGCGTGCTCCTCCGGATCCGGCGCGAGGCGACGGACGACGCGGCCGGCGTCTTCCGGGCGGGCATGGCCGCCGCCTCGGCCTACCTCGTCCTCGTGCCCACCTCGATGCACCCGTGGTACGCGGTCTTCATCCTGCCCTTCGTCGCGGTGAGCCCGTCGCCCGCCTGGGTCTGGTTCACCGGTGCCGTGAGCCTCTCCTACCTCGCCTACGCCTGGCTGCCCGCGCCGTTCCCGCTCTGGCTCCGCGCCGTCGAGTGGGCACCGCTCTGGGCGCTGCTGCTGGTGGACCTCCGCGCGTGGCCGCGCGCCTTCCTGCCGCGCCGTGCGAGAGTGGAAGGCGTGGCGGCCGAGCCCGAGGTCGCGGTCGCGATCATGGCCAAGGCGCCCGTGGCGGGCGCCGTGAAGACGCGCCTCTGCCCGCCGCTCGCGCCCGGGCAGGCGGCGGCGCTCGCCCGCTGCTTCCTCCTCGACAAGCTCGGCCAGCTCCGGACGCTGCGCGGGGCCCGGCCGGTCGTCGCGTTCAGCCCGGCCGACGCCGCCGACCTCTTCCGCGCGCTCGCGCCCGGGGTCGACCTGCTGGCCCAGCGCGGCCCCGACCTCGGCGCGCGCCTGGCCGCGGTGCTCGGCGACCTCCTGGCCCGGGGCGCCCCGGCCGCCATCGCCGTGGACAGCGACACGCCGAGCCTCCCGGCGGCCTTCGTGCAGATGGCGGTGGACCGCCTGGCCGATCCCGCGGTGGACCTCGTGCTCGGCCCGAGCGAGGACGGCGGCTATTACCTGATCGGCATGCCGCGCGTCCACGGCGCGCTCTTCGCGGCGATGCCCTGGAGCACGCCCGACGTGCTGGCCGAGACCGAGCGGCGCGCACGGGCCGCGGGGCTCCGCGTCGTCCGGCTGCCGGTCTGGTTCGACGTGGACACCGCCGCGGACCTCGAGCGGCTGCGCGCCGCGCTCGCCCGGGGCGAGGGCGCCCCGGCGCCGGCGACCCGCGCGCTCCTTGCGGCGTGGCGCGCGACGGCGCCGGCCTGAGCGCCGCTCAGCCTGCCGGGCGCTGGGGGGCCGGGGGGCTTGGGGGGCGCCCGGAGCCCCGACGAGCACATCGCGAGATCGAGGAGCGCCACGGCTGTGCCGGGGCGCGACGAGCGTGCGGGGGGCTTGGGGGGCGCCCGGAGCCCCCCATCAGATCAGAACAGGTCCCACCACTCGCCGCGCGCGGCCATCGCCGCACCGCTCTCCTCCAGGATCACGCGCCCGGTGCGCATGACGTAGACGCGGGCCGCGATGGCGAGCGCGTGGCGGATGTTCTGCTCGACCAGGAGCACGGTCAGGCGCTCGCGGCGCACGATGTCCTGGATCGTCTCCATGATGCGCTCGACGAGGAGCGGCGCGAGCCCGAGCGAGGGCTCGTCGAGGAGGAGCAGCCGCGGCCGCATCATCAGGGCCATGCCGAGGCTCAGCATGCGCTGCTCGCCGCCGGAGAGCGTGCCGGCGAGCTGCCGGCGGCGCTCCGCGAGCACGGGCAGGAGCGTCAGGACGGCCTCGTGCCGCCCGGCCGCGAGCCGCCGGTCCGCCACGGAGAAGGCGCCGAGCTCGAGGTTCTCGGCGACGCTGAGGTCGGCGAAGACGAAGTGCTCCTGCGGCACGAAGGCGAGGCCGCGGCGCACGCGCGCCGCGCTCGAGGCCCGCTCGACCGGCGCGCCGTCGAAGACCACCCGGCCCTGCCAGGCCGGCAGGAGCCCGGCGAGGGCCTTGAGCGTCGTGGTCTTGCCCGCGCCGTTGTGGCCGATGAGCGCGACGACCTCGCCCGCGCGCACGGCCAGCGAGGCGCCGAAGACCACCTGCTTGCGCCCGTAGCCGGTCGTGAGGCCCTCCACGGCGAGGAGCGCGTCCACGGCGCTCACCGCCGGCCCTTGCCGAAGTAGATCTCGCCGAGCCGCGGGTCGGCCATCAGCTCCTCCGGCCGCCCCTCGGCGATGATGCGTCCGGCCTCCATGAAGTACGCGCGGTCGGCGATGGCCGTGACGACCTCGAGGTTGTGCTCGACGATGCAGACGGTCTTGCCGGCGGCCGCGACCTGGCGGATCAGCTCGAGGATCCGGCCGACCCAGTGCACGTCGACCCCCGACGCCGGCTCGTCGAGGAGCAGCACGTCGGCCTCGGTCGCGATGAGCCGCGCGAGCGCGACGAGCTTCTGCTCGCCGAAGGCGAGCGAGGCGGCGACCTCGCCGGCGCGGTCGGCGAGGCCCACGAAGGCCAGGTAGCCGAGCGCCTTCGCGCGGTTCGCCCGCTCGGCGGCGGCGGCGCGCCAGGGGGCCAGGAACAGCGGCCCCAGGCGCTCGCCGGGCTGGCCGGGGATCGCCGCGACGACGTTGTCGAGGACGGTCATGCGCTCGAAGAGGCGCACGTCCTGGAACGTCCGCGCCAGGCCGTAGCCCACGGTCCGCCACGGCGCGAGCCCGGTCACGTCGCGACCCCGGAGCACGACGCGGCCGGCGTCGGGCGCGAGGAACCCGGTGAGGAGGTTGAAGACCGTCGTCTTGCCGGCGCCGTTGGGCCCCACGAGCGCCGTCACCTTGCCGCCGGGCAGCGCGAGGCTCAGCCCGTCGGCGGCGCGGATGCCGCCGAAGTGCTTGGCGAGGCCCTCGGCCACGAGCACCGGCCGCCCGTCGGCGGCGCGCGCGGCGGCCGCCGGCAGCGCCGGCGCGACGTCGGCGCCGGCCGGGGCCCGGCCGACGCCCGCGCGCTCGGGCACGAGGCCCTGCGGCCGGAAGCGCATGAACGCCACGAGCACGGCGCCGAACACGAAGTCGCGGATCGCGTCCACGATCTCGGCGCGGGCCTCGAGGAAGCGGAGGACCTCGGGCAGCCCGACGAAGAGCACGGCGCCGACGATCGTCCCGACCAGGTTCGCGGTGCCGCCGAGCACCACGAGCGCGACCAGGAAGATCGAGCGGTCGAGCGTGAAGCTGAACGGGTTGACGAACGCCTGGTAGTGCGCGAACAGCGCGGCCGCCACCGCCGCCAGCGCCCCGCTGAGCGAGAAGACCAGCACCTTGTAGCGGAGGACGCTCTTGCCGATCGCGAGCGTCGCGCGCTCGTCGTCGCGCATCGCCTTCAGCACGCGGCCGAGCGGCGACTCGCCGAGCCGGTAGCCGATCGCGAAGACGAGGGCGGCGCACCCGGCAATGAGCGGGAGGAACTGCGCGGGCGTGACGAGCGTCCGGCCGAACAGCGTCGGCCGGGGGATCGCGGAGACCCCCGTCCGCCCCTCGGTGAGGTCCACCCAGGAGAGCATCAGCTCGTAGAGCACCATCTGGAGCGCGAGCGTCAGGAGGATCAGGTACTCGCCGCGGACGCGGAGCGCCGGGAACGTCACGCCGCCGGCCAGGAGCGTCGTCACGGCCACGGCCGCCAGCAGCGTGAGCGGGAACGGCCAGCCGAGGTGGCGCGCGGTCAGCGCCGCGGCGTAGGCGCCGACGCCGAAGAAGGCGCCGTGCGACATCGAGACGAGCCCGCTGTAGCCGAGCAGCAGGTTGAGCGAGACGCCGAGGATGGCGAAGAGCAGGATCATGTTCACGACGTGGAGCCAGAAGTCCACTAGGAACTCCTGGCGAGCGCGGGCCGGCGCCGGGCCGCCGGGCGTGTGCGGGAGGGGTCGGCGACGACCACGCGGCACGCGTCCGCCTGCCCCGTCGCGGCCGGGCTCCATCCGGACGCGTGCGGCCCGCTCCCTCCATGGCGGGAACGGGTCTCCGTCGCCCCCTCCCGCGCACGCCCGGCGGCCCGACCCCACTCGCCGCGCTCGACACGACGTCGGGGGCGGCGCATCAGCGGCCGCGCGCGGCCAGGAGGCCGGCCGGGCGGATGACGAGCACCGTGAACAGCACGACGAACGCGATCACGCCCTGCCAGTAGCCGGGCAGCACGAGGCCGCCCATGTTCTCGGCGAGCCCGAGGAGGACGCCGCCGAGGGCCGCGCCCGGGATGCTGCCGATGCCGCCGAGGAACACCGCGATGAACGCCGCGAGCACCGGGTGCACGCCCATCGTCGGCGAGGCGGTGTCGCGGAGCGCGAGCAGCGTGCCGCCGAGCCCGACCAGCGTCGAGCCGACGGCGAACACGAGGAGGAACACGCGCTCGCGCTCGACCCCGAGGCACTGGGCCAGCTCGGGGTTGCTCGCGACCGCGCGGATGGCGAGCCCGTCGCGGCTCCACCAGAGCCACGCCAGCAGGCCGCCGATCAGCACCCAGGCGGTGACGAGCCAGAGCGCCTCGACGGTCGTGAACGCGACCGGCCCCAGCTCGATGCCGCGCATCGGGAAGCCCTCGAGCGCGCGCGCCTGGGGGCCGAAGGCCACCAGCACCGCGCTCTGGCCGGCGATGAGGAGGCCGAGCGAGGCCAGGAAGATGTTGAGCTGCGTCGCCTGCACGCGCCGCAACGGCCGGTAGAGGAAGCGCTCCGTGCCCACCCCCGCCGCGCAGCCGACGAGGGCGGCGAGGGCGAAGCCGAGCGGCAGGGGCAGGCCCCAGGCGCTCACGCTCACCACCGCCGCGTAGACGGCGAGCGTGAGCGTGAGCGCGTGGGAGAAGTGGAAGATCTTCGTCGTCGCGAAGATCAGCCCCCAGCTCACGCCGAGCAGCGCGTACAGGCTCCCGATGATGAGCCCGTTCGCGGCGAGCTGCGCGGCCAGCCCGACGATGGCTCAGCCCTGGATCTTGCCGCCGACGATGCGCCCGACGAGCCCCAGGTTGCCGTCCTTCACCTCGAAGACGCCGAGCGGCTTGATCACGGTGCCGTCGCCGTGCACCTGCATGTCGCCGCCGTAGACGCTCTGGAACGTCATGCCCGCCTTCAGCGCGCTCGTCATCTCCGCGAGGATCTCGCCCGGCTTGCTCGGGTCGCCCTTGCGCTCGACGACCCGCTTGATCAGCGGCTGGAGCACGTACTGCACGTGCTCGTAGTAGTTGGCGGCGTAGAATTCCGGCGCACCCTTGTACGCGGCGCGATACGCCTCCACGAACGCCTTGGTCTTCGCATCGCCGCCCTCGGGGTCGAAGCGGTCGACGGCGATCACGTAGCTCTCCATCGCCTTGCCGCCGATCTTCTGCGCGTTCGGCGTCCACTCGATCCCGAGGATCGGGACCGTGAGGCCGTAGGCGCGCGCCTGGTTCAGGACGTAGCCGACGTCGTCGCCCCAGGTCCCGAGCATGAGCACGTCGGGCCGCGCTGCCTTGATCCGGGCGAGCTGGGCCGTGTAGCTCTTGGCGCCGATGTCGTGCGGCTCCTGCGCCACCACCTGGCAGCCGGCCTTCGCGCACGTGGTCTTGATCGCGCCGGCGACACTCTGGCCCGCCGCGTCGTTCCAGTAGAGCATGGCCACGCGCTTGGCCTTGAGCTTGCCGGTCGCCCACTGGACGATGAAGGGCGCCGTCTGGCTGGAGAGCATGCGGGTGTTGTAGAGGTTCGCCTTGTTGACGAGCTGGGAGCCGACGCCGCCGCCGTTCAGGAGGAGCGCCTGCTTCTCCACGGCCAGCGGCTGGATGGCCAGCGTCGGGGCGGAGTACGAGGTGAGGATCACGGGCACCTTGTCCACGTCGAGCATCTTCCGCGCGCCGCTCACGCCGGCGTCGGCGTCGCCGCTCTTGTGGTCCTCGATGACCAGCTCGAGCTTGTAGCCGCCGAGGCCGCCCGCCTTGTTGATCTGGTCGACCGCGAGCTGCGCCCCGCGGCTCATCACCTGCCCGTAGAAGGCGCCGGGGCCCGTCATCGCGAGCAACATCCCGAGTTTGAGCGTCTTCTGCTGGGCGTGGACGGACGCGAGCGGCAGGACCGCCCACGCCAGGAATGCGATCGCACAGACCGCCGCCAGGAACCGACTCCGTTTCATGCAGTCTCTCCTTCTCTGTCCTGAACCGCTATTGTCTCCTACTCGACGCGGAACACCAGTTCGGGATCGAGGCGTGTGACGCGGGTCTGGCCGGCGAGCGCCAGCGTGGTCCTGAGCTCGCCGCGCAGGATGTCGAGCGCGCACGCGACGCCCGCCGCCCCGTCGGCGGCCAGGCCCCAGAGCGCCGCGCGGCCCACCGCCACGATCGCGGCGCCGCGGGCCAGGCCCTTGAGCACGGCGGTCCCGCGTCCGAAGCCGCCGTCCACGACGATCTCGGCGCGGCCGCCGACGGCGTCGACGATGCGCGGCAGCGCGTCGATCGTCGCCTCCGTGTGGTCGAGCTGGCGGCCGCCGTGGTTCGAGACCCAGACGATCCGCACGCCCGCCTCGACGGCGCGCCGGGCGTCGCGGACGGTCATGATCCCCTTGAGCCCGATCGGCAGCCGCGTGGTCTTCCGCAGCCACTCCACGTCGTCCCAGGTCAGCCGCGCCTGATAGCCGGGGTCCGGCCCGCGCGGGTTCGGGGCGATCGTCATCGCCTCGCGCGGATCGTAGCGGTTGACGATGTCGCGCTCGCGCCGACCCAGGACCTGGACGTCGACGGTGAGGCAGACCGCGTGGTAGCCGGAGGCCTCGACCCGGGCGAGGAGGTCGGCCACCCACCCGCGGTCGCCGTGGTGGTAGAGCTGGAACATCTTCGGCCCCGCGCCCGCCCTGGCGACGTCCTCGACCGACCAGCCCGTGGCGCCGCTCAGGAACAGCAGCGTGTCGGCCTGCCCGCACCCGCGTGCCATCTCGACATCGCCCTCGGGGTGGAAGAGCACGAGACCGCCCATCGGCGCCACGGCCACCGGCCAGGCCAGCGGCACGCCGAGCAGCGCGGTGCGGAGGTCGATCTCGCGCACGTCCACGAGGACGTTCTGGGCGATGGCCAGCCGGTCCAGGGCCCGACGGTTGCGGCGCCGCGTCGTCTCGGTCTCCGCGCCGCCTGCCCCGAAATTCCACGCGTCGCGTGGCAGCCGGGCCCGCGCAGCCCGGCGGATCTCGGGAAGCGTGACGAAGCGCGAGGTCACGCTGAGCCACCGGCAACGAGCCCGGCGCCCGCGCGCACGGCGAGGAGCGCGCGCTCGGCGCTGCCCCCGGGGCGGCGCGCCGCGACCGCGCGCTCGAGCGCCGCGTGCTCGACCACGCCGGAGAGCGCCACGAGCGCACCGAGCGCGACGAGGTTCGCGCCGACCACGGCGCCGAGCACGCGCACCGCGGTGGCCGTGATCGGCAGCGCGTGGCAGGCGACGCCGGCGACCCGGCCCGGCGCGACCCGGTCGGCGTCCACGAGGACGAGCGCGCCCGGCGCCACGTCGCCCGCGTGGCGGTCGTAGGCTTCCTGCGTCAGCGCCAGGAGGACGTCGGCGCGCCCGACACAGGGGTAGTCGATGGCCCCGTCGCTCACGATCACCTCGGCCTTGCTCGCGCCGCCGCGCGACTCCGGCCC
>MGCF01000054.1 GCA_001788495.1 Candidatus Rokubacteria bacterium RIFCSPLOWO2_02_FULL_73_56
GCGTTCTGGCGGATCTCCTGGATCTTGCCGCCGCTGCCGAGCTTCTCGACGGTCTCGAGGAAGTCCACGATCTCCTCGGCGAGCGGCGCCTGGCTCACGCGGCCGCGCCCGGTGCCGAGCATCTTGATCTCGCCGTGGAGCGGCGAGGTGTCGTCCTCGTTGAGCGAGCGGATCACGTCGTGCGCGAGCGCCTGGTTGGGGTCGGGGTAGAGCTTGCGGCCCGCGAGGCTGATGATGTGCGACGGGTTCAGGCGCGTGTGCTTGGCGTTGATCGTCACGAACAGCTCGACGATCTGCCGCGCGTCGAGCGAGTCGAAGAGGACCGCCGGCACCTCGAGGGTCATGGTCTCGCCCTGCTGCGAGAGCGCGTGCAGCGCGAGCAGCCGGTGCTGGCCGTCGAGCACGCGCAGGACGCCGTGCTCCTCCGGGATCTGCAGGAGCCCGAGGTCGTGGTGGCCCGCGACGGGCGTGAACGTGAAGCGCTTCTCCGAGGTGATGATGACCGCGCCCGGGATCGCGGGCAGCGTCGCGGCGTCCTTGCACTCGCGGTAGTAGGTGACGAGCTCGTCGATCTTCCGGCGGATGACCGGGCGCTGGTAGGCGGTCTCGCTCTCGCCGATGCGCCGCTCGAGCATGTCCCAGTTGACGCGCGAGCGCGTGCTCATCCGGCTCTTCTTGGGCAACTCGTTCCGGGGCCCGCCCGAGTAGCCGAGGACCTCGAACTTCACCAGCCGGTCGATGTCCTTGGCCGAGAGCCCGGCCTGGTAGAACTCGACGCCAAACTGCTTCACGCGGCGCGCCGGTACGGTGATCATAGGCGCCACACTCTACTTGATCCGCAAACCCCTGTCAACAGAGGGATTTTCAGTTATCATACCGTCCATGGCGATGGCCCCCGGGGCCCCGGACCGCCTGACCTCGCCGGGGCCCGAGCCCCTTACAACGTGGTGAATTTCCTGCGCTTCCGGGCCCGCTGAGTGCCTGCCGCCGCCCTCGCGCTCGTCGTTGGCGCGGCCGTCCTGCACGCCGTCTGGAACGCCCTGGCCAAGCAGGGACGCGACCAGCTCCTGTTCCTCTGGTCCTCGGTCACGCTCGCGTCGCTGGCGCTCGGGCCCTGGGCGTGGGCCTGGCTTCCCGCCGGCGGGCTCGGCCCGGCGGCGCTGCCCTTCGTCGGCGCGACGATCGTCCTGCACGCGCTCTACTTCTGGGCGCTCGGGCGCGCGTACGGCTCGGGCGAGTTCTCGCGCGTCTACCCGATCGCCCGCGGCCTCGGCGTCGCGCTCGTGCCGATCGCCGCGTTCCTGCTGTTCGACGAGCGGGTGTCGGCCTCCGGCGCGGCCGGCATCGCGCTCGTCGTGCTCGGGGTCGCGGGCCTGCACGTGCCCGGGCGCGCGCCGGGCGGCGCGCGCGCTGCGGCGCGGCGGCGGGCGGGGACGTGGTGGGCCCTCCTGACCGGGCTCAGCATCGCGGCCTACTCGCTCGTGGACAAGGCGGGCGTGGCCCGGCTGCACCCGGTGCCGTACATCACGCTCATGGGCGTGGGCTCGAGCCTCCTGCTGCTCCCGGTCGTGCTCGCGCGGCGCGGGGCGCTCCGGCGGGAGTGGACGGCGAGCTGGCGGGCGATCGTCGTGGCCTCGACGATGAATCTCACGGCCTACCTGCTCGTCCTCTTCGCCTTCCGCCTCTCGAAGGCCGGGTACGTCGTCGCGGCGCGTGAGCTCTCGATCCTGTTCTCGGCCGTGATCGGCAGCCTCTGGCTCGGCGAGGGCCGGCTCCTGCCGCGACTCGCGGGCGCCTCGATCGTGGTCGCGGGCGTCGCGCTGGTCGCGCTCGCGCGCTAGCGCGCCGTCTGCGAGATCACGTCGCCGGGCGCCTCGCACGAGCTGTGGGACGGACGACTGGTGGTGGCCTCCTATCTCAGGTCGAACGCCTCGACGGCCAGGTCGGCGACGTGGCGCCCGATGGCGAGCGCGGCCGTCGCGGCCGGCGACGGCGCGTTGAGCACGTGGATGGCGTCGGCGCCGGTCACGATCCGGAAGTCGTCCACGAGCGAGCCGTCCGGGCTCACCGCCTGCGCGCGCACCCCCGCGCCGCCTGCGGCCAGGTCCTCCGGCCGGAGCGCGGGGACGAGCCGCTGGAGCGCCCTCACGAACGCCGCCTTGCTGAGCGAGCGGTACATCTCGTACGCGCCCATCCGCCAGTAACGCCGCGCCATACGCCAGAAGCCGCGGTAGGCGAGCGTGCCGGCCAGCTCCCGGGGGTTCACGCGCGCGAACCGGTAGCCCTCGCGCGCGAACGCGAGCACGGCGTTCGGCCCGGCCTCGACGTCGCCGTGGATGGTCCGGGTGAGGTGCACACCGAGGAACGGGAACTCCGGGTCCGGCACCGGGTAGACCAGGCCGCGCACGAGGCTCCGCCGGTCGGGGCGCAGCATGTAGTACTCGCCGCGGAACGGGACGATCCGGACGTCCGGGCGCGCGCCGGCGAGGCGCGCGACCGCGTCCGAGTGGAGGCCGGCGCAATTGACGAGCCGCCGCGCCCGGAGCGCGAGCCGTCCGGCACCGATCTCGAGGCCGTCGCCGGTGTGGGCGAGCGCGGCGACGCGCGCGCCGGTCTCGATCGCGACGCCGCCCTCGGCGAGCTCGCGCGCCAGGGCGGCGGCGACCTCGCCGTAGTCCACGATCCCGGTCGAGGGCGAGGCGAGGGCCTGCACCGCGGCCGCGTGCGGCTCGAGCTCACGCAGGCGCGCGGGCTCGAGCAGCTCGACGGGCACGCCGTTGGCCAGCCCGCGCTCGTGGAGCGTCATGAGGCGCGGCACCTCGGCCTCGGAGGTCGCGACGATGACCTTGCCGCAGCGCTCGACGCGGATGCCGTGCTCCTCGCAGAACCGGTACATCAGCTGCTTGCCCTCGACGCAGAGGCGCGCCTTGTGGGAGCCCGGCCGGTAGTAGATGCCCGAGTGGATGACGCCCGAGTTGTGGCCGGTCTGGTGCGTCGCGAGCCGCGGCTCCTTCTCGAGGACGACGAGGCGCGCGCGCGGCGCGCGCGCGCGGAGCGCGCGGGCGGTGGCGAGGCCCACGATGCCGCCGCCGACGATCGCGATGTCGTAGGTCACGGGGCGTTATTATAGACGGCACGAGGAGGGAGCATGGCCCGATCGTCCTGTCCGATCTGTCGCTCGTCCCATCACCGGCTCGGCGGGCGCCCGGCGCTCGCCGCGCTCGCCGCCGCGCCCCGCGCGCTCGCCCGCGCCGTCGCGCGCGTGCCCGGCCGCGTCCTGGGGCGCCGGCCCGCGCGGCGCGAGTGGTCGGTGGCCGAGGTCCTCGCGCACCTGCTCGACGCCGAGGTCGCGCTCGGCTTCCGGGTCCGCAAGGTCGCCGCCGAGCCCGGCAGCGCGCTCCCGGCGTGGGACCAGGAGAAGTGGACCGAGGGGCTGCGCCACCGGCGCGCCGTGCCCGCGCCGACGCTCGCCGCGTTCGCGGCGCTGCGCGCGGCCAACGTCGCGCTGGCGCGCCGGCTCAGCCCGGCGCAGCGGCGCCTGCGCGGCCGGCACCCCGAGTACGGCCCGCTCCGGGTGGATCAGATGCTCGAGCACTTCGCCGAGCACGACCTGAACCACCTGGCCCAGATCCGGACGACGCTCCAGGCCCTCCGCGCGCGCTGACGCGCGGCTACTGGAGCGGCGAGAAGCGCGTCGGCCGCCAGAGCTTGTTCACGACGCGCTCGACGAGCGGGCCGTCGGCCTCGGTCGCCCGCTTGGCCGCCTGCCACTCCGGGTCGGCCATGAACGCCGCCCACGCCCGCTCGCGGTGCGCGAGGTCGTCGTAGGCGCAGATGTAGACCAGCTCGTTCGACTCGCCGATCACCGGCTCCCAGAAGCCGACGACGCGGATGCCGTGCTTGGCGAACAGCCGCATGGTGACGTCGGCGAAGCGCTTCTGGATGTCGGGCATGCGCCCCGGCATCACGTAGTAGGCGCGGTACTCGTAGATCATGGGCGCTCGCTCCTTTCGGCTTGCCCCGCCGTCACGGCCGCGGCCGGCGCGTGCCCCGCGCGCGCCGGCCCCACGCGAGCCTGAGCGCGCCGAGCGCCGCGAGGATCGCGCCGCCCGCGACGACGCCGAGGCTCGCCTGCGACACCCCCGGCGCGCGGACCGCCGTCGCGGGACGCGCCGGGTCGTAGTGGAGGGTCACGGTCCGGCCGATCTGCCTGGTGCGGATCCGCGCCTCCCACACGCGGTCCCGGGGCAGCCAGTCGAGCAGCGCGCCCGCGAGGCGCCGCCCCGCGCCGAGGCCGTCGGAGACGCGCTCGACGCCGCCCGCGGTGTAGCGGTAGGTGTACGTCGGCTCCACGCCGACGATCACGGCGCTCGTCGCCGGCCACGCGCGCGTCCGGAGCTCGTCCAGGACGTCCACGAGCCCCGCGAGCGCGCCGGCCGCGCCGCCGACGATCAGCAGGACCGAGATCGCGCGCCGCACGCTCGGCGCTCAGCGGGGGAGGAGCCGGTCCGACATCTTTGCGACCTCGGGGTGGAGGTTCTGCGCCCTCGACATGGGCCGCACTCTACACCAGCGCCGCCCGGGTTGCGATCACGGAAGCGTCCTCGTACCATCGCGCCGGGAGGACGCGATGGCCGGCAAATACTTCGAGGAGCTCGAGATCGGGCAGACCCTCCAGCACCAGCCCGGACGCACGCTGACCGAGGCGGACAACGTCTTCTTCACCTGTCTCACGATGAACCCGCAGCCGCTCCACCTCGACTTCCACGCGGCGGCGAAGGCCGAGTTCGGGCGCCCGCTCGTCAACAGCCTGTTGACGCTCGCGGTCGCGGTCGGGCTGTCGGTGGGCGAGACCACGCTCGGCACGACCGTCGGCAACCTCGGCTTCGAGAAGGTCGAGTTCCCGAAGCCGATGTTCCACGGCGACACGCTCTATTCGGAGACCGAGGTGATCGCCAAGCGCGAGTCGCGCTCGCGCCCGCAGTGGGGCATCGTGACGTTCGAGCACCGCGCGCGCAACCAGCACGGCGACCTCGTGATGGTCGCGCGCCGCAACGCCATGATGCGGCGGCGCGAGGCGGCGAAGTGAGCGGCCCCGGCGCCCGGCGGCTGCGCTCGATGCACTTCGTGCCCGGCGGCAACGACCGGATGTTCGCGAAGGCCCTCACGCTCCCGGCGGACGGGCTCATCCTCGACCTCGAGGACTCGGTGCCCCCGGACCGCAAGGCGGCGACGCGCCCGCACGTCGCCGGCTGGCTCGCCAACCACGACTTCGGCCCCCGCGGGCGCTGGGTGCGGATGAACCCGATCTGGGGCCCGCTCGGCCGCCAGGACGTCGAGGAGACGATCCCCGCGCGCCCCGACGGCTACGTCGTGCCGAAGCCCCGCCACGCGGGCGACGTCCGCGAGGTCGCGCAGCTCCTCGACAAGCTGGAGCAGCGGCACGGCATCCCGAACGGGACGACGCGGCTCAAGCTGATCGCGACCGAGACCCCCGAGGGCCTGCTGAACATCCGGGAGATGACCGCCGCCTCGCCGCGGATCGTCGCGATCTCCTGGGGGGTCGAGGACCTCGGCGCCGCGCTCGGGCTCACGCGTGTGCGCGACGACGCGGGACGCTACCTCGACATCCCCCGTTACGCGCGCGTGATGTGCGTGATCGCCGCGGTGGCGGCGGGCGTCGAGCCGCTCGACAGCGTCTACACCGACATCGCCGACCTCGACGGCCTGCGCCGCGAGTGCGAGGAGGCGCTGGCGATGGGCTTCACGGGCAAGACGTCGATCCACCCGAGCCAGATCCCCGTGATCAACGAGGTCTTCACGCCGTCCGCGGCGGAGCTCGCCGCGGCGCGGGAGCTGGTGGCCGCCTTCGAGGAGCACGCGCGCCGCGGGGTCTACGCGTTCACGTTCAAGGGCCGGATGGTGGACGCGCCGCACCTCGCCAACGCCAGGAAGCTCCTGGCGCGCGCCGGCGCCTGAGCGTGCTGTCTGGGGAATCGTGAGGACGCGCGCGCGGGGGCCGGCGAGCCCGTGCCGCAGGGATCGCGGGACCACGCGCGACGCGTCCGCGCGCCCCCTTGCGGCTGGGCTCCATCGGGGCGCGCGGGGCCCGCTGCCCCCATGGCGGGAACGGGTTCCCGCAATCCCTGCGGCACGGGCCCGTCGGCCCCGAGGGGCTGCCAGGCGGCTCACATGAGCGCCGGGACGGACTCCTAGCCGTGCGCGCGCTCGTGCTGGGAGCGCAGGCGGCGATCGAGCGCGCGCCGCTCCGCCTCGAGACGCGCCCGGTGCCCGAGCCGGCCGCGGGCGAGGTGCTCGTGCGCGTCGCCGCGTGCGGCGTCTGCCGGACGGACCTCCACGTCGTCGAGGGCGACCTGCCGCTCGTCCGCGCGCCGCTCGTGCCCGGCCACCAGGCGGTCGGACGCGTCGAGCGCGCGGGCCCCGGCGCCGCGCGCTTCGCGCCGGGCGCGCGCGTCGGGATCGCGTGGCTGCGCCGCACGTGCGGGGCGTGCGCCTTCTGCCGGAGTGGGCGCGAGAACCTCTGCGCGCGGTGCGAGTTCACGGGCTGGCACGCCGACGGCGGCTTCGCGGACTACGCGGTCGTGCCCGAGGCGTTCGCGTACCGGATCCCGGACGCGCTCGGCGACGCGGAGGCCGCGCCGCTCCTCTGCGCCGGGATCATCGGCTACCGCGCGCTCAAGCGGAGCGAGGTCGCGCCGGGCGGGCGCCTCGGCCTCTGGGGCTTCGGCTCCTCCGCCCACGTCACGCTCCAGGTCGCGCGCTCCCGCGGCTGCGCGGTGTACGTCTGCACGCGCGAAGCGTCCCACCGGGAGCTGGCGCGGCGGCTGGGCGCCACGTGGGTCGGCGACGTCCGCGAGCCCGTGCCCGAGAAGCTCGACGGTGGGATCGTGTTCGCGCCCGTCGGCGACCTGGTCCCGGTGGCGCTCGAGAGCCTGGGCCGCGGCGCCACGCTCGCGCTCGCGGGGATCTACATGACGCCGGTGCCGGCGCTCGACTACGAGCGCCACCTCTTCTACGAGCGCTCGGTGCGGAGCGTCACCGCGAACACGCGCGCCGACGGCGAGGAGCTGCTGGCCGAGGCCGCGCGCATCCCGGTCCGCACGGAGACGACCACGTTTCCCCTCGAGGACGCCAACCGCGCGCTCGCGCTCCTCAAGGCCGGCGGCTTCGCCGGCTCCGGAGTTCTCTTGACAGGCGACGCGGGGTGACTACAATCGGGCCACCCCGAAGGCTGGGGCACTCCATGACCGATCAAGCCGATCTCCTGCGACGCGCTGCACAAGTGCTGCCCGGCGGCGTCCTGGGCAGCCACCGGACCGGGCCCGGGCTCGAGTTCGTCGTGCGCGAGGGCCGCGGCGCGTATCTCTTCGACGTGAACGGCCGCCGCTACCTCGACTACCTGCTCGGCTCGGGCCCGATGCTCCTCGGCCACGCGCATCCGGCCGTCGTCGAGGCGGTCGAGCGCCAGATGGCGCGCGGCACGTCCTACATGCTCCTCAACGAGGCCGCGATCGAGCTGGCCGAGGAGATCGTGCGCGCGGTGCCGTGCGCCGAGCAGGTGCGCTACACGTCGAGCGGGACCGAGGCGACGTTCTTCGCGCTCCGCGCGGCCCGCGCCTTCCGGAAACGCGACAAGATCCTGAAATTCGAGGGCGGCTTCCACGGCGCGCACGACTACGCGCTGATGAGCGTGGTCCCGCGCTCGCCGAAGGCATTCCCCGCGGCGACGCGCGACTCGGCCGGCATCCCGCACGCGATCGAGGGCGAGGTGCTCGTCGCGCCCTACAACGACCTGGCGACGGCCGAGGCGCTGCTGGCCGCCCACCACGACGAGCTCGCCGCGGTCATCCTCGAGCCCTACCAGCGGACGATCGTGCCCGCGCCGGGCTTCCTCCAGGGCCTGCGCGCGGTGACGCGGCGCTACGGCGTGCCGCTGATCTTCGACGAGATCGTGACCGGCTTCCGCTTCGCCTACGGGGGCGCCCAGGAGTACTACGGCGTCGTGCCGGACCTCGCGTGCTACGGCAAGGTGGTGGCCGGCGGCTTCCCGCTCGCGTGCGTCGCCGGCCCGGCCGCGATCCTGCGCCACTTCGACGCGGCGCTCGAGGGCACGCCGGACTACGTCTGGCAGGCAGGGACCTTCAACGGCCACGCGGTCGCCTGCGCCGCGGGCCTCGCGACCCTCCGCGAGCTGCGCCGCCCGGGCGCCTACGCGCGGCTGTTCGCGACCGGCGCCCGCCTGCGCGACGGACTCGCGACCGCGGTGCGGAAGCACGGGCTGCCCGCGCAGGTGAGCGGCGAGCCACCGGTCTTCGACCTCTTCTTCACCGACCGCCCGATCGTGGACTACCGGGCGACGCTCACCGCCGACCGCGAGCGCATCACGCGCTTCAACCAGGAGCTGGTGCGCCGCGGCGTCGTCAAGGCCGTCAACAAGATCTACGTCTCGCTGGCGCACACCGACACAGACGTCGAGGAGACCCTCGAGATCTTCGATCAGGTGCTGGCGGTCATCGCCGCGGGCGTCTGACCAGGGGAGGAGCCCATGGACCTCAGCCGTCGTCAGGTTCTCGCGATGAGCGGCCTCACGCTCGCGGGCGCCGCGCTCGCGCCCTCGATCGGCCGCGCGGCCACGCCCAGGCGTGGCGGCCAGTTCCGCTTCCGCGGCTTCACGCCGCCCCACTTCGACCCGCACCTGACCGCGTCGTACACCACGATGCTCAACCTCTCCTTCTCCCAGAGCCGTCTCCTCAAGCACAAGGCAGGCCCGAACGTGAAGCCGGGGACCTTCGAGTACGAGGGCGACCTCGCCGAGTTCTTCAACCACCAGGACGACACGACCTACGTCTTCCGGCTGCGGCGGGGCGTCCGGTGGCACCCGAAGCCGCCGGTGAACGGCCGCGAGCTGACGGCCGAGGACGTCAAGTACACGTTCGACCGCTTCATGACGATCAAGGGCAACGCGAACCGGCACATGCTGAAGTCGCTCGCGAAGGTCGAGGCGATCGACAAGTACACGGTCAAGTTCACGCTGAGCGGGCCGAACGCCTGGTTCCTCGACTTCCTGTCCGACCCGATGGCGCTCTCGATCGTCGCCCAGGACGCCGTCGAGAAGTTCGGGGACCTCAAGAAGCCCGAGGCGGTGATCGGGACGGGGCCGTGGATGCTCGAGAGCCACCAGAGCAAGGTCCGGACGGTCTGGGTCCGCCACCCGGACTACTTCGTGAAGGGCCTGCCCTACATCGACCG
>MGCF01000055.1 GCA_001788495.1 Candidatus Rokubacteria bacterium RIFCSPLOWO2_02_FULL_73_56
CCGTCTTCTTGTCGAGGACGCCGCGCGTGACGTGCATCGGCGCCAGCTCCTCCTTGAAGAAGCCCTCCTGCTGGGCGCGCGCGGTGCGCTGCTGGGAGAGGAGCGCGTAGCGGTCCTGCATCTCGCGCGTGATCTTGTAGCGCTTGGCGACGACCTCGGCCGTGTCGCCCATGACCATGTAGACGCCCGGGTGGTGCTCCTGCACCCACGGGTTCGGGCTCGTGTCCCGCTGCATCATCGTGATCGACTCGACGCCGCCCCCGATCATCACGTCGGCGCCGTCGTTGATGATGTAGTTCGCGGCGATCGCGATCGCCTGGAGGCCCGAGGAGCAGAAGCGGTTCACCGTGAGGCCGCCGACGCTCGATGGCAGGCCGGCCCGGAGCGCCGCGACGCGCGCGATGTTGTGGCCCTGCGAGCCGTGGGGCTGGCCGCAGCCGAGGATCACATCCTCGACCTCCTTCGGGTCGAGCTGCGGCGTCTTGCCGAGGACGTCCTTGATGCAGTGGGCGGTGAAGTCGTCCGAGCGCGTCAGGTTGAACGAGCCGCGGAACGACTTCGCGAGCGGCGTGCGGGAGCTGGCGACGATGACGGCTTCACGCATGATGGTCTCCTTGGTCCGCGGCTCAGACGGCCGCGACGCACATGATCTCGACCAGGTACCGGGGCGACGCCAGCCGCGCCTCGACGGTCGCGCGCGCGGGCGTGCTGGCCTTGTCCACCCAGGCGTCCCAGGCGGCGTTCATCTCGTTGTACGTGGCCATGCTCGCGAGGTACACCGTGGCGGAGAGGAGCCTCGCCTTGCCGCTGCCGACGGCCGCGAGGGTCTCGTCGATCTTCCCCAGAATCTGCTCGGTCTGGCCCTTGGTGTCCTGCGAGGGGTCGCCCGCGACCATGCCCGCGAGGTAGACCGTGTCGCCGTGCACGACCGCCTGCGAGAGGCGGGGGCCAACGCCGTGACGCTTGACGCTCATGCCGTGTCCTTTCCGGGTAGGGGGATGGCTAGCAGGATAAAGGGAACGCGCGCGCCTGTCGAGGGGTCTACCGGCCGAGCCAGCCGGGGAGCAGCCTGGCCTGGCGCATGGTCCCTCCGGCGCACGCGGAGCGAGCCTCGACGATGTGCCGTGATGGTAGGCGGAGCGGCGCCGCGACACAAGCGGCTCGCGCGTCGGCGGCGCGCGCGGGAGTTGAGGATCGGCGCGGCAACGGGTAAGCTTCCCGCCACATCGCCATGGCGTCCGCCGCTCCGCGCACGATGTTCGAGAAGATCTGGGCCCGGCACGTGGTGACCGAGGGGCCGGGCGGCCACGTCCTCCTCTACGTCGGCCGCCATCTGCTGCACGAGGGCGCGACCGGCGCCCTCGGACGGCTGGCCGCCGAGGGCCGGCGCGTGCGGCGGCCGGACCTCACGTTCGCGACGGCGGACCACTTCCTGCCGACCGCGCCGGGCGCGGTGGCGACCGATCCCGAGATCGTCGGCATGGTGGACGGGCTCGCGCGGCACACGGGCGCGCAGGGGATCGTCTACTTCGGCGTGGGCGACCCGCGGCGCGGGATCGTGCACGTGATCGGGCCCGAGCAGGGGCTCACGCTGCCCGGCACGACGCTCGTCTGCGGCGACTCCCACACCGCGACCCACGGCGCCTTCGGCGCGCTCGCCTTCGGCATCGGCTCGACCGAGGTCGAGCACGTGCTGGCGACGCAGACGCTCTGGCAGACGAAGCCCCGGGCGCTACGCGTCACGGTCGAGGGCCGCCTCGGGCTCGGCGTCACCGCGAAGGACGTGATCCTGGCGCTCATCGCGCGGATCGGCGCGGCGGGCGGCGTGGGCCATGCGATCGAGTACGCGGGCTCGACGATCCGCGTCATGTCCATGGACGAGCGCATGACGGTCTGCAACATGTCGATCGAGGCCGGCGCGCGCACCGGTATGGTCGCCCCCGACGAGACCACGTTCGCCTGGCTCGAGGGCCGGCCCTTCGCGCCCCGGGGCGAGGCGTGGGCGCGGGCGCTCGCCGACTGGACGACGGTGCCGAGCGATCCCGGTGCCCGTTTCGACCGCGAGGTCGCGCTGGCCGCGGGCGACGTCGCGCCGACCGTGACGTGGGGGACGAGCCCGCAAGACGCGCTGCCGATCACGGGGCGCGTGCCCGACCCGGCGGCGGCCGGCGACCCGGCGCGCCGGGCGAGCATGGCGCGGGCGCTCGCGTACATGGGGCTCCGGCCGGGCACGCCGCTCGGCGAGATCGCCGTGGACCGCGTGTTCATCGGCTCCTGCACGAACAGCCGGCTCGAGGACCTGCGCGCGGCCGCGCGGGTCGTGCGGGGGCGCCGCGCGGTGGTGCCCGCGTGGGTCGTGCCCGGCTCGGGGCTCGTCAAGCGCGCGGCCGAGGCCGAGGGGCTCGACCGCGTCTTCGTCGAGGCCGGGTTCGAGTGGCGCGAGGCGGGCTGCTCGATGTGCGTCGGGATGAACGGCGAGACGGCGCGCGAGGGCGAGCGCGTGGCCTCCACCTCCAACCGCAACTTCGAGGGGCGCCAGGGCAAGGGCGCGCGCACGCACCTGGTGTCGCCCGCGATGGCGGCGGCCGCCGCCGTCGCGGGGCGCTTCGTGGACGTGCGGACGCTCGGGGGCTAGGATGCAGCCCTTCACGACGCTCACGGCCGTCGCCGCGCCGCTCGACCTGCCGAACGTGGACACCGACCGCATCATCCCCGCGCGCTTCCTCGCCAAGCCGCGGGGCGCGCCGGGCTACGCGCGCTTCCTCTTCCACGACGTGCGCTTCGAGGCCGACGGCGCGGAGCAGCCCGAGTTCGTCCTGAACCGGGCGGCCTACCGCGGGGCGAAGATCCTCGTGACCGCCGAGAACTTCGGCTGCGGCTCGTCGCGCGAGATGGCGGTGTGGGCGCTCGAGGCCTGGGGCATCCGCGCGGTGATCGCGCCGAGCCTCGGCGACATCTTCCACCAGAACTGCTTCAAGAACGGGCTGCTGCCGGTGATCCTGCCGGCCGACGCCGCCGCCGGCCTCCGGAGCCAGCTCCACGCCCGGCCGGGGGCGACGCTCACCGTGGACCTCGAGGCGCAGACGCTGACGGCGCCCGACGGTGCGCGGCACCGGTTCGAGGTGGATCCGTTTCGCAAGCAGATGCTGCTCACGGGTCAGGACGAGGTCGCGCTGACGCTCGGCCACGAGGGCGCGATCGCCGCGTTCGAGCGCCGGCTGGCGAGCGGGGCGCCCTGGCTCGTGCCGCAGGCGGGAGGATGACCGATGGGCCTCGTCCAGGACTTCGCCGACGCCTTCAACCGCCGCGACGTGGACGCGCTGCTCGCCTGCTTCACCGCGGAGGCGAGCTACGTCGACGGCTTCTACGGCCGCCACGCGGGCGCCGCGGCGCTCCGCGCGATGTTCGAGCGCATGTTCCGCGAGGGCCGCGACTACCGGTGGACGATGGACGCGGTGGTCGAGGCGCCCGACCGCGCGATGGCGGAGTGGACGTTCTCCTACGTCGTGAGCGACGCGATCCCCCGGAGCGCGGGGCGGCCGATCCGCTTCCGCGGCACGTCGGTGTTCGAGGTCGCCCGCGGACGGGTCGCGGCGTACCGCGAGTACTTCGACACGGGCCAGGCGCTGCTCCAGCTCGGCTTCGCGCCCGACGCGCTCGCGCGCGTCCTCGCGCGGAAGCTCGAGGGGCGCTGAGCATGGCGCTCTCCCGGGCCGAGCGCGCGGGGCTCATCGCGCAGTACGCGGCGGGGCCGGCGCGCCTGCGCGCCGCGCTCGCGGCGGTGCCGGCCGAGGCGCTCCGCTGGCGCCCGGCGCCCGGCGAGTGGTCGGCGCACGAGATCGTCTGCCACTGCGCCGACTCCGAGACCAGCGCCTACGCGCGTATCCGCTTGCTGCTGACCGAGCCCGAGCCGACGATCCAGGGCTACGACCAGGACGCGTGGGCGCGGACGCTCGACTACCACGCCCACCCGCTCGCGCCCGCGCTCGCCGTCGTGGACGCCGTGCGCGCGAATACCACCGTGCTGCTCCGCGGGCTCGGCGACGAGGCGTGGGGGCGGGCCGGCCGGCACACGGAGTCCGGCCGCTACACCGCCGAGGACTGGCTCCGGATCTACGCCGCGCACCTCGAGGACCACGCGCGGCAGATCGAGTCGAACGTGGAGCGCTGGCGGGCCGCGCGGGCGCGCTGAGCCGGCTCAGCCGCGCAGCAGGAGCACGAGCCCCGAGAGCAGCAGCAGCACGAACACGAGCCGGCGGAACACGCCCTGGTCCACGCGCCTGAACAGGAGCGCCCCCGCGACCACGCCGACGACCGCCGGCGCCGCGAACGACGCCGTGAGCCAGGCGACCTCGCGCGTCAGCAGCCCCGCCCACCAGTAGCCGAGCAGGATCACGCCCTGGTTCACCGTGAAGAAGGCCTGGAGGTTCGCCTTGATCGCGCGCGGGCTCCAGCGCTGCGTCGCGGCGTAGAGGATCACCGGCGGACCCGGCGTGCCGACGGCGCCGCCGATCACGCCCGCGAGCACGCCGGCGCCGAGGCCCCAGCCGCGGCCCGCGAGCCGCCGCGGGTAGAGCCCGCGCACCTCGAGGACGAACGCGACGACGAGCATCAGGCCGATCAGCCGGTTCAGCACGGCGGCCGGCAGCACCGCGAGGCCCCAGACGCCGAGCGGCGTGCCGGCGAGCGTGCCGGCGAGCAGCGCGGCGAGCGCACGCGGCTCGACGTCGCGGCGGAGCTGGACGAGCACCGCGAGCGCGAAGGCGAACGCGTAGAGGGTGATGAGCACGATCGCGGTCGCCGGCGGCATCAGGAACGGCAGGAACGCGAGCGCGACGAGGCCGATCCCGAAGCCGGCGAGCCCCATGACGAGGCTCGCCAGCGCGATGACGCCCGCGGCCGCCGCCCAGGCGGCGCTCACGCGCGCTGGACGACGTAGATGCCGAGCGCGTGCCCGGCGGCGGTCACGGCCGGAACTTGCGCGCCGACCACCAGGGGTAGAACGGCGGCATGTCCGCGCTCGGGGCGAGCGGGAACCGCGCCGGGCGCTTCTCGAGGAACGCCCCCACGCCCTCGCGCGCGTCGGCGGAGCGGCCCGTCCAGTACATCCCGAGCGAGTCGAGCCGGTGCGCCTCCATCGGGTGGTCGGCGCCGAGCAGCTTCCAGAGCAGCTGCCGCGTGAGCGCGACGGACACGGGCGACGTGTGCGCGGCGATCTCGCGGGCGAGGGCGCGCGCCGCGGGCAGGAGCGCCTCCGGCGCGACGACGCGGCTCACGAGCCCGCCCGCGAGCGCCTCCTCCGCGGGGAACACGCGCCCCGTGCACATCCACTCCGCGGCGCGCGCCATGCCGACGAGCCGCGGCAGGAACCAGGTGCTGCACGACTCCGGCACGATGCCCCGGCGCGTGAAGACGAAGCCGAAGCGCGCGGCGGTCGAGGCCAGGCGCACGTCCATCGGCAGGAGCACGGTCGAGCCGAAGCCCACGGCCGCGCCGTTGACCGCGGCGATCATCGGCTTCTTCATGTCGAAGATCCGCAGGGTCACGAGCCCGCCGCCGTCGCGGTGCTGCTCGGGCCGCTCCGTCTCGCCTCCCGCCGCGGCGTCGAACGCGCGGCCGCCGCCCGAGAGGTCGGCGCCCGCGCAGAAGGCGCGGCCCGCGCCGGTGAGGATGACCGCGCGCACCGCGTCGTCGGCATCGGCCGCGTCGAGCGCCTGGAGCAGCTCGGCGAGCATCGTCGAGGTGACCGCGTTGAGCTTCGCGGGGCGGTGGAGGGTCAGGGTGCAGACGGCGTCCTCGACCTCGTAGCGGATCTCGCTGAATGCCATGACGGTGCCCTCAGTGGGTGATGGGGAGCTCGACGCGGCCGCCCGGGCGGGCGCCGACGGCGGCCTGCGAGTGGCGGGTCAAGCGGTCAGGTCCACCAGAACTTTCATCACGGGCCCGCCGGCGAGGGCCTGCTCCATGCCCTGCTGCAGCTCCTCGAGGCGGATCTTGCGGCTGACGAGCGGCGCGAGGGGGATGGCGCCGGAGGCGGCCAGGCGGATCGCCTCCTCCCAGTCCTCGCGCGCGTAGAGCCGCGCGCCGTGCACGTTCAGCTCGCGCGCGAACAGCGCATAGAGGTTCACGGGAATGGGCTCGGCGTGGATCGCCACGATGCTGACGGTGCCCCAGACGCGCACGACGTCGGTGACCGCGCGGGCCGCGGCCGGGTTGCCCGTCACCTCGAAGGCGACGTCCACGCCCTCGCCGCCGGTCCAGTCGGCGGTGAAGCGGGACACGTCGATGTCGGGGCCGACCGTGGTGAGGCCGAACGACTCGAGCAGCGCGACGCGGAACGGGTTCACCTCGGCGACCGCGACCTCGGCGCCGCGCTGGCGCGCGACGAGCGCGATCAGCGCGCCGATCGGGCCGCCGCCGAAGACGAGCACGCGGTCGCCCGCCTGCACCTGCGCGCGGCGCACGTCGTGCGTGGCGACGGCGAGCGGCTCGACCAGCGCGGCGTGGTCGTCGGCGAGCGTGGGCGGGACCTTGAGCAGGCGTGCGGCGGGCACGGCCCAGTACTCCTGCATGCCGCCCGGCAGGTCCACGCCGAGCACCTTGAGGCCGTAGCAGAGGTAGCTCGCGCCCATGCGGCAGGCGCGGCAGGCGCCGCAGAACCAGAGCGGCTCGACGACGACGCGGTCGCCCGCCGCGACACCGCCGCCCGCGGGCGCCTCCACGACCTCGCCGAACGTCTCGTGCCCGATCACGCCGCCCCGCGGCACGCGGTGGTCGAGGTGCCCCTGGTAGATGTGCAGGTCGGTGCCGCAGATCCCGACGCGCTCGACGCGCACGAGCGCCTCGCCCGCCTGCGGCACCGGCCGGGGCGCCGAGCCCGTCGTGAACGTGCGCGAACCTTGATAGAATGACGCGCGCATCACCGCCAGATTCTACACGAAAGGACGATCGCCCATGACGACCGCCGTCGAGTTCATCCATCGGGGCATGAAGCAACTGCACGAGGCGCTCGACAAGACGCTCGCCGAGCTCACGCCGGAGCAACTGCACACGGTGCCGGCGGGCCACGCGAAGGCGAACACGATCGCGTGGATCGTCTGGCACCTCGCACGCACGGAGGACAACGTCGTGCGCTTCGTGCTCCAGAACCGCCGGCCCACGGTGTGGCAGGAGGGCGGCTACGCCGAGAAGCTCGGCCTGCCGCCGGTCGCGCAGGGCACCGGCATGCCGACGGCGGAAGCGCAGGCGCTCCGCCTCACGGACGTGGCGCTCTTCTGCGGGTACACCCAGAAGGTGTGGGCGAGCACCGACGAGTTCCTCGCGAACACCCCCGCCGAGCAGCTCGAGGCGACCGTCACCGTGAAGCCGTTCGGCGAGCTCCCGGCCGTCCAGGCGCTCGGCCAGATCTGCCTGACGCACGCGATGGCGCACGCGGGCGAGATCGACCTCTCACGGACGCTGCTGGGCCTCGCGACGGTGCGCGGCGTGTGAAGGTCACGACGACCTCGCGACGCTGATGAACGCGCACTTCTGCGCGGTCGCGCCGAACTTCCGCATCATGGAGCTCGACCTCGACACGGTGCCCTGGTACGACGACCTCGTCACCGCGAAGCCGGAGATCGAGGCCGGCCACCTGCTGCTGCCGGCGCGCCCCGGCTGGGGCGCCGACGTCAACGAGGAGGCCGTGGGCGCGCACCCGTCCCGCAAGCGCTGAGCGTGGGCCGCGGACTTGACCATGTAGCCACATCATGACTACGATGTGGCCACGGAGCATGGCCACGGTGGGCATCCGGGAACTGAAGAACCGGTTGAGCGAGTTCCTGAGGCGGGTCGCCGACGGCGAGCGCATCACAGTTACCGACCGCGGCCGCCCGGTGGCCGTGCTCGCGCCACCCGGCGCCGGTGCCGGGGCGATCGTCACGCTCGTGCGAGAGGGCGTGGCCCGCTGGGGCGGCGGCAAGCCGCGCGGCTCGGTGCGGCCGGCCCGCCTGCGCGGGAAGCCGATCGCGCGGACCGTCCTCGAGGAGCGTCGCTGAAGCTCTACCTGGACACGAGCGCGCTGCTGAAGCTCTACGTGGACGAGGAGGGCTCGGCGCGCGTGCGGGCGCGGGTGGCTGTGGCCGATCTGGTCGCGACCTCGCTCATCGCCTACGTCGAGGCTCGCGCTGCGCTCGCACGGCGCCGGCATGCCGGCGACCTGTCGCCGGCTGATCATCGCCGGGTCGTCCGGGACCTCGACGACGATTGGGAGCGCTACGTGCGCCTCGAGGTCACCGAGCGCTTGGTGCACGACGCGGCGGGCCTGGCCGACCGCCACCGGCTGCGCGCATACGATGCCCTGCACCTCGCGTCGGCGCGGGCCCTCGGTGGGGACCGTGCGGATCCCACGGTGTTCGCCTCATGGGACGACGCGCTGGACGCGGCCGCCGCGCGTGAAGGATTCCGGGTGCTGCGTGGCTGAGCGGCTCGAGACCGTCGAGCTGGAGACCGGGCGCGCGCCCGGCGCCAGCGTCGTGTGGCTCCACGGCCTCGGCGCCGACGGCCACGACTTCGAGCCGGTCGTGCCCGAGCTCGGCCTGCCGCCCGAGCTGCCGGTCCGCTTCGTCTTCCCGCACGCGCCGCGGCAGCCGGTGACGCTCAACGGCGGCATGGTGATGCGCGCCTGGTACGACGTCTACGGCCTCGACGGGCCGCGGCGCGAGGACGAGGCGGGGATCCGCGCCGCGCAGACGCGCGTCGAGGCGCTGCTCGCGCGCGAGAAGGCGCGCGGCGTCCCCGCGGCGCGCCTGGTGCTCGCCGGCTTCTCGCAGGGCGGCGCGATCGCGCTCCAGGCGGGGCTGCGCCACCCCGAGCGCCTCGCCGGCGTGCTCGCGCTCTCGTGCTACCTGCCCCTGGCCGACACCCTCGCCGCCGAGGCGCATCCCGCGAATCATGACGTGCCGCTCTTCATGGCGCACGGCGCCTGGGACCAGATGATCCCGCTCGCGCGGGCCGCGCGCTCGCGGGACGTGCTGACGGGCCTCGGCTATCGCGTCGAGTGGCGCGAGTACCCGATGCCGCACGCGGTGTGCGCGGAGGAGCTCGGCGACGTCGGCGCCTGGCTTCGCGCGGTCCTCCGCGCCTAGCCCGCCGCGGCGCCGCCGGCCGCGAGCTTCAGACACGTGCTGACGGCGTACGCGACGGTGTCGCCGCGCTCGTCGAGCACGTCGCACTCGACCAGGCCGACGGTGCGTCCCGCCTTGCGCACGCGCGCGCGGGCGGCGAGCGTGCCGGTGCGCACCGCCTTGAGGAAGTTGATCTTCATCTCGAGCGTCGTGTAGCTCTCGCCCTCGCCGAGCGTCGTCATGTACGCCCAGCCCATCGCGCCGTCGGCGATCGCGGCCAGGATGCCGCCCTGGACGCTGCCCATCGGGTTGGTGTGGCTCGGCTGCACCGGCAGCTCCACCACCGCCTCGCCGTCGGCGAACGACGCGAGCCGGAGCCCGAGCAGCGTCGCGACGGGCGGCGGGGCCGCCTCGCCGCGCAGCAGGCGCTCCATCCCGTCCCGCATCCGGGCCATCGCGCTCAGGCCTCCTTGACGGCCTTCTTCACCGCCTCCACGAGCTCCGGCGTCACCTGGAGCTTGTGGACCTCGGTCGCGTGCTTGCCCGCCTGCTGGAGGATCTCGTCTAGCGTCTTCCCGCGGGCGACGAAGGCGCAGGCACTGCCGGACACCTCGGCGCATCTCAGGATCTTCTCCATCTCGACCTTGCCCATGACGTCCTCCTTGCCGCGGCGCCTGGCCGCGTCTCGTGTCGTGCACGAGCGTAGCGACGCCCGGGCGCGCCTCCTATCCGCCATCCGGCGGATGGCCGGCCGCGGCGGGCCCGGGGCCGGCGGCCGGTGCTAGACTCGGCGCACGGAGACAGGACGATGACGGGGCAGGCGCTCGGGCTCGTCTCGGAGTTCCTGCTGGACCTCTACCGGCTCCAGGAGCCGTCGGAGGTGCTGAGCACCGTGGACCGCTACGCGCGCCGCCTGGCGCCGTGCGACCTCCTGGTCCCCGCCCTCACCGACCGCCCGTCGGGCCGCGTCACGCTCGCGGGCGTGCCTCCGGCCTTCGCGGACGGCTACGCGCGCCACGCCGCCGAGGACCGCGCGCGCACCGCGCACCTGCGCCCGCGCCACGCGGGCGCCGTGCGCCTGTCCGAGGTCGTCCCCGCGCCCGTGCTCCACCGCTCGGCGATCTGGAGCGAGGTGCTGCGTCCGAACCGGATCCGCCACGTGATGACGACGTGCCTCGGTGAGAACCCGCGCGTCACCGGCGTGCTCAAGATGATCCGACTCGACGCCGGGCGCGACTTCTCCGACGCCGAGCGCGACACGCTCGCGCTGGCGGCGCCGCACGTGCGCCTGGCGTACGCCAACGCCGAGGCGATGCGTCACCTGGCCGCCGCGGCCGGGCGCTTCGAGGCGGTCTGCGACCGGATCGCCGAGGGCGCGCTGCTCATCACGCCGGCGGGGTGCGTGCTGTACCGGAACGCGCGCGCGCAGGCGCTCTGCGCGCGCTACTTCGGTCCGGCCGCGCGCCGCGGGCCGGCCGGCGGCGCCGCGCTGCCCGACGCGCTCCGCCCGCTGCTCGCGCCGCGCCCGACCGCCGCCACGTTCGCCGGGCCCGGCGGCGGCGCGCTCCGCGTGCGCGCGGCGCGCCTCGGCGCCGACGTGCTGCTCGTGCTCGACGAGCGCGCGGCGGCCGGCGGGGCGCCGCCCGCGCTCTCGCCGCGCGAGGGCGAGGTGCTGCACTGGGTGGGTGAGGGGAAGACCAACCAGGAGATCGGGCTCATCCTCGGCATCAGCGCGCGCACGGTGCAGACGCACCTCGAGCACGTCTTCGGAAAGCTCGGGGTCGTGAGCCGCGCCCAGGCGGTCGCCGAGGCGCTCAGGCGCCGCGCCGAGTAGCTCCTCCGGGGATCATTTCGTCGTCCGTGCGCCGGCCGCCGGGCCCGTGTGGGAGAGAGTCCCAGGACCACGCGGCACGCGTCCGCTGCCCCTCTGCGGCTGGGCTCCACCTGGGCGCGCGTGGCCCGCGACTCGCGTGACGGGAACGGGTCCTGGGGACCCCCTCCCGCACGGGCCCGGCGGTCAGAGCACCGCCGTCAGGATGACTTGCTTAGCCCGGCGGGGGGTGGTCAGGAGGCGATGCGCAGGCCCGAGCGCAGCTCGTACAGTTCCTGCGCGGCGAGCGAGCGGTTGGCCAGGCGCGCCATCGCGCCGCAGTAGCGGCAGTGCAGGAACGCGGGCTCCCGCACGACGAAGGTGCTCGCGCACTTCGGGCACGCGTCGCGCCCGTCGGGCAGGAAGCGCCGCGCCGCCCGCGCGAGCGCCTTTTCCGGCGAGAGCCGCAGCACCTGGGCCATAGGTGCGCCATTGTACCCCAGGCCGGGCGCTGCCACGCCGCTCAGGCGGGGCCCTCGCCGCCCGCGCCCCGCGCCTCGATCGCCGCCACCCCCACGGCCACCAGCGCGAGCGCCCCCGCGAGCAGCCAGAACACGCGCTCGTAGGCGCCGAGCAGGACGAACAGGAGCGAGGCGCCGACGGGCCCGACCGCGCGGGCGCCGTTGGCGCCGAGGGCGACGGCGCCCGCGATCGCGCCGTAGTGGCGCGCGCCGAAGAGCTCGGCGGTCGTGCTCGCGCGCGCGAGCGTGGACATGCCGTTCGACGCCCCGAGCATGACGATCATCGGGACGAGCGAGGGCAGCTGCGCGACCAGCGCGAGCTGCGCGAGCGCCAGGCCCTGCGCGAGGAACACCGCCGCCGTCACCCAGCGGTGGCCCACCCACGCCGCCACGGGCGCGAAGAAGACGCGCCCGGGGAGCTGCATCGCGCCGATCCAGCCGACCGCCGCCGCCGCGGTCGTCACCGACCAGCCGCGCGCGGCGAGGTAGGGGATCAGGTGCACGGTGACCGAGATCGTCGCGAAGTTGGAGACGACGAACGCGATCGTCAGGACCCAGAAGACCACCGTGCGCCGCGCCGCGGCGAGCGAGACGCCCGTGGGCGGCGCCGCCGGGCGGCCGTCGCGCGCGACGGGCTCGGGCCGCGGGGCCCGCAGCACGAGCGCGTGGATCGGCACGGTGACGACGGCCAGGACGACGGCGAGCGTGACGACCGCCGCGCGCCAGCCCTGGCGGACGAGCAGCCACGCCTCGAGCGGCATGAAGATCGTGCTCGCCAGGCCGGCGACGAGCGTCACCGTCAGGAGCGCGCGGTCCCGGTGGCGCGTGCGGAACCAGCCGACGACGGCGGCGAAGGCCGGCTCGTAGAGCGTCGCCGCCATCGCCACGCCCATCAGGAGCCAGAGCGCGTAGAGCGCGGGCAGGCTCCCGACGCGCGCCCAGAGGAACGTGAGCACGACGGCGAGGCACGAGCCCGCGGTCATCACGCCGCGCGGGCCGTGGCGGTCGAGCCAGCGCCCGACCGGGATCGCCAGGAGCGCCGCCGCGCCCATCCCGACCGAGAAGGCGCCCGTCACGGCCACGCGCGAGGCGCCGAGGTCCTGCTCCATCGAGCCGAGGAACACGGGGAAGCCGTAGTAGATGATGCCCCACGTCACCGTCTCGGTGACGGAGAGCGCGGCGACGATCACCCAGCCGTAGTAGACGCGCGCGAGGCCCACGAGCCCCAGAGTGTGCCCCAGGACGCGCCGGCGTGCGCGCGGATTTCGCGCGCGACCCGCGCGCGGGCGCCCGGTGATAGGATCGGGCCGTCATGGCGCGCCATCCCGTCGTGCTCGTCCACGGCTACTCCGACCGCGGCGAGTCGTTCAAGCCGTGGCGCGACCTGCTGGTGGCGCGCGGCTGGGCCCCGGACGAGGTGCGCGTGTGCAGCTACAAGACGCTGACCAACGAGGTCACGGTGAAGGACCTCGCCGAGGGCTTCGACCGCGCGCTCCGCACGCAGACGGGCCTCGGCGCCGGCCAGCCCTTCGACGCCGTCGTGCACTCGACCGGCATGCTGGTCGTCCGCGCGTGGCTCACGCAGTACGCCGGCCGCCGGAGCCGCCTGAAGCGCCTGGTCGGCCTGGCGCCCGCGACGTGGGGCTCGCCGCTCGCGCACAAGGGCCGGAGCTGGCTCGGCGCGATCTTCAAGGGCAACCGGGACGCGACCGACCCCGACTTCATGGAGGCGGGCGACCTCGTGCTCGACGCGCTCGAGCTGGGGAGCCGCTTCACGTGGGACCTCGCCCACGTGGACCTGCTCGGCGGCGACGTCTACTACGGCCCCGACGCGAGCACGCCGTGGGTCTTCGTCCTCTGCGGCATCGAGACCTACGGCGGCCTGCGCGCGATCGTGAACGAGCCCGGCATGGACGGCACCGTGCGCTGGGCGGGCTGCGCGCTCAACACGCGCAAGATCGCGCTCGACCTCACGCGCGACCCCGCGCGCCCGGGCGCCGAGGGCCGCGCGGCGATCGCGCCGTGGACCCACCTGGACAGCCCGCTCGTGCCGATCGCCGGCGTCACGCACGGCACGATCCTGAGCGACCCCGCCGCGGGCGGCGCGCTCGTGGACCTGGTGGTGCGCGCGCTCGGGGTCGAGACGCGGGCCGAGTTCGACGCCTGGCAGGCGGACGCCGCGCAGCGGACGGCGCCCGCGCGCGCGCGGCTCCGCGACGAGCTGGGCGAGTGGCAGCAGTTCGTCGTGCGCGCGGTGGACGAGCGCGGCGACCCGATCCCCGACTACCATTTGCAGCTCGTCACGAAAGAGGACAACGCCTTCCGCGAGGCGGAGCGGTTCGGCATCGCCGTGCACCCCTACAGCACGGACCCGAGCTTCCGCTGCTTCCACCTCGATCTGCGCAAGCTCGCGCCGGTGGACCAGGGCGCGCTCCGCGTGCGCGTCATGGCCTCGTCGGGCTCGCACCTGGTCACCTACACGGGGTTCGGCAGCGAGAAGGCGGGCGTGGCGACGGCCGACGGCAAGTGGGACGCCGTGCTCGACATCTCGAAGGTGCTGGCCGCCGGGAAGCTCAAGCTCTTCTTCCCGTTCACGACGACGCTGCTGGAGCTCAAGCTCAACCGCGAGCCCACGCCGCTCGACCCGGCGGCGCCGCCGGACGTCTGCTCCTTCATCGACCCCGCGCGCCCGGCGCCGCCGCGCCCGGTGCGGGTGGACCCCGACCGGGTCGAGGGCGGCGGCTAGAGCGTCACGCGCTTGTAGGTGGGCGTGCGCCACTCCGGGTGGCGCGTGTCCTGGCCGCGCACCAGCGCCAGGTACGCCTGGGTGATCCGCTTCGTCACCGGCCCGATCTCGCCCGTGCCCACCGGGAAGCGGTCGATGGACGTGATCGGCGTGATCTCGTAGCCGCTCCCGCAGAAGAACGCCTCCTCCGCCACGTACAGCTCGGTGCGGTCGATCTCGCGCTCGACCACCTCCATGCCGACCACGCGCGGGCAGACGTCCTCCATCAGCGTCGTGCGCGTGATGGACTCGAGGATGTCGTTGCTGGTCGTCGGCGTGACCAGCCGCCCCTTGCGCACGACGAGGAGCGTGGCGCCCGTGCCCTCGGCCACCTTGCCGCTGCGGTCCAGGAGGATCGGCTGGTCGTAGCCGTCGGCCTTGGCCTGGAGCGTGGCCAGGCGCCCGTTCTGGTAGTTGGCGCCGCACTTCAGGCGGATCGGGATCGCGTTGTCGGAGGTGCGTTGCCAGGAGCTGACGCAGCAGGCCAGGCCCTGGCCCTCGGCCACGCGCGGCCGGCGCCGCGGGTTGATGTAGAGCCCGGTGGGCGTGGTCGCGTCGAGGCCCGGGCCGAGCACGTAGGCGACCAGGTGCAGGTGGACGTCCTCCCGCACCTCGTTGCCCGCGAGCACCGCGCGGACGGCCTCGAAGAGGTCGTCGTCGTTGTAGGGCACCGTGAAGCGCATCATCTTCATGGACTCGCGCAGCCGCGCGAAGTGGTCGCCCAGCCGGAAGGCGTAGAGCTCGCCGTCCTGCGCGTTCCAGTAGGCGCGCAGGCCCTCGAAGACGTTGGTCGCGTAGAACACCGCGGCGCTGTTCACCGGCAGCACCGCCTGCTCCTGGGGCAGGAGCCGGCCGTTCATCCAGATCTTGAGGTCCGCCATCGCGTTCCTTTCCGCCGCGGGCGCGCGCGCCCGGGCCGTCAGGATGATAGCACCGCGATCCGCGCGGGGGTCGTCCGGATCGGCTGAGCTCAGGGCAGCAGGTGGGCGACGCGGAGGCGGGCCCGTGGAGCGGCGAGCGGTCTGACGAAGGCGCCCGGCCTCAGCACGCGCACGCTCCGGTACCTCCACCGGCCGCCCGAGGATCGTGCCGGGTCGCGACGGACCTCGAGCGCTCGGTCCACGAGGTTCACGATCCAGTAGTCGGCGACGCCATTGCGCGCGTAGAGGCGGCCCTTCTCGTCGCGGTCCTTCCGGAGGCTCGAATCGGCGACCTCGACGATGAGCACGGGCGCCGAGGGAAGGGACTGGAGGTGCTCCTTCGGGCGTTCGCGCACCACGGCGAGGTCGGGCTCCGGCTCGGAGGCGTCGTCCAGCGCGATCGGCGATTGCACCAGCACGTCGTAGCGGTCGCCGAAGGCCCGCTGGAGCGCGCGCCGGACATGCGACACCATCCGGACATGCGTGCTCCCCTGGGGCTCCTTGACCGCCAGCACGCCGTCGAGCAGCTCGATGGGCTCGTCCTCGTCGAAGAAGCCCCCGGCGATCAGCCGGTCGTACTCGGCCCGGGTGAAGCGCCGGGTCTGGACAGGCGGCATCCGCATGGTTGTCGCCACCTTACTCCGCGGCCCGGCACAGGACAACGTCTCCGCGCGTCGACACTCCCGATGGTAGGATCTGGGCCATGAGCGAGGAGGCGCGCGAGAAGCCGAGCAACTTCGTCCGGGACATCATC
>MGCF01000056.1 GCA_001788495.1 Candidatus Rokubacteria bacterium RIFCSPLOWO2_02_FULL_73_56
GTAGGGGCGGTTGAACGGGCCGAACAGCTCGCGCCACTCCGGGCTCTCGTAGAGCTTGTAGGCGTAGTTGAAGGCGTGGCCCGCCTCGTGGCGCAGGTACATGCGGATCTCGCGCGCGTCCTCGACGTCGTCGATCTCCTTCTCGAGGCGCGCGAGCTTGGGGTCGGCCAGGTAGAACGGGATGCCGATGATCGGCTCGCCGTCCGGGCAACCCCACTCGTCGGTCAGGTAGCACGGGGGCCGGAAGTGGCGGAGCCCCTTCTTCTCCAGCTCGCGGTGGAGCATCTGGACGTAGCGCTCCACGGGCGAGCCCTCCAGGCGCAGCCCGAGCTGGCTGATGCGCTGCGGCAGCAGCGCGCGCACGTCCGGGGGCGTCGTCTCGAAGCCTCGCATGGCGGCGCCCCCATCTTACGCGGTGCCCCGCCCGATCGCGGCGTTCCTAGCGCGGGCCCCGCACCTGCTCCCGGACGCGCTTCAGCAGGCGGCGCGCCCACACGAACTCCGTCGCCAGGATCGCCAGGCCCAGCGGGATCACGAGCAGGGCCGGGCCGGGCAAGACGAGCATCGCGACGCCGAGCGCCAGGACGGTGCCGCCGATCACGGCGACGACGAGACGCCGCGCGCGGCGGAGCATGGGGTCAGCGCGGGCCGCGGCTGCGGACGAGACGGGCGACGGTGGCGGCGGTGACGGCGGCGCCGAGCCCCATCCGGAGCAGGCGCAGGCCCGCTCCCGCGAGGCGGAGCACGGGCACGCGCGAGAGGACGACGCCCGCCAGGACCGTGCCGGCGACGACGGCGTACGGCGCCCAGCGTCGGCGCGCGAGGCCGCCCCGCAGCGCGGCGACGTCCTCCTCGATCAGCGTGCGGGTTCGCGCGATGTCGGCCTGGATCTCGGCAACGCTCCGAGCCATCGCCACGTCTCCTCCCACGAGGCCAGGGTCTGGCGCGGCCCGCCGAGCCGCCGGAGCCGCCGCGCGCTCCACGCACCGGCCGCGAGCCCGACCAGGCCCGCGCCGCCGCCCGCGAGCGCGAGGTGCTCCCACGCCGCGCCGAAGGCCGGCGCGAGCGCGGCCGCCGCCAGCACGACGAGCGCGGCGACCAGCGCCGCGCCCCCCGCGAGGCCGACGCCCGCGGCCACCGCGGCCCGGATCAGCAGCGCCCGCGTCTCGGCGACGCCGAGCTCCAGCTCGAGCCGCGCGAGCCGGGCCAGGTGCGCCCCGAGGTGGGTCACGGCCGCGCCCGCGCGGCCCGCGTCTTGTCGTCGATGTACTCGCGCACCTCGCGCCCGTAGATCCACACGAGCACGCCGCCGACGATCGCCCCTGCGACGAAGCCTTTCAACCAGCGCATGGCTCGTCCCTCCCCGGGGTCGGCTACGGCAAGATGCCTGCCAGGTCCGTCCCGGGGGCCGCGCAGTCCAATGCCTTGACGCGATTGACTCCGTGGGCCGCGGCCGCCATGCCGCCAGTTTGCCCGACGGCGCCCGCTGTGACGCGCCCGACCCAGACGGGGCGCGGGCACCCCACCGGCGGCGCCGCGCGCGGCGTCACCCTGTCGCGGGGCGTCACACGAGCCGCCTGATCAGGGCGAGCTCGTCGCGGACCAGGCGCGGGAGCAGGAAGCGGCGGCGGACGTGCTCGCGCCCGGCGCGGCCGAAGTCGCCCCGCTCGCCGGGGCGGCCGAGGAGGTGGACGACCTCGGCCGCGCAAGCCTCCACGGAGTCCACCAGATAGCGGTCGAACCCCGGCGGGAACTGCATCGGGATCCCGCCGGCGCGGCCCGCGACGACCGGCTTCTCCTTCCAGAGCGCCTCGGAAACCACGAGGCCGAAGCCTTCGCGGAGCGACTTCTGGATCACGACGTCCGAACCGCGCTGGAAGACGTTCACCTCCATGCTGCCCACGCCCGCGAGGTTCGTGAACACGAACAGGTCCGGGTCCTGGGCGGCCTCTTCCTCCACCCGCTCGAGCATCGTCCAGCCCTCGGGGTCGTCGCCCGCCATCGCGCCGATCAGCGCGAGCTGGACGTCGGGGACCTCCTGCTTGACGAGCCGGTAGGCGTGGATCGCACCGAGCGGGTCCTTCCACGGGTCGAAGCGCGAGACCTGCACGAGGAGCGGCCGGTTCACGTCGACGCCGGAGTCGGCGATCGCGCGCCGGCAGACGTCGAGCGGCAGGTCCATGTTCTTCGTGGCGAGCGGGTCGATCGCGGGGGCGATGAACGCCGCGCGGCCGCCGTCGAGGCCGGGCAGCAGGAACTCGGCCATCGTGAAGACGAGCGCGTCGTACTCGGCGATGAAGGGCGCGAGGAACTCGCGCACGGTGGCGTCGGCCGCCGAGCTGTCGATGTGGCAGCGCCAGATCCACTTGGCGCCGCGCGCGCCGGCGAAGTGGCGGAGCGCGGCGGGCTGCGGGTCGTGCACGACGATCACGTCGTACTCGTGCTCGAGGAGCTGGGCGGCCTGCCGGTTGGCCTCCAGGTAGAGGTTGCGCTCGCGCTCACCGAGGTCGTAGTGCGCGCCCTGGAGCGCGTTGTGGAAGGCCTTGGTCACCGTGAAGAACTCGGGCTCGCCGTGGATGAGGCGCCACTCGGCCGTCACCCCGAGCGCCTGCAGCACCGGCAGGTGCCGCGCGAGCAGCTCCGCGACGCCGCCGCCGAAGGCGGTCGAGTTGACGTGCGCGATCCGCACGCCCTTGAGGTCCCGCGCGAGCGCCGCGATCTCGTCGACGAGGTCGTCGCCGACGAGCGCGCGGTGATTCTCCACGTTCGCGGAGGGGGCGTAGCAGTGACGCCCGATCGACACCTTCTGGAGCATCGCCGTCCGATCAGCGTCCGCCGGCGCCGCGGGCGAGGGCGTCCCGGACGAGCGACGCGGACTCCTCCGGCGCCATCGTGGTGATGAAGATTCCCGAGCCCAGCTCGAGCCCGGCGATCGTCTGGAGCCGGGGCAGGATCTGGATGTGCCAGAGGTAATAGCGCTTGCCTTCGTCCTCGACCGGCGCGCTGTGGAGGACGTAGTTGAAGTCGTGCGCGCCGAGCACCGCGCCGAGCGTCGCGAGCGTCCGGCGCAGCACCCGCGCGAGTCCCACCAGGTCCTCGGCCGACACCTGGGCGAACGACGGCTCGTGGCGCTTGGGCGCGATCCACGTCTCGAACGGCACGCGCGAGGCGTACGGCTGGAAGACGACGAAGCGATCGGTCTCGAGGACGAGGCGGTCCTTCGCCTCCACCTCGGCCTCGACGAGGTCGCAGTACAGGCACCGGCCCGTGTCGTCGAAGTGCGCCGTCGCCACCTCGTACTTGCGCCGTGTCTGCATCGGCGGAACCGGGGCCGCCACGAGCTGCGAGTGCGGGTGGCTGAGCGAGGTGCCGGCCCGCTCGCCGTGGTTCTTGAAGATGATGATGTACTTCACGCGCGCGTCGGCGCGGAGCGCCTTGTAGCGGGCCTGGTAGGCGCGGAGCACCAGCTCGACCTCGGCGTCGGTCATCCGCGACATCGTGCGGTCGTGGCGCGGCGTCTCGACGATCACCTCGTGATGGCCCACGCCGTCCATCTCGCGGAAGAGCGGGCCGCACTCCCGCCGGACGGGCTCGCCGCTCGGTGTGAGCGCCCCGAACTTGTTCGGGATCACGCGCACCGCCCAGCCGCTCCCGCCGGGGCCGGGCAGGCGCAGCAGGCCGGGCGGCGTGCTGGCCTCGTTGCCGGGGCAGAAGGGGCACGCCGCGTCCGGCGCCGGGGCGGCGGCCGGCTCGTCGCGCGCCGTGTGCGGCCGCCGCGCGCGGTTCGGCGCGACGATCACCCACTCCCGCGTCGTCGGATCCTGGCGGATGGCGGACATCACGGGTCGCCGCCGGGTCGGTCGCGCCGCTGGAAGCGGTCGATCAGCTGTCCGCAGCGGCGCCCCCCGCAGAAGATCATGTCCCAGAGCGCGAAGACGGCGACGAGCGCGAGCACGAGCAGGAGCCAGCCGAGCCAGTCCATGGCGGTCACCCCCCCGGCGCCGCGCCGTCGCTCCGCGGGGGCGCGCCGGCCGGCGGGTAGTCGAGCGTGGCGTGCAGCGCGGCGACCCGCCCGGGCGGGAACTCCGGCAGGTAGAGCTCCCGGCGCTCCCGCCACGCGCGCACCTCGGCCTCCGCCGCGCGCTGCCGCGCCGGGTCGAGACCCGTGTCGCGCGCGAAGTACGTCGTCTGCGACGGGAACGCGAAGCCGGTGCCGCTGGCCGCCACGATGTCCATGATACGGAGGTAGACGTCCTCCTGCACGGCCAAGAACTCGCCGTAGTCCGTGGCGCGCACGTAGGCGAAGATCTCGAGGTCGAGCGAGTACGCGCCGAAGCCGACGAAGCGGATCCGCGCCGGGTCGGGATGGACCTTGGGGTGGGCGTAGAGCATCTTGCGGATCTCGACCAGGACGTGGCGGAGCTGGTCGGGCGTCGTCTCGTACCGGAGCCCGAGCGTCGGGTGCAGCCAGATCCGGTCGCGGCGGGAGAAATTCTCGAGCTGCAACCCGGCGAACTCCCCGTTCGGGACCGTGACGATCGTGCGGTCGAGCGTCCGCACGCGCGTCGAGCGCAGGCCGACCTCCTCGACCGTCTCGATCCGGCCGCCGAAGCGGCAGAAGTCGCCCACGCGCACGGGCTGGTCGAGCATCAGCGTCATGCCGCCGAAGAGGTTCTCGACGGTCTTCTGGGCCGCGAGCGCCACCGCGAGGCCGCCGATGCCGAGCCCCGCGAGGACCCCCGTGACGTTGACGCCGAGGTTCTGGAGGATCGCGAGCCCCACGAACACGAGCACGACGCCCTTCACGGCCCTGGCGCCGAGGGGCACCATGGGCACGGCGGCCGCGCGCCCCCGCGCGAGCAGCTGGTCGGTCGCGATGCGGCCGAGGACCTCGATCAGCCGGAGCACGACCCAGCCGACCGCGACGAGCGCGCCGACCTTCTCCAGGCCCCCGAAGAACGTCTTGGCGTGGACGGGTAGCGCGAGCGCGAGCACGCCGAGCCAGAAGGCGCCGAGGCCGAGGCCGAGTCGGAGCGGGCCGACGCAGGCGTCGAGCAGGGCGTCGTCCACCGTCGTGCGCGAGCGCCGCACGAGGCGGCGCAGGGCGTGGAGGGCCACCGCCGTGGCGAGCCACGAGACCGCCCACGCGAGGACCACGACCAGCAGCAGGCCGAGCCACTGCCAGAGCGCGATGTCGAGGACGCGCGTGTCGACCAGGGCGCGCGGCAGCAGATCGCCGAGCGGGCCGTACCCGAATTCCTGGTAGAGCGCGGGAACGCGGGCCACCGTCGCCGGCGCGACCCGCCAGACCAGCGCGTCGCCCTCCCGCCCGCGCTGGAGCAGGACGTCCACCGGGCCCGCGCGAGCCTCGACCGTTCCCGCGCGCTCGAGGCTGTCCGCCAGCCCCTCCTCGGTCGTTCCTTCGGGCGCCGCGCCAAGCGCCGCGACGTCGACCGTCCCCGCCTGGTCGAGCACGACGCCGAGCTCGCGAGCCAGCTCGGGGCCGCGCGCCTCCCGCTGCGCGGCCGGGATGCGCCGGAGGTCGAGGTACCGCGCCGCCCGCTCGTAGTCGCCCTTCCGCACGGCGTCGAGGTAGCCCGTGAGCGCGCCCCGCGGTGTCTCGCGCCCGAGGGCGTCGCCCGGCTCCGCGCCCCGCGCCGCCGACGCGAGAAGGGCCACGAGGACGAGCGCGGCCGCGAGCACGGGCGCGCCCGCCGTCCGCCGAGGCGCCGTCGCTCCCGTCTCCCGACACGTTTCCATCCCCCGCGCAAGGCGGCAAGATCGGTGCCACGGGAGGGCGCGGAGCCGGTCAGCGGCGAAACGCCGTGGGGGGCTCATTTGCGCGTCGCCGGCGGGCGTCCCGCCGCACGGCGCCACGACAAGGTGTCGTCGTCCCGACACGCTGACGGCGGAGCGCAGCTTCGCGGCGCGACGTTCCGCTGAGCCGCGTCAGCGCTTGCGCCGGCGGCGGGTCAACTCGCTCGGCAGGTCGCGCAGCAGCAGCATCGGCAGCGCGGCGCTCACCAGCACGACGAGGAGGGTGGCACCGAAGAGCGGCTGGGCAGGTCCACGACCATCGCGGCGCCGAGGACCATCTGGCCCGCCTCGCCCCCGAGCAGCTCGCGCTCGCGCAGGAAGCCGTAGACGAGCGCCAGCGACGTCGTCGACAGCCCGATGCCGAGGAGGGCGGCGACCACGGCGGAGAGCCCGAACGCCCACCAGCAGACCAGGAAGACACCGCCGAACGGCACCAGGAAGGAGAGGAGGCCGGCGACGACGAGCACCGCGGCGACGAAGAGCGAGAGGTCCACGGTCCGCTTGCGTTCCCGGGGCATAATGATCAGCCATGAGGGCACCCCGGGTCCAGCCCCGCGTGTCGCTCGTCCTCCCCGCGCTCGTCGCGCTGCCGGCGGTCGCGACGGCCGCCGGCGGCGGCGAGGGCCACGCGAGCGCCGGGCCTCTCCTGTTCGCGCTCGCCATGCTCGTCGTCGCGGCGAAGGCCGGGGGCCTGCTCGCCGAGCGCTGGGGCCAGCCCCCGGTCCTCGGCGAGCTGCTCGCGGGGATCGGCCTCGGCAACCTGCTGCCCCTCGTGGCGGCGTGCTGCGGCGTTCCCGCGCTCCGCGCCGAGCCGGCGATCCTGTTCCTCGCCGAGATCGGCGTGCTGATCCTGCTCTTCGACGTCGGGCTCGAGGCCGACCTGCGGGCGCTCGCGCGCGCCGGGACCTCGTCGGCCCTGGTCGCGGTCATCGGGCTCGTGGTCCCGACGCTGCTCGGCTGGGGCGCGGCGGCCTGGCTCATGCCCGAGCGCTCGGCGCTCGTGCACGTGTTCGTCGGCGCCACGCTCTCGGCGACGAGCGTCGGGATCACCGCGCGCGTGCTGAAGGACCTCGGCGCCACGCAGCGGCGGGAGAGCCAGATCGTCCTCGGCGCGGCGGTCCTCGACGACATCCTCGGCCTCGTCGTGCTCGCCGTCGTCGGCGGGCTCGTCACCGCGGCGGCGGCGGGCGGCGCCGGCCTCTCGGCGCTGGACGTCCTCGGCATCCTGCTCCGCGCCGCGATGTTCCTCGGCGTCACGGTCGGCCTCGGGCACTACGTCTCCGGGCCCCTCATCCGCTTCGCGGGCGCCACGGGCCATCCCGAGACGATGCTCGCGATCGGCCTGGCGCTCTGCTTCACGCTCGCCGCGACCGCGGAGGTGATCGGGCTCGCGGGCATCGTCGGCGCGTTCGCCGCCGGCCTGATGCTCGACCCGTGGGGCGAGGGCGTGCGCTCGCGCGCCGAGGGGGCGACGCTCGCCGAGCTGCTCCACCCGCTCTCGGCGCTCTTCGTGCCGCTCTTCTTCGTCCTGATGGGGATCCAGGTCCACCTCGAGAGCTTCGCGAGCGCCGGCGTCCTGGCCCTCGCCGCGGTCCTCACGGTGTGCGCGCTCGTGGGCAAGCTCGCGAGCGGCGCGGGGGTCGTGGCCCGCGGCGTCGACCGGCTCGCCGTCGGGATCGGGATGGTCCCCCGCGGCGAGGTCGGACTGATCTTCGCGGGCATCGGCACGAGCCTCCGGCTCGACGGCGCCCCACTCCTCTCCGGCGAGATCTTCTCGGCCGTCGTCCTGATGGTGCTGGTGACGACGGTCGTGACGCCGGTCGGGCTGAAGTGGGCGCTCGGCCGCGCGGGCTAGCCCGACTCCCGCAGCCGGGCCAGCCCGCCCGCGATCACCGCGACGGCGGCGGCCCGCCGAGCGCGCGCCACGCCGCGTCGATCAGGACCCGGGTCTCCGGTGTCGCGCTCCAGCCCGTCCCGAAGGCGTAGTAGTGGCTGAAGCCGCCGTCGTCGAGCCGCGCCAGGAGCACCGCGCCGTCACCGCGGACGAGGAGCACGCCGGCGTGGGTCGCGCAGGCGCCCGTCCGGCAGCCGGCGACGGCGATCCAGTCCGCCCCGCCGGCGCGCAGCACGCGTGGCTCGCCGGCCGCGGTCGCGAAGAACTCCGGCGCCGGCACGGACACGCCGCGTCCGCCCGCGCCCGCGGCGCCCCAGTTCGCGCCGAAGAGCGCCCGCGCGCTTTCGGCGAGGGCCGGCGCGCGGAGGATCTCGGCCGCCGAGCGCCCGTAGCGCACCGCGCGCGCCGCGCCCTCGAGCATCTCAACGCGTGGCAGGACGAGGGTGCCGGGCGGCGGCGGGAGCGTGCAGGCCCAGGCGAGGACCGTCGCGAACACGGTGAGCGCGCGCAGGATCCGTCGCATGTCGTGTCCTCCTCCCCGCCTGCTCAGTCTGCCGGCGGCGGGGCGCCGGTGTCCAGGATCGCGAGCGCGCGCTCGACCTGGACGTTCGTGCCGAGGAGCACGAGCGTGTCGCCCGCCCGCACCGTCGTTTCGACGCCGGGGCTCGGCAGGGTCGCGCCGTCGCGGACGAGCGCGAGCGTGCTCGCGCCCGCGGCGCGCCGCAGGTCGAGCTCGGCGAGCGAGCGGCCGCAGGCGT
>MGCF01000057.1:0-16631 GCA_001788495.1 Candidatus Rokubacteria bacterium RIFCSPLOWO2_02_FULL_73_56
CTCAACACCTCGCGCGGCGGCGAGCAGACGCACGCCTGCATGCCGGGCTGCGTGATCCAGTGCAGCAACGTCTACCACGACGCGCACGGCAAGGAAGTGGTCTCCCCGGTCGAGTACGAGACGCTCGGTCTGCTCGGCACGAACTGCGGCCTCACGGACCCCGACGACCTGGCGCAGCTCAACATGATCGCCAACGACATGGGCGTGGACTCGATCGAGCTCGGTGCCACGCTCGGCGTGCTGATGGAGGCGGGCCTCGGAAGCTTCGGCGACGTGAAGTTCATGACCGGCTGCCTCCGGGAGATCGCCCAGGGCACGGAGCAGGGGCGCCTCTGGGCGCAGGGCACGGCGCGCGTCGGCGAGCACTACAAGGTCCGCCGCGTGCCGGTCATCAAGAAGCAGGCGATCAGCGCCTACGATCCCCGCGTGGTCGAGGCCACCGGCGTCTCGATGATGGCGACGGCGCAGGGCGCCGACCACACGGCCGGCAACATCCCGCGCCTCAAGACGCGCGAGATGGACCCCCAGGCGGTCATCGGCCAGAGCCTCGTGGCGCAGACGGCCGCGGCCGCGACCGACTCGCTCGGGCTCTGCATCTTCGGCCGGAGCGTCACCGAGGTCCAGACCGAGTTCCTGGCCGACGCGCTCAACGCCGCGCACGGCACGAAGCTCACGAAGGACTTCTTCGAGGCGCTGGGCCGCGAGACGCTCACGCTCGAGGCGGAGTTCAACCGCCGGGCGGGCTTCACCGCGAAGGACGACGAGCTGCCCGCGTTCTTCTACGAGGAGCCGGTGCCGCCGACGAACCACGTGGCGCGCTTCCACGGCGCCGACGTGCACGGCATGTACGAGCGCCTGCCCGCCTGAGCGGCATTCCTCTCGACAACGGAGGTCCCGGCTGCCCGCCATGAGCGGCGCCATCCGCGTGCTGATCGCCAAGGTGGGGCTCGACGGCCACGACCGCGGGGCGAAGGTCGTGGCCCGCGCCCTGCGCGACGCGGGCATGGAGGTGATCTACACCGGCCTGCACCGCACGCCCGAGGAGGTCGTCGCCGCCGCGGTCCAGGAGGACGTGGACGTGGTCGGCGTGAGCCTCCTGTCCGGCGCCCACCTGACGCTGATCCCGCGCCTGGCCGAACTGCTGCGCCGCAGCGACGCGCGGGACATCGCGCTCGTGGTGGGCGGCGTCATCCCGGACGAGGACGTGCCGGTGCTGCGGGACCTCGGCGCGGCCGACGTCGTCCTGCAGGACACGCCGCCCGACGAGGTCGTGCGCCGGGTGCGCGCGGCCGCGCGGAGGGCGGCGTGAACCTCGAGGCCATCGCGCGCACGCGGGGCGTGGACCTCGGCGCCTGGCCGCCGCGCTACGACCCCGCCTGGCGGCCCGCGCCCGGCGCCGAGCACTGGCTGCCCGAGGTCGAGTGCGCGCCGCCGGCCGCGCGCGACGGCCTGATCCTCGCGAAGCTCCGCGCCCAGGTGCGCTGGGCGTGGGACAAGAGCCCCTTCTACCGCCGGAAGTGGGGCGAGGCCGGGGTCTCGCCCGACACCCTGGAGAGCCTCGACGCCCTCGCGCGCTTCCCGGTCGTGCAGAAGGCCGAGCTGCGCGCGGCGCAGGCCGCGCATCCCCCGTACGGCGACTACCTGTGCGTCGCGCCCGAGGAGGTCGCGCGGATCCACGGCACCAGCGGCACGACGGGGCGCCCGACCGTCTTCGGCGTGGGCCGGGCCGACTGGGAGCGCATCGGCGAGGCGCACGCGCGCATCCTCTGGGGCGCGGGCCTGCGCCCCGGCGACCGCGTGATGATTTGCTCCTTCTTCAGCCTCTACATGGGCTCGTGGGGCGCGCTCGTCGGCGCCGAGCGCCTCGGCGCGACGGCGTTCCCGTTCGGCGCGGGCGTGGCGGGCCAGACGCTGATGGCGGTGCAGTGGGCGCGCGAGCTCCGCCCCACCGCCTTCTACAGCACGCCGTCCTACGCGCTGCACCTGGCGGAGACCGCCCGGCGCGAGGGCGTCGACCCGCGCGCCCTCGGCATCCGGACGCTCGTCTTCTCCGGCGAGCCCGGGGCTGGCATTCCCGCGACCAGGCGCCTGATCGAGGAGACCTTCGGCGGCCTCTGCGTGGACATGGGCAGCATGGCGGAGATGTCGCCGTGGATGACGAACGGCGAGTGCCGGCACCGGACCGGCATGCACCTCTGGCAGGACCTCGTCTACACGCAGGTGTGCGACCCGGCGACGTGGACGCCGGTGCCGGACGGCGCCGAGGGCACCCCCGTGTACACGCACCTCGAGCGCACCTCGCAGCCGATGATCCGGCTCGTGTCCGGCGACCTGGCGCGCTGGACCGCCGCGCCGTGCGCGTGCGGGCGCACGTACCCGCGGCTGCCCCAGGGGCTCTACGGCCGGATCGACGACATGTTCATCGTGCGCGGCGAGAACATCTACCCGAGCGCGATCGAGGACACGCTGCGGGCGATCGAGGGGTTCGGCGGCGAGTTCCGCGTCATCATCTCGCGCCGGGAGGCGATGGACGACCTGCTGATCCGCGCCGAGCACGCCGGGAGCCACGCCGAGCCCGCGCTGCGCGCCCGGCTCGAGGAGACGATGCGCGAGCGGCTCCGCGCCCGGCTCGGCGTCCGGCCCGTCGTCGAGCTGGTGCCGGAGGGCACGCTCCCGCGCAGCGAGTTCAAGGCGCGGCGCGTGACCGACGACCGCGACCTCTACCGCCAGACGCTCGGCAGGCGCGGCTGAGCCCTCCGGGGCGCCGGGCCGGAAGGAGCGAGACGAGCATGTTCGACCCCGAGGCCATCGAGCGCACGGCGGCGATGCGCCGCGACTGGGAGGCCAACGAGCTGCGCGAGTTCCTCGCGCGCCAGCCGGAGGCGCGCGCCGAGCACCGCACGGGCTCGGGCCTGCCGCTCCGGCGCGTCTACACGCCGGAGGACGTGGCCGGCATCCCCCTGGAGGACATCGGGCTGCCCGGGCGCCCGCCGTTCACCCGGGGGCCGTACCCCACGATGTACCGCGGGCGGCTCTGGACGATGCGGCAGATCGCGGGCTTCGGCACCGGCGCGGACACGAACGCCCGCTTCCGGTACCTGATCGCGCAGGGGCAGACGGGCCTCTCCGTCGACTTCGACATGCCGACGCTGATGGGCTACGACTCCGACGACCCGCGCGCGCTCGGCGAGGTCGGCCGCGAGGGCGTGGCCGTGGACACGCTCGAGGACGTCGAGGCGCTCTTCGACGGGATCGACCTCGAGGCCATCTCCGTCTCGATGACGATCAACCCCACGGCGTGGATCCTGCTGGCCATGTACGTGGCGGTGGCCGGGGCGCGCGGCGCGGACCTCCACCGGCTCTCGGGCACCGTCCAGGCCGACATCCTCAAGGAGTACATCGCGCAGAAGGAGTGGATCTTCCCGATCCGGCCGTCCATGCGGCTCATGCGCGACATGATCGTCTTCTGCGCCGAGCGCATGGCGCGCTACAACCCGGTCAACATCAGCGGCTACCACATCTCGGAGGCGGGGGCGACCTCGGTGCAGGAGGTCGCCTTCACGATGGCCAACGCGATCGCCTACGTCGAGGAGGTCGCGCGGAGCGGCGTGCCGGTCGACGCCTTCGCGCCGCGCCTGGCCTTCTACTTCGTGGCGCAGGCCGACTTCTTCGAGGAGATCGCCAAGTTCCGCGCCGCGCGGCGGGTGTGGGCGAAGCTCATGCGGGAGCGGTTCGGCGCGACGCGGCCCGAGTCGATGCGCCTGCGCTTCCACTGCCAGACGGCCGCCGCCACCCTGACCAAGGCCCAGCCGCTGAACAACGTCGTCCGCACGGCGCTGCAGGCCCTGGCGGCCGTGCTGGGCGGCTGCCAGTCGCTGCACACGAACGGCCTCGACGAGGCCTACGCGATCCCGTCCGAGCAGGCGATGAAGCTCGCGCTCCGCACGCAGCAGATCATCGCCGAGGAGACGCGCGTGACGAGCGTCGCGGACCCGCTCGGCGGCTCCTACTTCGTGGAGGCCCTGACCAGCCGGATCGAGGCCGAGGTGCACCGGATCCTCGCGAAGGTGGACGAGCTGGGCGGGACGGTGGCGGCGATCGAGCAGGGCTACTTCCAGCGCGAGATCGCCGACTCCGCCTACGCCGTCGCCCGCGAGCGGGCCTCCGGCGAGCGCCCGGTCATCGGCGTCAACCGCTTCGTGGAGCCGCCCGAGGCCGCCCCGATCGAGATCCACCGCGTCGATCCGGCCGTCGAGGCGCGCCAGGTCGCGCGCGTGCGCGAGGTCCGCCGGCGCCGCGACGGCGCGCGCGTCGCGGCGCTCCTGGACGAGCTGGCGCGCCAGGCCCGCGACCCCGCGGTCAACCTGATGCCGGTCACGCTCGAGCTGGTCCGCGCGCGCGCCACGCTCGGCGAGATCGTCGCGCGCCTGCGCGAGACGTGGGGCGCGTACGTGGAGCGCCCGGTGTTCTGACGGCGGCGCGTGAGCCTCAGCCGGCGCGCGTGGCGAGCAGGGCCCAGGCCTGCTCGGCGAGCGGCCGCGCGCGCCGGCCCCGCTCGCGCGCGTTCGGGTCGTTGGCGGTGCCGGCGACCACCCGCCCCATGATCCCCTGCGCGATCGCGGAGAGGCGGAACATCGAGAACGCGAGGCAGAACTCCCAGTCGGCGATCGCCGCGCGCCCGGTGCGCCGGCAGTAGGCCGCGAGGTACTCCTGCTCCGTCGGGATGCCGAGCGCCGCGAGGTCCTTGTCCGCGAGCCCCTCCCAGTCGCGCGTGAAGCGATACGGCAGGCAGTTGTACGCGAGGTCGGCGAGCGGGTGGCCGAGCGTCGCGAGCTCCCAGTCGAGCACCGCGACGACGCGCGGCTCGGTCGGGTGGATGATCGTGTTGCCGAGCCGGAAGTCGCCATGCACGAGCGTGGTCTCGTCGTCCGCCGGCAGGTGCGCGGGCAGCCACTCGATCAGCCGCTCCATCGCCTCGATCGTCTCGGTCTCCGAGGCGCGGTACTGCTGCGTCCAGCGGTGGATCTGCCGGGCGAAGTAGCTGCCGGGGCGGCCGAAGTCGGCGAGGCCGAGCGCCCGCCAGTCGGTCGTGTGCAGGCGCGCGAGCGTCTCGTTGAGCGAGTCGTAGATGCCGGCGCGCTCGCGCGGCGTGAGGCCGGGGATCTGCGGGTCCGTGATGATCCGCCCGTGCACGCACTCCATCACGTAGAAGATCGTGCCGATGACGTCGGGATCCCCGCAGAGGCCGTAGGTCTTCGGCACCGGGAAGCCCGTGGTGCCGAGCGCGGTGATCACGCGGTACTCGCGGTCCACGGCGTGGGCGGAGGGCAGGAGCTTGCCCGGGGGCTTCCGCCGCAGGACGTACTCGCGCCCGCCCGCGTCGAGGTGGTAGGTCGGGTTCGACTGGCCTCCGCGGAACTGGCGCACGGTCAGCGGCCCGCGGAAGCCCTCGACGTGCTCGGCGAGCCAGCGCGCGAGGGCGGCCTCGTCGAACCGGTGGACGTCGCGCACCTCGGCGAGCGGCGGCAGCATCGGCGCAAGTATAATCGCAGAGCCGTCATCAGACGAGCCCACGCGAGGTGACCCCATGATCCGCGACATCCCCGGCAAGACGCCGCGCGTCCATCCCGACGCCTTCGTGGACGCGCAGGCCGCCGTCATCGGCGACGTGACCATCGCGGAGGGCGCGAGCGTCTGGCCCTTCGCCGTCCTGCGCGGCGACCAGAACTCCGTGCGGCTCGGGCGGCATTCGAGCGTGCAGGACAACTCGGTCGTCCACGTCGACCCCGACTGGCCGTGCATCATCGGCGACAACGTGACGATCGGCCACCGCGCGGTCGTCCACGGCTGCACCGTGAAGGACAACTGCCGCATCGGGATCGGCGCCGTCGTCCTGAGCGGCGCCGTCATCGAGGAGGGCGCCCAGGTCGGCGCCGGCGCCCTCGTGCCGCCGGGCCGCGTCGTCGCGGCCGGCACGCTCGTGATGGGCGTGCCGGCCAAGCCGGTGCGCCGGATGAGCGCCGAGGAGCTGGAGGACATCCTCCGCAACGCGCGCGAGTACGAGGAGCTGTGGCGCACGTACTACGGCCCGCGGAGCGCCTGACGTGGCGCGCTTCCGCGGCAAGACCGTGCTCGTCACCGGCGGCGCCGGCGGCATCGGCCGCGCCGCCGCCGTGCGGTTCGCGTCGGAGGGCGCGCGCGTCGTCCTCGTGGACGTGGCGGCGGCCGGCCTGGCCGACAGCGTCGCGGCGGTCGAGCGCGCGGGCGGCGAGGCGCTCGGGGTGGAGGCCGACGTCACGCGCGCGGCCGACGTCGAGCGCTACGTCGAGGCGGCGCTCGCCCGCTTCGGCGGCCTCGACGCGTTCTTCAACAACGCGGGCGTCCTCGGCGCGGTGAGCCCGCTCGTGGAGTATCCCGAGGAGACCTTCGACCGCGTCCTCGCCGTGAACGTCAAGGCCGTCTGGCTCGGCATGAAGGTGGTGGCGCCGGTGCTCCGCGGGCGCGGCGGCGGCGCGATCGTCAACACGGCCTCGATCGCCGGGCTCCGCGGCACGCCGAACCTCATCGCGTACACGGCCTCCAAGCACGCCGTCGTCGGCATGACGAGGACCGCCGCGCTCGAGCTGGCCCGCCACGCGATCCGCGTCAACGCGATCTGCCCGGCGCCGATCGAGACGCCGATGGCGCAGGCGCTCGAGGTCGGCGTGAAGCGCGAGCGGCTCACCGCGACGATCCCGCTGCGCCGCTACGGGACGCCCGAGGAGGTCGCCGCGCTCGTCGCCTTCCTCGCGAGCGACGAGGCCGCCTACGTCACGGGCGGCGTCTACACGGTCGACGGCGGCGCGATGGCGTGATCGTCGCGGTCACCGGCTCGTCGGGCCTGGTCGGCTCGGCGCTCCGGCCCGCCCTCGCCGCGCAGGGCCACGGCGTCCCAAGCCAGTCTAGCGCGGCCGGCGCCGCCGTCCTTGACGCACGTATATGCCATCCATATACTTCTGAAAGATGGCGGGCTTCCCTGACGACCTGTCCGAGTGCACAGGATTCCAGTGGGACGCCGGCAACGCCGGCAAGAGCTGGGAGCTGCACCGGGTCTCACAGGCCGAGTGTGAGCAGGTCTTCTTCAACCGGCCGATCCGGGTGGCGCCGGACGAGAGACACTCGCACGAGGAGCCGCGCCGGGCTGCGCTGGGACGGACTGACGACGGCCGCCTTCTCACGGTCGTCTTCACGGTTCGCGGCGCGCTGGCCCGGGTCATTTCGGCGCGGGACATGAGTCGACGAGAGCGGAGGGTGTATGAGCAAGGTTAAGAAGGTGGCGCCGAAGCCGATCCCGCGCTTTCGCTCGGAGGACGCGGAGCGGCGCTTCTGGGCCGAACACGATGTCACCGAGTACTTCGACTGGGGGCGGGCGGTCGAGCCGGCGTTCCCGAACCTGAAGCCCTCCACCACCGCGATTTCCCTGCGGCTCCCGCTGACGATGCTCGAGGAGCTCAAGGCGCTCGCCAACGCCAAGGACGTGCCATACCAGTCGCTGTTGAAGGTCTTCCTGGCCGATCGGCTGAAGCGCGAGCGCAGGCGCCGCGTTTCTGCCTGAGCCCTGGCCTCAGGTCGGGGCGACCTGCCGAGCGCGCCGACCTCATCGTCCAGCATCTCGAGGGCGACCGGCCGCGCGCCGTGTGGCAGAATCTCGACACACTGATGCTGGCCGTGAACGTCAAGGCCGTCTGGCTGAGGAGGACCGCCACGCGCGTCGCCTTCCTCGCGAGCGACGAGGCCGCCTACGTCACGGGCGGCGTCGACACGGTCGACGGAGGCGCGCTGGCGTGATCGTCGCGGTCACCGGCTCGTCGGGCCTGGTGGGCTCGGCGCTCCTGCCCGAGCTGGCGGCGCGCGGCCACCGGGCGATCCGGCTGTTGCGCCCCGGCCCGCCGGCCGCCGGCGAGCCCGCCGTCGCGTGGGACCCCGCCGCCGGGACGATCGACGCGCGCGCGCTCGAGGGCGTGGACGCGGTCGTCCACCTCGCGGGCGAGGGCGTCGCCGGCCGCTGGTCCGCCGCGAAGAAGGCGCGCATCCGCGACAGCCGCGTGCGCTCGACCGCGCTGCTCGCCGGCACGCTCGCCCGCCTCGCCCGCCCGCCGCGCGTCCTCGTCTGCGCCTCGGCGATCGGCTGGTACGGCGACCGCGGCGACGAGGTCCTCACCGAGGCGAGTCCGGCGGGCACGGGCTTCCTCGCCGAGGTCTGCCGCGAGTGGGAGGCGGCCGCCGGCGCCGCGGCGCTCGCCGCGATCCGCGTCGTCCACCTGCGGATCGGCATGGCGCTGAGCCGGCGTGGCGGCGCGCTGGCGGCGCTGCTCCCGGTGTTCCGCCTGAGCCTCGGCGGGCCCGTCGGCCGGGGCGCCCAGTGGATGAGCTGGATCGCGCTCGACGACCTCGTCGGCGCGATCGTCCACGCGCTCGGCGCCGACACGCTCGCGGGGCCCGTCAACGCGGTCGCGCCGCACCCGGTGACGAACCGCGAGTTCACGCGCACGCTGGGACGGGTGCTGCGGCGCCCCGCCTTCCTGCCGTTCCCGGCGCCCGCCGCGCGCCTCCTGCTCGGCGAGATGGCCGACGCGCTCCTGCTCGCGAGCGCGCGCGTGCTCCCGCTTCGGCTCACGGCCTCCGGCTACGCGTTCGAGCACCCGGAGCTCCGCGGCGCCCTGCGCGCCGAGCTCGGCCGCTGACGGCGCGGCGCCGCGAGCTATCGCTAGCCCGCGTCATTCGCGAACGGCGCTGGCGCGACCGGGCGGGTGGCGCAGGGTGCGGCCCTCGCGCGGCCGCGCGCTGTGGGCCCCCTTCGTCCCGTCCGCCGCGCGCAGCGCGGCGTTCGGGCGAATGGGTGACGGCGCCGGCCCCGCGGGGGCCGCCCCCGGCAACAGGCCCTGCCCGCCTCGCGCGCTGACCGTTCGGTAGAATAATGCGCGCTAGGGCTTCGAGGTGGACGCGATCCGCTGCGCCAGCGTGCGCCGGAGCGCCCAGTCGATCGTCCGCTGGACGACCACCTTCTGGGCCTGCGGCGAGCCCGCGCCGTGCATGCACTCCACGATCGGCGTGGCGCCCGTCATGTTCTCGATGAGCCGGCCGAGGCGGAGCCGGTCCTCCGCGGGCACGTCGGCGCGGGTCTGGTAGTACTTGCGGACGAAGCCGGCGACGCGCGGATTCGCGAGCTCGCGCTCCGAGGGCATGGTCGCCAGGAAGCCGCCCGCGATGTCCTGCGCCAGCCGCGTGACCTCCGGGTAGTACCGCGCCGTGTTGAACTTCGCGGAGTTGGCGAGGAGCGGATCCACGATCGCCGTCCCGCAGGCGAGGCTCGAGCACTCGTGGCTGCAGGCGAGCGCCCCCGAGTACATCGTCTCGACGAGGTGGGCCATCTCGGCCAGCTTGTCGCGGACGTGGGCGGCCTTGGCCGTGCCCTGGACGTCCGCGATCGCCGCCGTGGCGCCGATCAGGACGTCGAGGTTCCCGCTCTTGCAGCCGCCGTAGTTCTGGCGGTGGTAGGAGGTGAAGCGCTCGACCAGCGTGCCGGCGAACTCGACCTCGCCCAGCATGAACACGCGCTCCCACGGGACGAACACGTCGTCGAAGATCACCAGCGCCTCGCCGCCCACCACGCCGTAGGTGGCGTTGCCCTGGTCGATCGTGCCCTCCCACTTGCGGCTGTCGTTCACCTGGCGGCCGAAGACCTGGATCACGCCCGGGGCGTCGGCCGGCACGGCGAACGCGACCGCGTAGTCACGGTCCTCCGGCCCGAGCGCCTGCCCGGGCAGCACGATGAACTGGTGCGAGTTCACGGCGCCCGTCTGGTGCATCTTCGCGCCGCGCACGACGATGCCGTCCTCGCGGCGCTCGGCCACGCGGACGAAGAGGTCCGGGTCGTGCTGCTCGTGCGGGCGCTTGGACCGGTCGCCCTTCGGATCGGTCATCGCCCCGCCGGACATGAGATCGCGGTCCTGGGTCTCGACGAGGAACTGCTTGAACCGCTCGTGGTAGGTGGTGCCGTGCTTCCGGTCGACGTCGTGGGTGACGCTGTGGAGCGTGATGAGGGCGTCCATGCCGACGCAGCGCTGGAAGCAGGTGCCCGTGATCCGCCCCGCGACGCGCATCATCTTGGCTTTCTTGACGAGGTCGTCCCGGGTGCGGGGGACGTGCGTCCAGCGATTGATCGGCCGGCCCGTGAGATGGGAGGTCGCGCACGCGAGGTCGCCGTGGGCGGGGTCGGTCGCCAGGTCGTAGGTGACGGCCGCGGCGTTGACGTGAGGACGGATCGCCGGGTGATCGACGACGCTCGCGAGCCGCTCTCCCATGAAATGGACCTCGGTCTTCAGCGCCCTCAAACTTTCGACGTACTGGCTTCCCGTCATCATGGCGCGGCCCCTCCTTGTCGGCTGGCGAAGCGCCCCTATTCTACTGCCGGGACGTGCCCGACGCTCTCGCCTCGGCTGAACGCGCGCCAGTGTAGACTGGGGCGCCGGCGAGAGGAGGAGCCAGTGAGCGAGCGCGATCCGCACGCGGGCTTCACCGACGAGGAGTTGCCGACGCTGCCCACCGTGTTCCGGCAGGGGCTGTTCAGGGACCGGGTCGTGCTCGTCTCGGGCGGTGGGGGCGGGATCGGCCGCGCCGTGGCCATGCTCTTCGGCCGACTCGGCGCCCGCGTCGCCGCCTGCGGACGCGACCAGGCCAAGCTCGCCTCGCTCGAGCGCCTCCTCGGCGCGCAGGGCATCGCCTGTTCCACCCACGCGATGACGATTCGCGACCCCGCGCAGGTGGCCGCCCTCATGGACGCGGTGTGGGCGCGCCACGACCGCCTCGACGTGCTGATCAACAACGCGGGCGGCCAGTTCGCCTCGCCGAGCGTCGACCTCACCCCCAGGGGGTGGCAGGCGGTGATCGACACGAACCTCAGCGGCACCTGGTACATGACGCAGGCGGCCGGGCAGCGCTGGATCGCACGCGGCCACCCCGGCGCCGTCGTGAGCATCGTCATCCCCGTCGTGCGCGGCAACGTCGGCATCCCGCACACGATGGCCTCGCGCGGCGGGCAGATCGCGATGACGCGCAGCCTCGCCGTCGAGTGGGCGCCGCACGGGATCCGCCTGAACCTGGTGGCCCTCGGCGTCATCGCGAGCCCGGGGCTCGCCAAGTACCCGCCGACGGCGCGCCCGAGCTTCACCCACAACCCGATGCGGCGCCTCGGCGACGTGCAGGACGTGGCGGAGGCGTGCGCGTATCTGGCGGCGCCCTCGGCGAAGTTCATCACGGGAGCCATGCTCACGATCGACGGCGGCCAGGAGATGTGGGGCGACTTCTGGCCGCTGGGCCGACCCGCCTGGTTCCGGGAGGACGGATAGGACCACCATGGACACCACGCGGCTGCAGCGGCTGTCCCGCGCCTACATGGAGTCGGCCGCCTTCATCGCGGCCGTCGAGCTCGGGCTCTTCACCGCGGTCGCCGGCGGCGACGACACCGAGGCGCGCCTCGCCGGGCGCCTCGGCCTCAGCGCCGTGAATGCCGAACGCCTGGTCACCGCCTGCGTGGCCCTCCGGCTGCTGGAGCGGGACGGCGACCGGCTCCGCAACGCCCCCGACGTCCATCGCTACCTCGTGGAGGGACACCCGGACCACGCCGGCCCCTGGATGCTCTTCACGCGCCCGGACTGGAACGAGTGGGGGCGCCTCGCCACGCACCTGCGCCGCCGCGAGCCGCCCGCCGTGCTCGGCAAGTACGTCGGCTTTACCGTCGAGGACGCGCGCCGCTACCACGAGGCCACCGCCTCGATCGGGTTCGGCGCCGGGCGGCGCTTCGTGCGCCAGGTGGACCTCATCGGACGGAAGAAGCTCCTCGACCTCGGCGGGGGCTCCGGCGCCTACTGCATCGCCGCCTGCCGCGAGCACCCTGCGCTCGTCGCGGTCGTCCTCGACCTGCCGCCGATGGCCGAGGTCGCGCGCGAGTTCATCGCCGCCCACGGCCTCGCGGACCGCATTACGGCGGTCGGGGGCGACTTCACGCGCGACCCGCTGCCGGGCGGCGCCGACGTGATCGTGATGGCGTCGAATCTTCCGCAGTACAGCCGCGACATCATCCAGCAGGTGATCGCGAAGGCCTTTGCCGCCCTCGCCGGCGGCGGCGAGATGCACCTCGTCGGCGAGATGCTCGACGCCGCGCGCTCGGGTCCCGTCGACCCCGCGCTGTGGGGGCTCAACGAGGCGCTGGCCGGGTCCACCGGGCTCGCCCATTCGGTCGCCGAGTGCCGTGGCTACTTCGAGCGCGCCGGCTTCACCGACGTCACCGCCCACGAGTTCGTGCCGGGCGTCCTGACGCGCGTGACGGGCCACAAGCCGTAGCCGGCCACCCGGCGGCGAACGCCTGCGCCACTCCCCCGGCACCCTGTCCCAGGGGTTCGTTTGAGACCGGCACCGCCGGGCGAGGGCGCCACCCCCGCCCGGCGATCCCGTCAACGAAACTCGCGGGGCAGGCGCGGCGGCTCGGCGCAGGCGCGCTCGACGTCCTCGATCGTCTTCGGCGTGCCGGCGGTCAGGACCTCCGGGCCGTCCGGCGTGATCAGGACGTCGTCCTCAATGCGCACGCCGATGCCGCGGAGCTCCTTCGGGATCGGGTGCTCCAGCGTCTCGGCCTTCGCCTTCTCCTCCTCCTCGAGCTTCTTCGCCGCGGCCGCACCGAGGCGGAGGCGCCGGTCCCACAGCTCGTCCTCGCTGTACTCGCGCAGGTAGAACGTCGCGCGCTCGCGCGCCGGGTCCACGTAGAGGCCGGGCTCCACCGTCAGGACCATGCCGGGCTCGAGCACGCGCGACTTCCCCTCGAGCTTGTACGCGCCCACGTCGTGGACGTCCATGCCGAGCCAGTGCCCGGTGCCGTGCATGTAGAACTCGCGGTAGTGGTGCATCGCCAGCGACTCCTCGACGCCCCGCGGCAGCAGGCCGAGCGCGACGAGCCCCTCGGTGAGCACGCGCCGCGCCGCCTCGTGGACCGCCTCGTAGCGGTGGCCGGGCCGCGCGGCGGCGATGCCCGCCTGCTGCGCCCGCAGCACGACCTCGTAGACCGCCCGCTGCGGCGCGCTGAAGCGCCCGTTCACCGGGAAGGTGCGCGTGATGTCGGCCGAGTGGTGACCCCACTCGCAGCCCGCGTCGATCAGCAGGAGGTCGCCGTCCTCCAGGCGCCGCGTGTTCTCGGTGTAGTGGAGGATGCACGCGTTGGGCCCCGAGGCGACGATGGACGGGTAGCCGTTGCGCGGCGAGCCCTGCACGCGGAACACCCACTCGAGCGCGGCCTGCACCTGGTACTCGAACAGGCCCGGCCGCGCGTAGCGCATCGCCTCGACGTGCGCGTCCCGGCTGATCTCGCACGCGCGGCGCTGGCGGGCCAGCTCCGCCGGCGCGCGGCGCAGCCGCAGCTCGTGCAGCAGCGGCCCCGGGTCCTCGATGCGCACGGGGGCGGCGTGGCCGCGCACGCGCGCGGCGCGCAGCTCGCCGACGAGGCGGAGGATCCGGCCGTCGAAGGCCGGCGTCCCGAGCCGGTAGTAGAGCGTCGGCCGGTCGAGCGCGTACTCGCGCAGCCTGGCCTCGAGCTGGTCGATCGGGTAGGCGGCGTCGGCGCCGTAGGCCGCGATCGCGCCCTCGACGCCCGCGCGGGCGCCGTTCCAGGTCTCCAGCTCGCGGTCGCGCGGCCGCACGAACAGCACGTAGCGCTCCTTGGGGTCGGCGGGGTTGAAGACCGCGACCGCGTCGGGCTCGCCGAACCCGGTGAGGAAGAAGAAGTCCGAGGTCTGGCGGAACTCGTAGGAGACGTCGCCGTTGCGGCCGACCTCCTGGCCGCCCGGCACGACCGCGAGCGCGTCGCCGAGCGCGGCGGCGAAGCGCAGCCGCCGCTCGACGAAGGGAGCCTGATCCGGCGCTGTCGTCATCGTGAGGCATAGCATACAATGGCGGAAGCCGCGCCGGCACGGTGCGCGTCGAGGGGGTCCCATGCACGTCGGAATGGCCACCGTCTTCCAGAACCCGAAGCAGGCGCGCAGCGACCGGGACGTCTACGCGAGCGAGCTGCGCCTCGCCGACCTCGCCGAGCCGCTCGGGTTCGAGTCCGTCTGGGGCGTCGAGCACCACTTCACCGACTACACGATGTGCCCCGACGTGCTCCAGTTCCTCACGTACATGGCCGGCCGCACGAAGACCGCCCGGCTCGGCTCGATGGTGGTCGTGCTCCCCTGGCACGACCCGATGCGCGTCGCCGAGGAGATCTCGATGCTCGACAACATCTCCGGCGGCCGGGTGATCCTCGGCCTCGGGCGCGGCGCGGGCAAGGTCGAGTTCGACGGCTTCCGCCTGTCCATGGAGGAGTCGCGGCCGCGCTTCGTCGAGGCCGCCGAGATGGTGCTGCGCGGCCTCGAGACGGGCTTCTGCGAGTACGCCGGGGCCTTCTACACGCAGCCGCGCGCCGCGATCCGGCCCGCGCCGTTCAAGTCGTTCCGCGGGCGCACCTACGCCGCCGCGGTCTCGCCCGAGTCGGTGCGCATCATGGCCGAGCTGGGCGTCGGCATCCTGATCATCCCGCAGAAGCCCTGGCACGAGGTGGCCAGGGAGCTGGACGCGTACCGCACGACGTACCGCGAGCTCAACCGGGCCGAGGCGCCGCCCCCGGTCTGCGCGGGCTGGACGTTCTGCGACCGCGATCCGGCGCGCGCGCGTGAGATGGCCCGACGCTGGATCGGCGGGTACTACCAGACCGTGCTCGACCACTACCAGTTCGCGGGCGAGCACCTGAAGACGATGAAGGGCTACGAGTACTACGGGAAGATGTCGGAGAAGATCGCGACGTACGGCACCGACACCGTGGTCGAGTACTTCCTCAACCTCCAGGTGTGGGGCACGCCCGAGCAGTGCTACGAGAAGATCCTCGACGTCCGCGCGCGCGTCGGGAACGACACCTACGTCGGCGTGTTCAGCTACGCGGGCATGCCGTACGACGAGGCCGAGCGCAACCTGCGCCTCTTCGCCGCCGAGGTGCTGCCGGCGCTGCAGAAGCTCGGGCCGCCGCCGCCGCCCGCGCCCCCGGTCCCGCAGGCGAGCGTCGACCAGAAGGTGGCGCTCGGGTTTTGACGCCGCTCACGGTCTACCTGCCCTTCAACCGGGACGTCCTCGGCGCCGCGTTCGCGCCGGCCAAGCGCGGCGCGAAGCCGCCCGAGGCGCGCGGCCGCTGGCTCCTCGTCCAGGAGCAGGGGCTCGTGCTGCCCGAGGGCGGCGACTTCCGCCTGCCGGAGGGCGAGCCGCCGCGCGGCTTCGGCGAGGCGCTCGGCGAGCCGCTCTGGCTCGGCACGCTCGCGGGCGTCGCGTGCTGGACCGCGTCGCTCGCGCGCGGCGCCGCGTTGCCGCGGGGGTTCCGCCGCGAGACGCTCGTGCCGATGCAGGGCACGCGGCTGCCCGACGACCTGCTCACGCTCGGCGGCATGGCGATGCAGGCGCTCTGGTGGCAGGGCACGAGCGGCCACTGCCCGCGCTGCGGTGAGCGCACCGAGCGCATCGAGGGCGAGTGGGGCAAGCGCTGCCCGCGGTGCCGCTACGAGCACTACCCGCACCTGCACCCGGCGGTCATCGTGCTCGTCCGGGACGGCGAGCGCGTGCTCCTCGCGCGCAAGGCGGGCTGGACGCCGGGCCGCTACGCGCTCGTCGCGGGCTTCGTGGACAACGGCGAGGCGCTCGAGAGCGCCGTGGCCCGCGAGGTGAAGGAGGAGGTCGGCGTGGACGTGACCGACATCACCTACGTCGGCAGCCAGAACTGGCCCTTCCCGAGCCAGCTCATGGTCGGCTTCGTCGCGAGCTGGGCGGGCGGCGAGATCGCGATCGACCCCGAGGAGCTGGAGGACGCGCGCTGGTTCCCGCGCACGGAGCTGCCCGCCGGCCCCGCGCGCCACAGCATCGCCGGCTTCATCATCGAGCACTTCGCGCGCCGGAGCGGTCAGGCCGCGGTGTAGCCGCCGTCCACCGGCAGGGCGACGCCGGTGACGAACGCGGCCTCGTCGCTCGAGAGGTAGAGGATCGCCGCGGCGACCTCCTCGGGCCGGCCGAAGCGGCCGAGGGGGTGCTTGGCCAGGATGACCTCGCGCCACGCCGGGTCCTGCCGAAGCTCCGCCGTCATCGGCGTCTCGATCACGCCGGGGCACACGCAGTTCACGCGCACCGCCGGCGCCCAGTTGAGCGCCATCTGGCGCGTGAGGTTCACGACCCCGCCCTTCGAGGCCGCGTACGAGGGCGAGATCGAGCCGGCGACCAGCCCGAAGATGGACGCGAGGTTCGTGATCGCGCCGCTTCCGCTCGCCGCCAGGGCGGCGTGCGCGGCGCGCGAGGCGAGGTACGTCCCGCTCAGGTTCACGTCGAGGACGCGCTGCCACTCCGCGGGCGGGGGCGCCGCGTCGCGGGCGGCCGGGCGCACGCCGGCCGAGTTCACGAGCGTCGTGAGCCGGCCCCAGCGCGCGAGGGTTCGCTCGACCATGCCCGCGCACGCGCGCTCGTCGGTGACGTCGACCGTGAGCGCCAGGGCCTCGCCGCCCGCCGCCTCGATCGCCCGCGCCGTCTCGGCGGCG
>MGCF01000057.1:16640-20898 GCA_001788495.1 Candidatus Rokubacteria bacterium RIFCSPLOWO2_02_FULL_73_56
GTCACGTCGGCGCACGCCACGCGCGCGCCCTCCGCCGCCAGGCGTAGCGCCGTCGCCCGCCCGATCCCCGAGCCCGCGCCCGTCACCAGCGCCACCTTGTCGCGCATGCGCATGCCGCCGCCTCCTCTCAGATCGTCCGCCCGCGCCCGGCCCAGTAGGGGTCGCGCAGCAGGCGCTTGAGCAGCTTGCCCGCGGTGTCGCGCGGGAAGTCGGCGTGGAAGGACACCTCGCGCGGGACCTTGTAGTCGGCCATGCGGCCGCGCGCGAAGTCCACGACCTCCTGCGCCGTGAGCGCGGCGCCGTCCCGCGCCAGCACCGCGGCGTGGACGCGCTCGCCCCAGGCGTCGTCGGGCACGCCGAACACGGCGACGTCGGCGATCGCCGGGTGGCGGTGCAGCACGTCCTCGATCTCGGCCGGGTAGATGTTGACGCCGCCCGAGATGATCATGTCGCGCTTCCGGTCGCAGATGTAGACGAAGCCCTCGTCGTCCACGTACGCGACGTCGCCGACCGTCGCCCACTCGCCGCGCTCGGCCTCCCGCGTCGCCGCCGCGTCCTTGTAGTAGCCGTCGAACATGCCCCCGAAGCGTCGCACGTAGAGCTCGCCCGGCGTGCCCGCCGGCACCGGGCGGCCGGCGTCGTCCAGGATCGCCAGCTCGACCCCCGGCGCCGCGCGCCCGCACGAGCCGGGCTTCCGCAGCACGTCCTCGGGCCGGAGGATCGTGTTGATGCTGAGCTCGGTCGAGCCGTAGAACTCGTAGAGGACCGGGCCGAAGGTGGCGAGCGCCGCCTCCTTCACCCGCATCGGGCACGGCGCCGCGGCGACGACCAGCACGCGCAGCGAGGAGACGTCGTAGCGCGCGCGCACCGCCGCGGGCAGGTCCACGAGGCGCTGGACGAGCGTCGGCGCCATGAACGTGCTCGTGCACCGGTGGCGCGCGATCAGGCGGAGCGCCTCCTCCGGGTCGAAGCGCGGCATGACGACCACGCAGCCGCCGAAGACGTGCGTGAACTGCACGAAGCCGCCGGGCGCCGAGTGGTGGAGCGGCCCCGCCGCGAGGTGCACGTGGCCCGGCTCGGCGAGGCCGAAGGCCTCCATGAAGCGCCGGGTGACGCCGGGATCGACGCCGCGCCGGAGCGCCCCGCGGGGCCGCCCCGTCGTGCCGCCCGTGTAGATCATCGAGCCGCCGATCCCCTGCGCCGGGTCCACGGGCAGCGGCGCCGGGTCGCCCGCCGCGAGCAGGTCGTCCACATGGCGCGCCCACGCCGGCCGCGCCGCGCCGACCGCGATCCAGTCGCGCACGCGGGCGGCGCCCGCCCGCACCCGCTCGGCGACGGGCAGGAACTCCGCGCTCACGAAGACCGCGCGCGCGTCGGAGTGGTCGAGGATGTAGGCGACCTCCTCGGCGACGAGCCGGTGGTTCATCGGCACGGGGATCGCGCCGGCGGCGCGCACCGCCGCGGGGATCAGCACGGCCTCGAGCGAGTTCTGCGCGTAGACGATCGCGTGCTCGCCGTGCGCCAGGCCGAGGCCGCGGAGCGCGCTCGCGAGCCGGTTGCGCTGGAGGACGAACGCGTGCCACGTCAGCGCGCGCTCGCCCTCGAGCAGGGCGGGGGCGTCGGGGGCGCGCTCGGCGTGCGCGGCGAGGACGTCCATGGGTCGCTGGGCGGGGAGTGTAGGGACGGCACCCGGCGCCCGTCAAGCGCGGCTGCCTGGACGCCGTGCGTCGCGCGCGAAGCAGGCGGCTCGCCAGGCGAGGGTTCCATGCCGACGCGCCGCAGCAGGAGGACGCCGGACTGCCCAGAAATCAGTGCACTGTGCCCAGGGCGTTGTGCACAGGAACGTGGGCCGAATTCGCTAGAAACCGCTTGACGCGCCCTCAGAACTCCGCTACGTTCGACACCCACAGGTGCTCCAACGTACAGTTCCTGGAGACCGCTCGCATTACCCCGCGCTCCAGCGCCACGCTTGGCGCCTGTGCCCGCACGGCGCGCTCCTCGGCGCTGTCGCCGTCGTCTTCTGCGGCCTGCTCCTTGGCGCCCCGCCAGCCTCCGCGGACATCGTCTACCTCTACGACGACCTCGGGCGCCTGGTGCGGGTGATCCGGGAGGACGGCCAGGCGGCGAGCTACCACTGGGACGCCGTCGGCAACCTCCTGCAGATCACCCGCGAGAGTGGTCTCAGCCAGACGACCACCATTACCTCGACCTCGTCCGCGAGCGGTGTCCAGGGGACGACGGTGCCGCTCACGGTCGCGGGCGCGAACCTCGCGGGGGCGAGCGTGGTGTGCACGACGCCCGACGTGACGGCCCAGAGCGTCCGCACGGACCTGGACCAGCTCACGCTCGAGTTGGTGCTGGGCGCGAGCGCCCCGCTCGGGCCCGTGGCGTGCGAGGTGCGGGGGCTCGACGTGGTGGCGCTGGCCTTCACGGTGGTGGAGCCGCCGCCGCCGGTGTTCGTCGCCGGCGGCGCTGTCAGCGTGGCCTTCGCCGCACTCCCCGAGAACGCCAACGGCGCGGTGACGGGCGCCGTGAGCGTGGCGGTCGGCAGCGGCGGGCTCACCTTCGAGGCGGCGCCCGCGGTGGCCGTGACCCTGGTCCCGGTGATCACGGCGCTCACGCCGGCGAGCGGGGCGGCCGGGACGCTCTCGCTCGTCCTCACGCTGACGGGCGCGGGCTTCACGGGCGCCACGGCGGTGGACGTCCTCCTCGCCAACGCTCTCGACCCGGCGATCACGGTGAGCGCGCTGGCGGTGGACGGCACGGGCACGACGGCGACGGTCGAGCTGGCGATCGCCGCGGGGGCGCCGCCGGGGCTCCGGGTGGTGCGGATCACGACGCCCGCGGGCCAGTCCACGGCCGTGGGCACGGGCGGCACGCTCTTCACGGTGCAGTGAGCCGTGTGTGCAGTGAGCCGCGTGCGGTGAGCACGGGAGCGAGGAGGCGCACGATGCGAGGCTTCAGGACACCGCTGAGCGTGGTCGTCGGCCTGCTGCTGCTGGGGCCGTCCGCGGCGCGCGCGCAGACGTTCAGCAGCGGGAGCACGGGGGCGGACGGGCCCTTCGCGCCCACGAGCAACGTGACGCTCACGCTGCCGCCCGACGGCGTCTTCCACTTCACGACGGTGACGATCCCGGCGGGCGTGACCGTGCGCTTCACGCGCAACACGGCGAACACGCCGGTGACGCTCCTGGCGACGGGGGATGTCACGATCGCCGGGACGCTCGACGTGAGCGGCACGGCCGGCGGCAATCAGCTCGGGAGCAGCACCAACCTGGCGAGCAACGCCGGCATCGGGGGGCCCGGCGGGTTCCACGGGGGGACCGGCGCCAACGGCATCGTGTCCTCGACGGGCGGCGCGGGCCTGGGCCCGGGCGGCGGCGCCGGCGGCGTCCCGACCGGGCACGCTGGAGGTGGGGGCTTCGCCACCGCCGGCGGAACCACGCCGAGCAGTACCGCCGGAGGCGTCGCCTACGGCACGGCAGGTCTGCGGCCGCTGATCGGGGGCTCGGGCGGCGGCGGCGGCGGGGTCGACTTCGGCAAGACGGCGGGGGGTGGCGGGGGCGGCGGCGGCGCGGTCATCGTCGCCTCGTCGGGCACGATCACCTTCACGGGCACCATCCTGGCCCGGGGCGGTAACGGCGGCACGGGCGGCATCGCCGCGATCGGCGTGGGCGGGGGCGGCAGCGGCGGCGCGGTGCGGCTGGTCGCCACGACGGTCACCGGCACCGGCGGGACGATGGACGTCGCGGGAGGCATCGGGGGGACCGGCGGCTTCGGCAGCCGCGGCGGCGACGGCAGCGTCGGGCGCCTCCGCATCGAGGGCTTCACGAACACGCTCGTGGCCACCTTCGCCGGCGTCACGCCCTCGGTGGGGGCGCCGACCACGGTGGTGCTCACCGAAGCTCCGGTGCTGCGCATCACGGCGGTCGCAGGGGTCGCCGCGCCGGCGACGCCGGGAGCCTCCTTCGCGAGCCCGGACATCGTGCTGCCAGCGACGACGGCGAACCCGGTGCTGGTCGCCCTCGAGGGCGCGAACATCCCGCCGGGCACGACGGTCAGCGTACGCGCCCAGGGCCAGGTCGGGGCCACGAGCAGCGCCACGGCGACGCTGACCGGGACGGCGGCCTCCACCACGGGCTCGGCGAGCGTGACGATCCCGACCGACCAGCCGAGCGTGCTCACGGCCTCGGCGAGCTTCACGCTGACGGCGGCGGCCGGGGGGCCGGTGTTCGTGCAGGGCGAAGCGGTCGAGCGC
>MGCF01000058.1 GCA_001788495.1 Candidatus Rokubacteria bacterium RIFCSPLOWO2_02_FULL_73_56
GCTTGCCCGTGACGCGCGGCCGCTCGGCCTGGTTGTAGAGGACGTCGCGGATGAACAGCTCGCAGAACGCGCGCTTCTCCTCGACGACCAGCAGCTCCTCGAGCCCGCGGGCGAACTCGCGCACGATGCCGGGCTCCATCGGGAACAGCATGCCGAGCTTGAGGAGCCGGATGCCGTGGCGGCCGAGCGCCGCGTCGTCGAGCCCGAGCTCGCGGAGCGCCTCGCGCAGGTCGTAGTAGGTCTTGCCCGGCGCCGCGATGCCGAGCCAGGCGTCGGGCGTGGCGAGCGTGATGCGGTTGAGCCCGTTGGCCGCGGCGAACGCCTTGGCCGCCTCGAGCCGGCCGTAGTGGATCTCGCGCTCGGTCTCGAGCCCGTACGGCGGCATCAGCAGCGGGTGCTGCCGCGCCTGCCAGGGCCGTCCCTCGTAGAGGAAGCCCGGGTCCACGATCCGGACGCGGTCCGGCGCGACCGCCGCGGTGCCGACCTCGTCGGCGACGTTGGTGACGATCTTGAAGCCCACCCAGAGGCCGGAGTAGCGCGAGAGCTCGAAGCCCAGGCGGCCGAGGTCGAGGATCTCCTGGATCGTGCCGGGGAACAGCACCGGGAAGAGCGCGTCGTAGAACGCGACCTCCGAGTGCGACGGGATCGTCGAGGACTTCGAGAGCGGGTCGTCGCCGCCGAGGGCGAGCACGCCCCCGTGGCGGCCCACCCCGGCGAAGTTGGCGTGCTTGAAGATGTCGCCCGAGCGGTCCACGCCCGGGGCCTTGCCGTACCACATGCCGAGCACGCCGTCGTACTTCGGGCGCGGGAAGAGGTTGGCGAGCTGGCTGCCGAAGACGGCGGTGGCGCCGAGGTCCTCGTTGACGCCCGAGAGGAAGACGACCTGGTGCTCGCGCAGCAGGTCCGGGTGGCGCTCGAGCGTGACGTCGAGGCCGCCGAGCGGCGAGCCGCGGTAGCCCGAGACGAGCGTGGCCGTGTTGAGCCCCCGGCGCCGGTCCGCGCGGTGCTGGTCGAGCGGGAGGCGCACGAGCGCCTGGATGCCGGAGAGGAAGACCTGCCCTTCCTCCAGCCGGTACTTGGCGTCCAGGGAGTAGTCCTGCGTGATCGCCATGGGTCTCCTCTCGGTGTGGCTCCCGGCTATGATAAGGGCCCGCCGGAGGGGGCGCAAATCCGGCCGTCCGACCGGGAGGAGGCGCGATGACGCCGAGCGTCGGCATCATGATCGAGGGCCAGGAAGGGCTCACCTGGGAGCGCTGGCAGCGCCTGGCGCGCACCGTGGAGGCGGGCGGCTACGACGCCCTGCACCGCTCCGACCACCTCACCGGCCTCTTCGGCGCCTCCGAGCGGCCGTCGCTCGACGCCTGGGCCTCGCTCGCGTGGCTCGCGACGGGCACCTCGCGCATCCGCTTCGGCCCGCTCGTGAGCCCCCTGACCTTCTACCATCCCGCGCTGCTCGCCCGGCGCGCCGCGGCGGTGGACCAGCTCGCCGGCGGCCGCCTCGACCTCGGCATCGGCGCCGGCTGGCACGAGCCCGAGCACCGGATGTACGGCATCCCCTTCCCGTCGCTCCGGGAGCGCCTGGACCGGCTCGAGTGCGGCGCGCGCGTGATCCGCGCCCTCGGCGAGGGGCGCCCGGTCACGCTCGAGCAGCCCTACTACCCGCTCGCCGCCGCGCAGAGCCACCCGCTGCCCGCGCGCGGCCGCCTGCACCTGATCATCGGCGCGCGCGGCGAGCGGCGGGGCCTGCGCATCGTGGCCGCGCACGCCGACGAGTGGAACACGACGCGCGTGACGTTCGAGGAGTACGCGGCCAAGCGCCGCGCCCTCGAGGAGCACTGCCGCGCGCTCGGCCGCGACCCGGCGGGCCTCCGGCGCTCGCTGATGGTGCCCGTCGCCGTCGGCCGCTCCGCCGAGGAGACCGCCGCGCGGCTCGAGCGGGCGCGCGCGGTCTTCCCGCGCATGCCGGAGGACGCGGCGGGCTGGCGCGCCGCGGGCTTCCTCTGCGGCTCGCCCGAGGACGTCGTCCGCGACCTCGGGCGCTGGGCGGAGCTCGGCGTCGAGCGCGTGATGCTGCAGCTCCTCGATCAGGAGGACATCGGCGCGCTCGAGCTGATCGCGCGCGAGGTCATTCCCGCGCTGCGCCCGTAGTGTGCCGTTCTCGGAGTCATGCGAAGCCCCGTCGAACGGTGGAGTCCGGCCGCCTGGCGGCCCGCCGCGTGGCGACCGTCAACGCGATCTCGTGGACGGAACGCCAGGCGCGGCGCTCCAGAGGCCGCGGCCCGCCGCCCGCGCCTCGCGGGCGAGGTCGCGGAAGAGGGGCGCGTGGCGGACGTTCGGCGGGATCGTCATCGGCTGCGCCATGCCCAGGCGCACGAGCTCGGCGTTGACCATCACGCCGTCGGCCCAGACGTAGGCGAGCAGCCGCCCGTAGCGGTCGCGCGCCTGGACGTCGAGCTCGAGCCGCACGCGCTTGCCGGCGACGAGCCGGCGGTTGACCAGGGCCGCCGCGCGCCCGCCCGGCTCCTCGCCCTTCGTGGGGTGGTGCACCTCCGGCGTGTTCACGCCGATGTAGCGGACGCGCTCGACGCGGTCGCCGAGGCGCACGTGGACCGTGTCGCCGTCCACGACGCGCACGACCGTGCCCTCGAGCGCGCCCGGCCCCGCCGCGAGCGCGGCGGCGGCGAGGACCAGGACGGCGCCGAGCGCGGCCAGGCGGAGCGTGGCGCGCATGGCGCCACGCTGTCACGCCCGCGCAGGGGGTGTCAACTTCTGGATACGCGTGGATCGGCGGGCGGGCGCGCCCGGCAGGGGCGCGACGCAGGGCGCGGGCTAGCCGACGCGGAGCATGGCGTAGCCGAGCGAGCGGAGCTGGCTGTCCACGAACTGCCGGAGGCGCCGCTCCATCCGGTGCCGGCGCACGGCCCGCCGGCGGTCGGCGCGCGAGGCATCCGCGCACCGCGTCCGGCGGCGATCGTGGCCGCCCCGGCGCTCGGCGACCTCCCGGCGGTCCAGGATCACCTCGACGTTGCCCTCGGAGGCGAACTCCCGCGCCAGGTACTCGTGCAGGTCGGCCTGGTCACGCGCGACGATGAAGAGGTGCCGCTCCATGCCGCCCGGATTTATTCCACAGCCGGAGGCCCGAGTCAAGGAGAACGCAGGCGGCGCAGGGCCCGCGCCGCCGCCCGCGCCTTCTTGGACAGGCGCCGCGGGTTGCCGCGCTTGTCGGCTGGACGGTCGGCGTCGTCCTCCCGCCCGGCCGCGCCGCCCGGCCCGCCCGCGAGGGCGTCGAGGAAGCGCTCGGCGTCGAGGACGGCGCACCCGCTGCGGCGCGCGGCGTCCTGCACGCGGCGGTCGGAGCTGACGACGGCCGCGCCGGCGCCCGCCTCGCGCGCCAGGCGCGCGAGCTCGTCGTCGGCGCTGCGCGGCGGGCGCGAGAACACGACCTGCACGCGGCCGGCGCCGGGGGCGCCGCCGGTCACCCGGGCGCCGTCGAAGACCACGGTGAAGGCGTCGCGCGCGTCGCGGGCCCGCCGGGCCACGAGCGCGAGGAGCGCCCGGCGGCCGGCTTCGAGGCTCTCCGCCTCCCGGGCGCGGAGGTCGGGGTCGCGGCGGATCACGTTGTAGCCGTCGATGAGCCAGCGCATGCGGGGAGCGCCTCGAGCCCGAGTATACAGGTCAGGAGCGCGCGAGGAGCGCCCGCGCCGTCCGCGCGAGGACGGCCCCGAGGCGAGCGTAGTGGCGCAGGTAGGCGCCGGCCGTCGTGCGCCCGCCGTAGCGGCTCCGCGCCCACGCGGCGGGCGGGACCACGCCCGCGGCGAGCGCGCCGGTCGCGTCGCGCCACCGGTCCATCACGAGCAGCGCCAGCAGGTGATCGCCGCGGCCGCGCGCGTCGCGCCGGCGGGCGAACCGGTCGAGCAGGGCGCCGCGGGCGCCGCGCGGCCTGAGCCGGGCGAGCACCGCGGGCGGCGCGCCCGCGCCGAGCTCGGCCGCGGCGGTCCGGAGCGCGAAGTAGAGGGCGCCCCGCGCCCGCCACCGCGCCGCGCGCGCGAGCAGCGCCTCCCAGTCGAGGCGGGCCGCGTGGCGCCGCAGCAGGAGCGCCAGGTCCAGGCGCCAGACGAGTCCGGCGAGCGGGTGGTGGACGGCCAGGTGGAGCGCGAGGTAGAGCACCAGGTCCTCCAGGGCGAGCTCGAGCACGCGGCGGCCCCAGCGCTCCGTCGCGACCGCGCGCTCCCACACCTCGGCCTGCGCCCCGGGCGCGAGCGGCCGCGCGCCCGCCGGGAAGCCGACGAGCCCCCAGTGCAGGTCCACCGGCAGCGCCCGGCCGTCGGCGACGAAGCACGCGGCGGGCGCGTGGGCCACCTCGTAGGCGAGCGAGCGCTGCCAGCCGAGGTGCCGGTAGCCGCGCTCGCCGAGCAGGGCGACGGCCCGCGCCGCGTCCTCCCGGCGCACGAGGAGGTCGAGGTCGGTGAACGGGCGGAGGCCCGGGTCGGGGTAGAGCGCCTCCGCGAGCGCGGGCCCCTTGAGCGGGATCACGGGGATCGCGGCGCGCTCGAAGGCGGCGAGCAGCGCGCCGAGCTCGGCGACGCCCAGGAGGTGCTGGCGCTCGAACGCGAGCCACGCGGCCCGGAGCCGGGCGCGCGCCGCGTCGGGCAGCGGCAGCCCGCGGCCGAGCGCGTAGAGGAGCGGCGCCAGGCGCTCGTCCTCGGCGCGGCCGGCGAGCCGCTCCCAGTCGGCGTCGCCGAGCGCCGGCGCGGGCGCGGCGTCGAGGAAGGCGCGGGCGGCGGCGCGCAGGGCCGCGCCGTCAGGCGCCGCGGTCGCGGACCTCGTCGCGGATCTCCGCCATCGTCTCGCCGCGGCGGTGGGGCCCGAGGTAGTCGCCGTCCTCGATCAGCGCCAGCGCGCTGCACCGCAGGCCCGGCGCGGGCCGCGCCCCGTTGCGGAGGTCGTCCACCGTGCGCGTGCGGATCTCGCGCAGCAGCGGCGAGCCGGTCCAGATCTCGTGGAAGCTCCGCTCGCGGAGGGTGCCGGCCGGCAGCGGGTGCACGCTGCACGCGAAGACCTCGCCGTAGGGCGAGATCATGCACGTGCGCCGCGCGCTCCCGCACAGCTCCTCCCCGCGCTCGGGCAGGCAGCGGACCGGCTGCGGCGACTCGCGCAGCAGGAGCGGGTCGGCGAAGAACCGGCGCAGCTCCGCGCGCGTGGGGCCGAGCCGGCGCACGGGGTCGGCGTCGCCGTCGCGGCGCGGGATCAGCATCGGGTCGAAGCCGTAGCCGGCGCCGAGCGACTCGGCGAGCGCGACGATCCCGTGGTACTCGCCCGAGTTCAGGCTCATCACCGGGCTCTTGAGCAGGACGACCACGCCGCGCTCGCGCAGGAGCCGCAGCGCCTCGAGCGAGCGCGCGTGCGAGCCGGGGATGCGCGTGACGCGGTCGTGGATCTCGGGCCGCGCGCTGTAGACGCTGATCTCGACCGAGAGCGGGTGCAGGTCGGCCAGCGCGCGCGCCGCCTCGGGCGTGAGCAGGGTGCCCGTGGTGAAGACGGTCACCGAGAAGCCCCGCGCGCGCGCGTGCGCGACGATGTCGAGGAAGTCGCGCCGGAGGAACACCTCGCCGCCGGTCAGCGTGAGGAAGAGCGTCCCGGCCGCCGCCAGCTCGTCGAGCACGCGCCGGACCTCGTCGAGCGTGAGCTCCGCGCGGCTCGGGCGCGGACGGCCCACCGGGCCCTCGGTCAGGTAGCAGTGCTCGCAGCCGAGGTTGCAGCGGTGCGTGACCTCGAAGAGGACGCTGAGCGGGACGTGGGCGCGGGAGGCGGCGCGGACCAGGTCGTCGTAGCTACGCGGCATCGCGCGCCCGCCGCGGCACCGCGTCCCAGAACGCGCGCTCGGGGGTGAACTCCATCTCCCAGCACGGCACGCTCTGGACGAGCGCGGCCGCGGCCGCGAGGAAGCGGTCGAGCTCGCCCCGGTCGGCGCGCGCGAAGAAGGCGCTCGGCAGCAGCTCGCGCACCGCCCCGACGCCGCCGAGCCGGCGGAACGCGGTCGCCCCCGCCTTCCGCAGGCGGAAGCACCCCGCCACGGGCGCCTCGAGCGGCGTGCCGCGCCACGGCACGCCCGAGGCGCGCCAGCCGCCGCCGTCGGGGCGGAGCGCCACGATCTCGTCGGAGATCACGCCCGCGCCGACCAGCTCCGCGACCGTCGTCTTGCCGCTGCCCGAGGGGCCGAAGAACACGTGCGCGCCGTCGTCCGCGACGAGCGCGGCGGCGTGCAGGAGGAACCCACCCCCGCGGAGCAGGCGCCCGGCGTAGATCGCGGTCAGGAAGGTCTCGAGCGGTGACGGGTCGGGCGCCTGGACGATGACGCCCTCGCCCCGCGCCTCGTCGAAGCGTCCGTGGAAGCCCGCGCCCTCGATGGTCAGGACGCCGTCCGCCCCGCCGATGCGCGCGAAGGGCCCGGGCCGGCCGGGGGGCGCCGCCTCGGGCGCCGGCGCCGTCGGCTCGACGCGCAGCAGGAGCTCCGGGGCGCCGGTGGCGTGGAAGCCGGCGAAGCGCTCGGCGAGGAGGGCGCGGAAGGCGGCGTCGTGGCACTCGATGCGGCAGGTGATGCCGGCGATCGCGACCGCCGCTACGAGTTGCGGTGGACGTTGCATATCCCGCCCTGCCCCGCCATCTTCCCGCACGTCGAGAAGGCGTACGGCTGGAAGTCCTCCTCGAAGGTGATCCGCGGCGGCTCGTAGCTCCGCCGCGTCGGGGCGCCCGCCTGCTCGGACCGTCCGGCCTGCTCGCTGTCCATCAGCCGCTCCTCCGGGGTCTCGGGGCTCGCCGGGACGACGCTGCTCGCCTGCCGGGCACGGTAGCAGATCGAACCGGCGCTCGGCAACGCGCGGCGCGCCACGGCCTCAGCGCGCGAGGACGACGCCGGCGACCGCGACGGGGGTCGTCGCGTCGTCGAGGTAGACGCGCACCCGCCACCGGCCCAGGAGCGATCGCTCGGTGATCCAGGTGCCGCCGACCGGCAGCCGCGTCTCGACGCGCGCGCGGCCGTCCACGCTCTCGACCGGCGCCGTGAAGCGCTGGTAGACGGCGCCGTCCGGCGCGAGCACGTCGAGGCGCTGGGTGTGGGGCCCGACGAGCGTGCGCCAGTCCACGACGATCACGAGGTCCCGCACGCGGGCGACCGAGAAGTGCGTCCCGTGCCGCGCCTTGCCGTCGTGGGTGAGCGCCGCGAAGCGCACGCGCGCCGGGCCGTGCGCGTGCTCGCGCTCCTCGCGCTCGTGGGGGGGGCGCCGGCCGTCGGCGAGGGCGCCGGGCACGCCGCCGGGCGCGAGCGCGCCGGCGAGCACGACGAGGGCCAGGACCGAGAGTCCGCGTCGCATGTCCGTCCGTCCCGTCTAGGGCAGCGGCAGGGTGAGCTTGAACATCTTCCCCTCCGTCGTCCCCGCGAACAGCTCGCTGCCGCCCTCGGTGCTGAGGTCGCCGACCGGCCGCGTGCCGTCGCCGACCGTGAACTGCCCGGTGTCCGCGCCGGACGCCGGGTCGATCCGGTGCACCCGGCCGTCCGTGGACCCCACGTAGAGGCCGGCGACGAGCGGGTCGAACCAGGCGGCGTCGAGCAGGAGCGGGGCCGACGGGCCGGCGACCGCGACGGTCGGCGTGGACCAGCCGCTGCACGGCGTCGCCGCGCTCGGGGCCGGTGCCCCCGGGCCCGGATCTTGAAGGCACCGGACGCTGCCGTCGGCCGTCGAGACGTAGAGGCGCCCCGCGGTCGTGAAGTCCTCCCAGACGTAGCCGACGATCGCGCTCCCGAGCGAGGTGAACGCCGGGCCGCTCCACTTGAACGAGAGCGCGTCGGCGTCGCCCGCGAAGAGCTGGCCGGCCCCGTTCGCGAAGTAGAGCGTCGTGTCGTCCGCGGAGAGGCTCGGCGACATCTCGACGTGGCCGGCCGCGGCCGAGACGAGCCGGGTGCCCGTCAGCGAGTCGAGGACCCAGAAGCTCTGCTGGGTGCCCGCGGCGCCGGCCCGGCTGCCGACGTAGAGGCGGTTGCGCGTGTAGCCGACCCAGGGCTGGCCGACGACGTAGTCCATCGGCACGCCGAGCTGGGTCTGCGGATCGAAGGTCCAGAGGACCGCGCCCGTGTCCGAGCGGAGCGCGAAGATCTTGTTGTTCGTGCTGCTCGCGTTGCGCGTGGCGACGAAGAGCACGTCGTAGGCGCCCGGATAGGCCGCGGCGAACGCCGCGTCGGAGAACGCGCGCACCTGGGCCGACACGGCCGCCTGCACGGCGTCGGCGCCGAGCGGGGCGAGGTTCGTCGCCCAGTTCACCGCGCCCGTCGCCGCGTCCACGGAGCCGACGAGCCCGGCCTGGGTGCCGGCGTACACCGTGCCGGAGGGTCCGCCGCCCGGCAGCCACGTCACCCAGCCCTGGATCGGCGCGCCCGAGGCGATCGGCGTCCAGCTCTCGGCGCCCGCGCCGGTGTCGAGGCCGATCAGGCGCGAGGCGTTCGAGCCGAAGAAGAGCTGGGCCCCGCCGGCGATGCCCGCGCGGAGCGTCGAGCCGCCGGCGAGCACGTAGCTCCACGCGACGCCGGAGGCCGGGCCGAGCGGCAGCGCGCTCGCCTCGGTGCCGGCGCCGGAGGCGTAGCACGTCGTGGACGCGCCGCTCGGGCTCTTCGGGTAGACCTGGTAATAGTAGGTCGTCCCGTTCGTGAGCCCCGTGTCGGTGAAGCTCGTCTCGGCCACGCTGCCGCTGCGGACGACCGTCGCCGCGCCGATCGTGCCGCCCACCGTGTAGCCCTGGCCCGGCGCCGGCGCCTCGCCCGCGAACGGCGCGGTCTTGCGGAGGATCAGGACGGGGAGCGCGCTCTGCCACGCGAGCGTCGCCTGGCCGTCGGCCGCCGCGACCGACGCGTACACCGGGTTGGCGACCGCGCCGCACCGGAAGAACGAGACGACCTGCCAGGCGGCCGTCGCCGTGGTCCCGGTGGCGGCCCGCGCCAGGTCGAGGTTGGTCCCCGAGGTGAGCGCGGCGGTCCAGCTCGTCTCGTCGAGGCGGGTCGCGCTGGTGCCGGTGCCGCCGGCCACCGTGACGAGCGGCGCGCTCACGGTCGTGTCCACGCTCGCGAGCGGCGCGCTCATCAGGGCGACGCCGCTGGTGGCGGTCACCGCCGCGCCGCGCTGGACGCCGGTGCCGTCGTCGAGGGAGACGACCTCCCACGAGATGTCCACCGACGAGGTGCTCGAGACGCGCGTGAACGTGAGCTGGGTCGGCGACGTGAGCTCGCCCGTGACCGTGTACCGCGACTCGACGCCGGCGACGCCCGTCGCCCCCCGCAGGCTCATGACGAGGAACGACTTCGCCGGGTCGACCGCGCCGATGGACGCCGTCGTGGACGTGGCGCCGCCGAGCGTCGTGAGGCCGCGCTGGACCGACGCGCCGTCCAGCGTGACGACCTGCCAGGCGACGTCCACGGCGATGCCGGTCTCGTTGCGCCGGAGCTCGAGCGTGGTCGCGCCCGTGAGCTGGGCGCGGATCGTCCAGCGCTCGTCGGCACCCGTCGCCGTGGACGTCGTCCGCTGGCCGACGAGCACGAACGTCCTGGTGAGGTCCACGCTCGTGAGCGGCACGCTCACCAGCGTCGCGCTCGTGCCGAACGAGGCGAGGCCCCGCTGGACCGTCGCGCCGCCGTCGAACTCGACGACGTCGTACTGCACGACCGTGTTCGCGTTGGCGATCCCGAGCGCGACCGTCAGCGTCGCGCCGCCGCCCGTGAGCTCGCACGTCGGCCGGCTCGAGGGGCTGGAGCTGTTGGTCCGGCTCGAGCACAGCACGACGGTGCGGCTCGGGCTCACGGCGGGCGCGAGCGTCACGGTCTGCGGCGTCGTGGACATCGCGACGCTGCCCGAGCGCACCGCCCCGACCGACGCGGCGTGCGCGGGCGCATACCACGCCGTCAGCGTGACGGCGAGCAGGAGGAGGGTGAGCCGGTGCCACGGCACGTCCACCACTCTAGCAACGTCCCGGCCGCCCCGGGGTCGGAATCCGGCGATTTACGGAAATCCCGCCCCCGCCCCCGGCGGTCCCGGCCGGCACACCCACCAGCCGGGCCGCGCTTCCGCCCCCACGAACCCCGCGGCCTCGAGCTCCGCCCGCACCTCCGCGGGCCCGTCGTAGTCGTGGAAGAAGATCGCCTCGCGCGGGTCGCTCGCCTCGGAGACCTCGCGCATCCAGCCGTCGCCCGGCTCCGACAGGCGCGGGCCGCCCGGCAGCCGCGCGCCGACGCGCCGCACGAGGTCCACGAGCCGGCTGCGCGAGACGAGGCCGCGCGGCCCGCGGTACACGACGACGAGGAGCAGCGCGCCGTCGGCGGTGAGCGCGCGGCGGATGCGCGCGAGCGCGCCGACGCGGCGCGCGCGGCCGGGGATGTGGTGGAGCGAGCCCGCGAAGTAGGCGCCGTCGAACGTGCCCGGCGGCGCGTCGAGCTCGGTCACGCTCCCGACGCGGAGCTCGAGCGCGAGCCCCGCCCCGGCGGCGTTCGCGCGCGCCGCCTCGACCATGGCCGGGGCGATGTCGAGCGCGACGACGCGGAAGCCCGCGCGCGCGAAGCCGAGCGCCTCGCGCCCCGCGCCGCAGCCGACGTCGAGGAGGCGCCCGCCGGCGCGCACGTGGCGGCGCACCAGCGCGAGCTCGAAGGGGTCGAGCCCCGCGCGCGCGGTGCGCGCGTACTCCCGCACCTCCGCCGCGCGGCCGTACTTGGCGCGCACCCGGGCCAGGCAGTCCTCCGCGGCGCCCTGGAACGGCGGCGGCGTGAGCGGGTGACGGAGCCGCGCGAGGACCTCGAGCGCGTCCACCGCGGGTCCGAGCCACCGGGCCGGCAGCCGGCGGAGCAGCCCGCGCTCGAGCGAGCGCACGGTCGGCCCGCGCTCCACGGCGACCAGCCGGGCGAGCGCTTCCTCCCCCGGCGCGCCGCGCGCCCCCGCGAGGCGGAAGCCGAACGCGTCGCCGCGCCGGCTGAGCACGAGGTCGCGGGGGTCCGGCGCCCGGTCGAGGGGCCGCAGGTGGACGATCTGTCCCTCGCGGAGCGGCGGCACGGCCGCGCCAAGCCGCAGGCGGACCGGCGAGGCCAGCGCGGCGGCGGTCGCCGCCGTCAGCGCCTCGCCGCCCTCGAGGAGCACGAGGCGGCTCACGGCGCCGCGGTCACGAGGCCCCGCGCGAGCAGCTCCCGCACGAAGGCGTCCACGTCGGCGCCCGCCGCCTCGGGCGGAACGTCGAACTCGCGGACGACGGCCGCGACGATGTCCGCGACGCTGCGCCGGCCGTCGATCAGCTCCCACACGCGGCTGCCGACCGCGTTGAGCCCGCGGAGCACCTTCGTGTCGAGCGAGAGGATGACGGCCTCGCCCTCGATCACGCGCCACGCCGTCGCCGGGCTCTTCGCGAGGATCATCGCGCGCCGCGCGCCAGACGCGCCACGAGGTGGAAGGGCGCGCGCAGCGCCTTCCACGCCGGGCCGCCCGGCTCGAAGCGCGCGCCGACGACGGCGAGGACGGCGAGCGCACGGTCGAGCAGCGGCCAGGGGAACGCCGCGAGGTCCACCCGCCGGCCCGCGGGCGTGCGCAGCGCCACGACACGGCCCACCACGTCCTCCCAGGCCACGGGCGGGTCGGGATCCCCGAGCGCGTCGCCCTTGGTGACCACGAACGCGCGCCGCCGCGCAAGCACGCGGTGGACGACGAGGCGGTCGGCGCGCCGGTAGCCGACGAGCGCGCCCGCGCGGAGGCGCGCGGGCGGCACGGGGGTCAGGCACAGCTCGTCGCCGGGGCGGACCAGCGGCGCCATGCTCGGCGACGCCTCGCGCACCCAGCAGGCGCCCTCGCGCGCGAGGACGTCGCGCAGCAGGTCGATCACGGCCCTCTTGTATCATGGGCCGCGTGACGGTCGCCACCCGCTGGCCCGAGACGCGCGCCCGGCACGGGATCGTCGCCTCGCCGCACGCGCTCGCCTCGGAGGCCGGCCGCGCGATCCTGCGCCGCGGCGGCAACGCCGTGGACGCCGCGATCGCCGCCGCGGCGACGGTCGCCGTCGTCTACCCGCACATGAACGGCGTGGGCGGCGACAACGTCTGGCTGATCTGGGACGGGCGGCGCGGCACGCTCGCCGCGCTGAACGCCACGGGCCGCGCGGCGGCTGCCGCCGACCTCGACGCCTACCGCGCGCGCTTCGGCGCCGCGATCCCCGCGCGCGGCGGCCCCGCGGCGCTCACGGTGCCGGGCGTGGTCTCGGGCTGGTGGGCCGCGCACCGGCTGAGCCGCGACGCGCTCGGCTCGCCGATCCCGTGGGCGGCGCTCCTCGAGGACGCGATCGCCCGCGCGCGCGACGGCTTCCCGCCCGCGCCGGGCCAGCGGCGCGTGACCGCGGACACCGCGGACCTCTTCGGCGCCGCGGCGCCGGCCGACCTGCGCGCGGCGCTCTGGCGCGTCTACCACCCCGCGCTGCTCGCGCGCGAGCGCTTCGTGCAGGCCGAGCTCGCCGACACGCTCGCCGAGCTCGCCGCGGGCGGCGCCGAGACCTTCTACCGCGGCGCGCTCGCCCGCCGGCTCGTCGCGGGCGCCGCCGCCGCGGGCAGCCCGCTCGCGCTCGAGGACCTGGCCGCGCACACGGCCGACTGGGTCGAGCCGCTCCGCGTGCCCTACCGGGGCGGCGTCGCGACGAGCTTGCCGCCGCCCACGCAGGGCATGACGGCGCTCGCGATCCTGGCGCTGCTCGAGGGCTTCGACCTGGCCGCGCTGGACGAGGCCGACTGGGTGCACCTCGTCGTCGAGGCGACCAAGCTCGCCGTCGAGGACCGCGACCGCTGGCTCACGGACCCGACGCTCGTGCCCGTGCCGGTCGCACGCTGCCTCGACCCCGCGCGGCTGGCCGAGCGCCGCAAGCGGATCTCGCGCCGCGCGGCGATGCCGGCCCGCGGCGCGCCGAGCGGCGGCGACACGATCGCGATCGTCGCCGCCGACGCCGAGGGCCACGCGGTCTCGCTGATCCAGAGCCTCTACTGGGAGTTCGGCTCCGGCGTGCTCGCGGGCTCGACGGGCGTGCTGCTCCAGAACCGCGGCGCGTTCTTCTCGCTCGACCCGGCGCACCCGAACCGCCTGGCGCCGCGCAAGCGCACCGCGCACACGCTGATCCCGTCCATGTACCTGGTGGATGGCCGCCCGCGGCTCGTCTACGGCACGATGGGCGGCGAGGGCCAGCCCCAGACGCAGGCCGCGCTCGTCACGCGGATCGTGGACCGCGGCCTCGCGCCGCAGGCCGCCGTCGAGGCGCCGCGCTGGCTCTGGGGGCGCACGTGGGGCGAGGCCTCGCGCACGCTCCGCCTCGAGGGGCGCTTCGCGCCGGCGGTCGCCGCCGCGCTCGGCGCGCGCGGCCACGACGTGCGCGTGGTCGAGGCGTGGAGCGACCTGATGGGCCACGCCCACGTGATCCGCGTGGACGCCGACGGCCTCGTGGGCGGCTCCGACCCGCGCGCCGACGGCGCCGTCCTCGGCGTGTGAGAGCGTGGGGGGCCCGGACGCCCCCCCGCCCCCACGGCCCACGCGGTGAGGCACCGGCCAGCGCCGCCGGGCGGTGGGCCCGGGCGGCAGGGGTCGCGAGGACCCGTTCCCGCCCCGCGATCGCGGGCGTCGTGCGTCCGGATGGAGCCCAGCCGCAGACGGGCAGCGGAGGCGTGCCGCGTGGTCCCGCGACCCCTGCCGCCCGGGCCCGCCGCCCGGCGGAAGTGGGCGGCTACGTCAGCGGGAGCTCCTGTTCGAAGACGACGTACGGCGAGCGGCGGGCGGCCGCGAGGGCCTGGCGGAGCTGGGCCTCGCCGCGCCCGGCCCCCTGGGCGAGCAGCGCCTCGAAGAACCGCGTGTAGAAGGCGTCGGGCTCGACGACGACCGCCAGGCGCACGCGCGCGCCGGCCGCCGGCACCCGCGCGCGGTACTCGAGCACGGCACTCCGCCCCGGCAGCAGGCGCGTGTCGGCGAGCTCACGCGACAGGTCGAGCGCCACCTCGCGCGCGATCACCTTCTCGCGGCGGCTGCCGGCCACCGCCCGGCCCGCGGCGTCCACCAGCTCCGCGCGCAGGAGCACGCGCGGGACCACGTAGGTCGGGAAGGCGTGGCCGACGCGCGTGCTCGTCACGCTGAGCGTCGCCACCGCCGTCTGCCCCGGACGGTAGCGCGGCGCGCCGGTCGCCGCGCGGATCGTGAGACCCGAGCGCACCATCCCGGCGTCGTGGATGCCGCGCCAGAGGTGGCGGCGGTCGGGCATGTGGCAGTCCTGGCACTGCGTGCCCTCGCGCGCGAAGCGGCTCGACCGCCACTCGTTGTACGTGTCCTCGAGGAGCTTGCCGTTGAGCGCCAGGCCGTCGGGGGCGAACTGGTGGCAGCTCCGGCAGAACTCGGCGCGGAGGAACGCGGGCGTGCGCGTCGCGCCCCCGTGCGGGAGGCTCGCGCCCGGCGCCGCGCGCTCGAGCGCGCCGGCGCGCCGGGGCGGCCCGAAGCGCGCGTGGCCGCGCACGTGGCACGCGGCGCACGCGAGCCCGTGGGCGCCGAGCGCGGCGTCGTGCGCGGGGTTCGGCCGCGCGGCGCCGCCCTCCAGCACGAGCGGCGCCTGCTCGGCGAGCGGCGCGTGGCAGGCCAGGCAGCCGAGCGCGGACTCGGGGTCGCTCCGGAGCATCTCGACGAGCTGGCCGGCGACGCCGGGGCCCATCGTCCGCGCGTGCAGGCTCGTGCGCCAGTCGGCGAGCTGCGCGGGGTGACAGGTGCCGCACGCCTCCGGCGCCAGCGACTGCTCGACCGGGGTCCAGCGCGCCGGCGCCGCGCCCTGCGGCGCCAGCGGCCGCGCCCAGTGGCGGCGCAGGAACTCCTCGACCGGATCGGCGGCGAGCGCCGCCGCGGCGAGTGCGAGCGCCAGGACAGCGGGGGCGAGCCAGCGCGCGCGCATGTCCCGCCTAGCTTAGCAGCGCGTGGTAGCGTGGGCCCGTGATCCGCGTGCGCGCGATCGGCTGCACGGCGCGGGCGGCGCTCGAGGCGAGCGGCGGCGCGGCCCGCGTGCTCGCGCCGCTCTCGGCGTCGGTCTACCTCGCCGCCGGCGACGCGCTGGTCTGGCTCGGCCCCGCCGAGGCCGTGCTCCACCCGCGCGCGATCCTCACCGACGCTCCGGTCCGCGCCGCGCAGGACCGGCTCGCGCTCGACTGGACCGGCGCGCGGTGCTGGGCGCCCGAGCCCACGCCCCCCGCGGCGCGCGCGACGCTCGCGACCGGGTGCCGGGCGCTCCTCGCCGCGCTGCCGTCGCTCGGCCCCGTCGCGGGCCTCGGCGCGCTCCTCGCCGGCGCCGCGCCCGGCTTCCCGCTCGAGCGCGCCGCGCCGCGCGCGCGGGCGCTCGCCCGCGCCTGCGCGGCCGACGACGCCGAGGGGGCCGTGGACGCGGCGACCGCCCTGCTCGGCCTCGGGCCCGGGCTCACGCCGTCGGGCGACGACTACGTCGGCGGCGCCTTCTTCGCCCGCACGCTCGTGGCCGGCGCCGACGCCCGCGCGCGCTGGGCGCGCGCCGCCGCGGCGGTGCGGGAGCGCGCGCGGAGCCGCACGCACCCGATCAGCGCGGCGCTCCTCGGCGACCTGCTCGACGGGCGCGGCTGGGCGCCGCTCCACGACCTCGCGCGGGCGCTCGCCCGCGGCGCGCCGCCCGCCACCGCGCTCGCCGCCGCGCAGGGGCTCGTGCGCCTCGGTCACTCGTCGGGCTGGGACCTGCTCGCCGGGCTGCTGGGCGGCATTTCCGGAATCCCCGCGCCTGCGCCGTCCCGGGTACCTTTAGTGGTTTGACGCGAGCGCCCCGGGCCCGGACACTGGCGTCCGGGATGTTCCGCCGTCGGCCACCGGGGCCGGTCACGCTCACCGTGCTGTTGCTCCTCGTGCTCGGCGCGTCGCCGGCCTTCGCCCACGGACGCCCGAAGCCGCCGAAGCCCCCGGCCCCGCCCGCCCTCACCGTCCTGGGCCACGTCGCGGTCGGCCGCCACCCGCAGGGCGTCGCCGTCCACGCGGGCCGTGCCCAGGCCGTCGTCGCCAACCGCGGCAGCCGCACGATCTCCGTCGTGGACCTGCTCGGCGAGTCGGTCGTCGCGACCGTGCGCGTCGGCCGGCACCCGCGGCAGGTCGCCGTCAACCCGCGCACGAACGTCGCGCTCGTCACGCTCGGCGAGGAGCGCGCGGTCGCGCTCGTGGACCTCGACACGCTCGCCGTGGTGCGGAAGATCCGCGTGGGGCGCCGGCCGGAGGGCGTCGCGGTGGACCCGGCGCTCGACGTCGCGGTCGTCGCGAACTCGGGCGAGCGCAGCGTGTCGGTGGTGGACCTCGCGGCCGGCCGCGTGACCGCCCGGCTCCTCGTGGGCCACCGCCCGACCGGCGTCGCGGTGAACCCGCTGACGCACACGTTCGCGGTGACCAACGAGCGCGACGGCACGGTGACGCTGCTCGACCTCGGCGACCCCGCGCACCCGACCTCGCCCGGCACCCTCAGCCTGCCCGGCTCGGAGCTCCACTGGAAGGCCGGACGTCACCGCCGCCGCGGGCCGCGCGCGCGGCCGCGCGGCATCGCGTTCGACTACGGCGCCGGCCTGAACCGCCTCCTCGTCGCGGACCCGGGCGCGCGCGCCGTCCACGTCCTGACGCTGACGGCGGCCAACGAGCTCGCGGCGCTCGCCTCGCTCGGGGTGAGCTGGAAGCCCGAGGCGGTCGCGGTGAGCCCGGGGTTCGACTTCGGGCTGGTGACGGGCGGGCACGACGACGTCCGGGCGCTCGCGCTCGCGCCGCCCCGGATCGTGGGCCACGCCGACGTCCGCCGGCGCCCGCGCGGCGTCGCCATCGACCCGGTGACGTGCCGCGCGGCCGTGACGACCGCCGGCGCGCGCGGCGTGTCGATCCTCGACGTGCCGTGCGACCGCCCGCGGCTCGTCGCGCTCTCGCCAGCCAGCGTGCTCGTGGACGCCGCGTTCACGCTCACGCTCACGGGCGCGGGGTTCGGCCCCGACACCACGGTGAGCTTCGGCAGCCAGACGGGGCTCGTGCCGGCCGCGCGCACGCCGACCTCGCTCACGCTCGCCCTCACGGCGCCGGCGACGCCGGGGTCCGTGCCCGTCTCGGTCACCTCGAACGGCCAGACGTCGAACGCGCTCGCGCTCCAGGTGAAGCCGATCCTGCCGGTCGTGACGAGCCTCACGCCGGCCACCGCGCCCGCGAACGGCGACAACCTGCTGCTCGAGGTCCAGGGCGCCTTCTTCTCGCCGGGCGCGACGGTCCTCGTCGGCGGCGCGCCCCTCGCGCCGCTCGCCACGGTGGGCTGCGAGCCGCCCGCCTGCCTCGCCGTGCTCGTGCCCGGCTACCCGGGCTCGACGCTCACGCTCGCGGGCGGCGCGCTGCCGGTCCAGGTCCGGAACGCCGACGGCGCGCTCTCCGGCGTCGTGACGCTCACGCTGCAGAACCCGGTCCCGCTCCTCGACGAGATCAGCCCGAGCGTCGTCGCCGCGGGCGCCGGCGACACCGTGCTCGACCTCTTCGGCCTCGGCTTCGTCGCGATCCCTGACGGCGCCGGCGGGCTCACCCTCACGTCCCAGGTGCTCGTGAACGGCGCGCCCGTCGAGGCCGTGGCCGATCCCGACGCGCCGACCGTGCACCTCACGGCGACGATCCCCGCGGCCGCGCTCCAGACCCCCGGCGCGCTCGCGATCACGGTCCTGAGCCCGGGGCCCGGCGGCGGCGCCTCCGCGGCGCGCGCCTTCACCGTGCAGGGCGGCACGCTCCCGCCCGGGATCACGGTGGCGACGCTCGCGATCCCCGAGGACGCGCCGCGCAATCCCGTCGTCTTCCGCCAGGGCGCGCGCGTGCTCGGCGCCGTCGCGCTCCGCGACGCCGGCGCGATCCGCATCCTCGACCTCACGGACCCGACCCAGCCGGCGCTCGTCGCGCTGATCCAGCTCGTGGACCCGCTCCCGCCCCCGGAGGGCCGCTTCGACCTCGTCGACGGGCTCGCGGTGCACCCGGGCACCCAGACGCTCGTCGCCGCGCTGTCCACGCTCGACCAGGTGGCGATCGTGGACGTGTCGGACCTCGGGAACCCGAGCGTCGTGACCGTGGACCTGCCGGCGGCGTCGTTCCCGCACGGCGTGGCGGTGGACCCCGGCGGCAACCGCGCCGTCGTGACCAACCTGGGCATCTTCGACGACCCGCTCGACGGGACCTACGCGACGCTGACGGTGATCGACCTCGGCTCGTCCGCGCAGACGACGGTCAGGCTGCCCGGCGCGCAGACGCCCGAGCGCGTCGCCGTCAACACGACGACCGGGGTGGCGGTGGTCACCGACCAGACGGAGGACGGCGGCGCGCTCTGGCTCGTCGACCTCGCGGCCGCGCCCCCCACGGTGCAGGGCCCCTTCACGTTCGTCACCGACCCCCCGACCGGCGTGCGCGCCGAGGGGCCGTTCAGCCTCGCCGTGGACCCGACGCGGAACCGGGCGGTCGTCGCGAGCGAGGGGGACGCCGTCATCCTCGTCGTCACCCTGGCCTCGGGCGCCGTCCTCGGGCCGCCGCTGGCCGCCGGCGCGCAGCCGTCGGGCGTGGCGCTCGACCCCGCGACGGGCCGGGCGCTCGTGGTCAACGTCGGCAACAACGAGATCACGGTGGTGAACACCGCCTCGCCGGCCGTCGTCACCCGCCTCGTCGGCCTGCCCGGCGCGCAGGACCTGCTCGGCATCGCGTGGCTGCCGGACGCCGTGGCGGCCGACGGCGTGCCGGGTGTCGCCCTCATCGGGAGCGACTCGGCCCAGAGCGTCACGGTCCTCGGGATCCCCGCGGGCGCGCTGCCGTAGGGGGCACCGCCGGGCAGTTGCGGTACAGTAGGATCCTGTCGCTGCCGTCATCCTGAACGCTCCCGGAGAACGCACAGTGGATCCACATCGCCTGCCGCGCCACGTGGTGCCGGGCCGCTACGACCTGCGGCTCGCGCCCGACCTCGACACGCTCACCTTCCAGGGCGAGGAGACGATCGCGCTCACGGTCGTCGAGCCGACCGCGGAGATCGTCCTCAACGCCGCCGAGCTCACGATCCGCGAGGCGGTCGTCACCGACGCGCGCGGCCGGGCGCTCCCCGCCACCGTCGAGCCGGACGAGGCCGCGGAGCGCTGCCGGCTCGTCCTCGCGGAGCCGCTGGCGGCGGGCGCCGCGCGGCTCCGGCTCGTCTTCGCCGGGACGCTGAACGACAAGCTCCGCGGCTTCTACCGCTCCACCTACAAGGACGCGCAGGGCCAGACGCGCACGCTCGCGGCGACCCAGTTCGAGGCGACCGACGCGCGCCGCGCGTTCCCCTGCTGGGACGAGCCCGCGTTCAAGGCGGTCTTCGCCGTGACGCTCGCGCTCGACCCCGCGCTCACCGCCGTCAGCAACACGCGCGTCGTCGGCGAGCGGCGCGAGGGCGGGCGCAAGGTGCTGACGTTCGCCGACACGATCCGGATGTCCACCTACCTGGTCGCGCTCGTCGTCGGCGAGCTCGAGGCCACCGACCCGGTGCTCGTCGGCCGCACGCCGGTGCGCGTCTGGTGCGTGCCGGGCAAACGGCGCCTGGCCGCGTTCGGCCACGAGGTCGCCGTCGCCTCGCTCCGCTTCTTCGAGGACTACTACGGCCTGCCCTACCCGGGCGACAAGCTCGACCTGCTGGCGATCCCGGACTTCGCCGCGGGCGCCATGGAGAACCTCGGCGCGATCACGTTCCGGGAGACCGCGCTGCTGGTGGACGCCGAGGCCGCCGCGCACGCCGAGCTCGAGCGCATCGCCGACGTGGTCGCCCACGAGAACGCCCACATGTGGTTCGGCGACCTCGTCACGATGAGCTGGTGGAACGGCATCTGGCTCAACGAGGCGTTCGCGACGTTCATGGAGATGCTCGCGGTGGACGCGTGGAAGCCGGAGTGGCGGCGCTGGGAGACGTTCGGCGTCTCGCGCGCCGCGGCGCTCGGCGTGGACGGCCTGCACGCGACGCGGCCGATCGAGTTCCACGTCGGGGCGCCCCGCGAGGCGGACGCGATGTTCGACGTCCTGACCTACGAGAAGGGCGCCTCCGTGCTCCGCATGCTCGAGCAGCACCTCTCCCCCGAGGTGTTCCGCGCCGGCGTCCGCGACTACCTGCGCGCGCACGCCTACGGCAACGCCGACACGGTGGACCTCTGGGCCGCGCTCGGCCGCGCCGCCGGGCAGCCGATCCCCGAGGTCATGGACGGCTGGATCTTCACGCCGGGCTACCCGCTCGTCACCGCCCGGCGCGACGGCGGCACGCTGGTGCTCGCCCAGCAGCGCTTCACCTACCTGCCCGAGCCGCCGCCCGGCGCGCCCCCGGCGGGCGCGCCCGGCCAGCGCTGGCAGGTGCCGGTGCAGGTGCGCGTGACGACCGCCGCGGGCGCCGCCACGACGCGGCGGCTCCTCGCGGACGCCGAGGCGCGGGTCCCGCTGCCGGCGGACGCCGAGGCCGTCCTCGTCAACGAGGGCGGGCACGGCTTCTACCGCGTGCGCTACGCGGGCGACCTCCTCGAGCGGCTCCTCGCGCGGCTGCCGGCGCTCGCGCCCATCGAGCGCTTCAACCTCGTCGGCGACGCGTGGGCGGTCACGGTGGCGGGGCACATGGCGCTCGCCGACTACCTGGACCTGACCGCGCGCTTCCGCGGCGAGCGCGATCGGAACGTCTGGTCCAGCCTGCTCGCGTCCTTCCACGCGCTCAACCGGATCGTCGCGGCCGCGGACCGCCCGCGGCTCGCCGCCCTCGTGCGCGACCGCATGGCGCCGGCCGCCGCCGCGCTCGGCTGGGAGGCGCGGCGCGGCGAGGACGAGCTCACGGGGCAGCTCCGCGGCGACCTGCTGCGCGCGCTCGGCACGCTCGGCGACGACCCCGCGGTGCAGGCGCGCGCCGCCGCGCGCTACGCGGCCGGGGGCGCGGACCCGAACGTGCTCCCCGCCCTCATCGCGATCCTCGCGCACGCGGGCGACGCCGCGCGCTACGAGGAGTTCCTGGGGCGCTTCCGCGCCGCCGCCACGCCGCAGGAGGAGCAGCGCTACCTCTACGCGCTCGCCGGCTTCCGGCAGGCGGCGCTGCTCGAGCAGACGCTCGCGCGCACGGTGAACGGCGAGGTCCGCACGCAGGATGCGCCCTTCGTCACGCGCGCGCTCCTGCTGAGCGTCCACGCGCGCGAGCGCGCCTGGGACTTCGTCAAGCGGCAGTGGGACACGATGGACCAGCGCTGGCCCAAGCACGGCCTGCGCCGCATGGCCGAGGGCGTGACCGGGCTCGTCACGCCCGAGCTCGAGCGCGACGTGCACGCGTTCTTCGACGCGCGCACGATCGACCTCGGCGGCCGCACGCTCGCCCAGTACCTCGAGCAGCTCCGCGTCGCCGTGCGCCTGCGCGAGCGGGAGGGCGACGCGCTCGCGAAGTACCTCGCGCGCTTCGCCTGAGCGCGGGGCGCGGCTCGCAGCCGGCGGGTGGGCGCGGGGGGCTCGAGTGTGCTATAGTTCTTTTCCCGTGAGCCCCGATCCCCTCCGCCCGCGCCCGCTCCTGTGGTGGGTCCTCGTCGCGGTCGGCGCCGTGGTCCTGGCCGCCGCCGCCCTCACGCTCCTGATGCTGCAGACCGGCCGCTAGCCCGGGCCTCGGCGAGCCGGCGGCGCAGCGCGGCCTCGTCCACGCGGAACTTGAAGGCGAGGCGGCCGTCCACGAAGACCAGCGGGATGCGCTCGCCGTAGGCCTCGAGCAGCTCCGCGCTCGACTCGACGTCCACCTCGCGCAACTCGAAGGGCACGTCGCGCTGGACGCGCAGGAGCACGGCCTTGGCCTCGTCGCACAGACAGCAGTCGCGCTTGGTATAGATGTCCAGGCGGATCATGGGCCCGTCCGACAAAAAGTCGGCCGGCCGATGGCCGGGCGGAGCGTCGCAGTCATATTGTCGGGCGGCGGCTCGGTCCTTCGCCCGGCCCGCTGGTCGCAGGATCCCACCTGTCCATGCTGGCCGCCATGTTGCCACAGCGCCGGCGCCGTGGCAGGGTTCTTGCTGCCCGTTCCGCGTGATGAGCCCGACCGCTCGACGCGCGCTGGTCGCCCTCGTGCTGGCCATCCTGGTCTTCGCGGCCGGCGCCTGCCTCGCGGAAGCCGCGGGTCATCACACCGACACCGGGGCCCCGTACTGCGCGGCGGCCATCGCGCTCGTCGCGATGCCGGTGCCGCTGGCGCTCGGCGGCGTCGGCCGGGTCATGCCCGGCGCCGCCGGCGCCCTGCCCGCCCTCGCGCTCGATCTCGCCGCGCCGCCGCCCGAGGCCTGAGCGCGCTTCGCCCCGCTCCCGCCCGCGGGAGCCTGCTCCATCCGGATGGGATCTCGACTCAGGAAAGGAGCCCGACATGACTGTCGTCGTCCGTATCACCGCGATCCTTGCATTGCTGGTCGTGCCCGCGCTGGCCGCCGCCGAGGAGCTCACCAAGCGCGACGCCCGGGGGCCCGTCACCGTCGTCGCGACCCTGATACCCCCGGCGGCCGCCGGCGAGCCGCTCAGGGTGAAGGTCGCGCTCGACACGCACTCGGTCGGCCTCGACAGCGTCGTCTTCGAGCGCGCCGTCGCGCTCCGGAAGCCCGACGGCACCGAGGTGGCGCCGACGGCCGTGGAGGCGACGGGCGCCGGTCACCACCGCCAGACCGTCATCGTCTTCCCCGCGCCCGCGCCGGACACGCCGGTGGTCCTCGTCGTCAAGGCGGTGGGCGGCGTCGCCGAGCGTGTGTTCACCTGGCAGGCGCTCCCGCGATGAGGGCGCCGACGGCGGCCGCCGCGCTCGCGCTCGTCCTCCTCGCCGCCGCCACGGCCGCAGCCGAGCCCGCGCGGCTCTACGTGACGAACCTCGGCGGCAACACGATCTCCGTCGTGGACGGCCGCACGCTCGCGGTCGTCCGCACCCTGCCCGCCGCCGCGGATCCCCACTTCGCCGTCGCCACCCCGGACGGCACGCGGCTCTTCGTCACCATGGCCGGCGCCGACCAGGTCTGGGTCCTCGACGCGGCCACCGAGAAGGTGCTGACGAAGCTCGACCTGGGCCTCCGGCCCACGCACCTCGCGATGGCGCCCGACGGCCGGTTCGTCTACGCGAGCCTCGAGACCTCGCAGGAGGTCGCGGTGATCGACACGGCCGCCGTCCGGGTCGTCGCGAGAATCCCCACGGGGCCGGAGCCGCACATCACCTCGGTCTCGCCCGACGGGCGGACGGTGCTCGTCGGCGGCGCCGAGTCGCACCGGATCTTCGTCATCGACGCGGCGGCGCGGCGGCTCGTCGAGCGCGTCCGCGTGGGCTTCCTGCCCCACCTGGCCCTCTTCACGCCCGACGGCCGGCGCGCCTACGCGAGCAGCACGGGCTCGAACGACCTCTCGATCATCGACGCCGCGACCCGGACGGTCACGGCCCGGATCGACCTCGGCCTGAACTCGCACGGCATGGCGATGGCCTCCGACGGGCGGACGCTCTGGGTCGCGAGCGAGGTGGGCGGCAAGGTGCTCGCCGTGGACCTCGCGCGTGGCGCCGTCGTCGCGCGCATCCCGGTCGGGCGCATGCCGCACACCATGATCCTCTCCCGCGACGGCGCCTGGCTCTACACCGCCAACATGGAGGACGACACGCTCTCGGTGATCTCCACGGCGAGGCGCGCGGTCGTCCGCACGGTCCGCGTGGGCAAGGCGCCCTCCTCGATCGCGCTCGTCGAGCGGTGACGTGCGGCGCCTCCTCGCCCTCCTCGGCCTCGGCGCGCTCGCGGGCGGCGTGGTGCTGCTGCTCGCCGGCGTCGGCGCCGGCGCGCGCGCGGGGCGGGAGGTCGAGGTGCGCCTCCTCGCGGGCCGGTACGAGTTCTCGCCGCCGCGGCTCAGCGTGCAGGCCGGCGACCGCGTCACCTTCCGGATCCGCTCGCGCGACGTGACGCACGGCTTCGCCGTCGAGGGCACGGGCATCGAGACCACCGTGCTCCCCGGCCGCGAGGCGCGCGTCACGGTGCCGGCCGCGCGCGCGGGCAAGCTGCGCTTCCGCTGCTCGGTCATCTGCGGGCCGCTGCACCCGTTCATGGTCGGCGAGCTCGTGGTCGAGCCGAACCGCTGGCCGCTCTGGGGCGGCGCGCTCATGCTGCTGGTCGGCTTCCTCGCCTCGGCGGGCGCCGCGCGCGGCGCCCCGCGGCCCGACCTCACCCGCTGGCGGCCGGTCCGCTGGCTCCTCCGGCGCCGCGCGCTCCAGTTCGCGCTGATCCTGCCGAACCTCGCGGTCTTCACGGTGATCGTCCTGGCCGGCCTGATCGGCACCGCGACCGGCGCCACCAACTTCGCGACGATCTTCGTCTGGATCGCGTGGTGGGGGCTCCTCGTGCTCGTGCTGGTCCCGCTCGGCGGCCGGCTCTGGTGCGCGATGTGCCCGATCCCGGCGCCCGGCGAGTGGCTGGCGCGTGGCGCGATCGTCGGGCACCGCGCGCGGCCGCTCGGCCTGGGCCGGCCGTGGCCCCGCCGCCTCCAGAACCTCTGGCCGGCCTTCGGCGCGCTGCTGCTGCTCGTGCTCTTCGGCCTCGTCGTCACCACGCGGCCGCTCGTCACCGCGCTCCTGCTCCTGGGCTTCACCGT
>MGCF01000059.1 GCA_001788495.1 Candidatus Rokubacteria bacterium RIFCSPLOWO2_02_FULL_73_56
AGCTGGCGCTGCATCACCTGCGCCGCGGGGACGTAGTCCGGGCTGTGGGGCGAGGTCTTCAGCGTGAACTCGAAGCCGTTCGGGTGCCCCGCCTCGGCCAGGAGCCGCTTGACCTGCGCGTAGTCCTGCTTGTAGAAGGGCAGGCCCGCGGTCTCCTCCGGGGCGAGGACGTACGGCACGGTCGCGGGGGGGATCGCGGTGGTCAGCTTGCCCCGGCCGAGGAGCACGGCCTCGATGATCTCCCGGCGGTCCAGCGAGGCCGCCACCGCCTGGCGGAGCTTGACGTTGTCGAAGGGCGCCGCGCGGGTGTTCAGCCAGACGTAGAGGTGGCGCGCCTCCGGGGTGTCCGCCGACATCAGCGTCTTCTCGCGGCGGGCCAGCTCCTCGATCTCGGTGGCCTTGATCCAGGTGAGGTCCACCGTGCCGCGTCGCAGCGCGGCCAGGCGGGAGGGCTCGTCCTTGATGACCTTGATCGTGAAGCCGTCGAGGCGGGGCAGCCCCGGCTCGAAGTACTGCTCGTGCCGGACGAAGCGCGCGTAGTCGCCGGGCACGTGCTCGACGAGCTTGAAGGGCCCGGTGCCCACCGCCACCTTCTGGAGCGTGCCGTGCTTCTCCACCTCCTCGCGCGGCACGACGTAGCTGGCGCGGCCGGTCATCATGCTCAGGAGCGAGGCGTTCGGCCGCGAGAGCTTCAGCCGGACCGTGGACGCGTCGATCACTTCTACCTTCTCCACGTCCGAGTAGATCGAGCGGACGGGCGAGCCGTTCCTGGGGTCGCGGACCCGCTCGATCGAGTACCGCACGTCCTCGGCCGTCATCTCGCGTCCGTTGTGGAACCTGACGCCCTTGCGGAGCCGGAAGACGTAGGTCGTGTTGTCCGGGACCTCCCACGAGGTCGCGAGGTCGCCCTCGATCTCCATCTTCGCGTTGAAGCGCGTCAGCCCGCTGTAGACGTGCTCGTAGAAGTTCGACGAGGCGAAGGCGAAGGACAGGTGCGGGTCGAGCCCCACCGCGTCCTCGTCGTTCCCGACGACGAGGGTCCCGCCCCGCTTCTGCGCCACCGCGGGCGGCGCCAGCCACAGCGCCGCCAGAAGGACTGCCAGCGCACCCCAGAGCATCCGACGTCGTGTCATGCCTCGGTCTCCTCTCCGTATTCGGTCCCGCCGAAGACCACCTCGCCGCCGATGATCGTGGCCTCCACCGCGATGTCCTTGATCCGCCACGGCTCCGTCCTCAACGGGTCCTCCGCCAGGACGATCAGGTCGCCCAGCTTCCCGACCTCGAGCGACCCCTTGCTCCGCTCCTCGAACGAGGCGTAGGCCCCGTTGATGGTATACATCCGAAGCGCCTGCAGCGGGGTGACCCGCTCGCCCGGCCCGATGTCGTCCCCGCTCCGCGTCCGGCGGGTCACCGCGCACGCCATGCCCCACAGCGGGTTCGACGGCCACACCGGGTCGTCGGGCGTGCACACGGGACAGTCGGAGTGGGCGCAGGGGGCGAGCCCGAGGTCCATCGCCGTGCGCGCCGGCACCATCCGGTCGGCCCGCTCGCGGCCGAGGAAGTCGTGGATGTGCTGGTCGCCCCAGAACCACGGGTGGAACACGAAGAAGTTCGGGATGACCCCCAGGTGCTTCATCCGCTCGAGATCCGCGCGGGTGACGCACAGCGCGTGCTCGATGCGGTGCCGCGGGTCCGGCCGCGGGTGGGCCCGCAGCGCGTGCTCGATGGCGTTCACCGCCAGCGTGATCCCGTGGTCGCCCTGCGCGTGAATCGCCACCTGCCAGCCGAGCCGGTGCGCCTCGGCCACCGCCTCGTTCGCCGCCTCCTGCGAGTACCGCAGGCCTTCCAGCCCGCGGGTCTCGCGGCCCAGGTACGGCTCCGTGAAGGCGCAGGTGAAACACTGGATGGAGCCGTCCATGAACAGCTTCACCGCGCCGACGCGGAGCCGGTCGTCGCCGGCGCCGGCGCGCAGGCCGAGGTCGTTGGCGAGCGCGAAGTCCCGGTACACCATGAGGTAGGCGCGCACCTTGAAGCGCCCTTCGTCCACGACCTCCCGGAAGGCCCGGTAGGATTCCGGGCGCGGTGTCGCCCCGGCGTCGTGGACCGACGTCACGCCGAGCCGCAGGTAGAGATCGTTGAGCGTCGCGAGACCGTCCTTGAGCTCCGCGAGCGTCGCCGCGGGCGGCGCCGAGCGGATCGACGCCACGTCGCGCAGGACCCCGGTCGGCTCGCCGGTCGCCGGGTCCCGGTCGATGACGCCGCCCTCGGGATCCGGGCTGTCGCGGCGGATCCCGGCCGCCTCGAGCGCCCGGCTGTTGGCCACGCACGCGTGGCCCCCACGGATCGTGAGCATGACCGGGTTCTCGGGCGCCGCCGCGTCGAGCTCGAGACGCGTCGGCCAGCGCCGCTCCCTCATGCCGTTGGGGTCGACGTTGCGGCCGCCGATCCACTCGCCCGGCGGGGCCTGCGCCGCCCGCTGGCGCACCAGATCCAGGAGCGCGCCGAGGGTCGGCACGAGCTCCGCCGCCAGGTTCAGCTGCTTCAGGCTGTAACGGAACTCGCCGACGTGGACGTTGTGGGTGTGGGAGTCGATGAACCCCGGCGTGACGGTCTTGCCGGGCAGGTCGAGGACGCGGGTGCCCGGCCCGACGAGCGGGTCGACGTCCGCGTCGGTCCCGACCGCCACGATGACGCCGTTCCGGACCGCCACCGCCTGCGCCACCGTGTCGTGGAGGTCGACGGTGATGACGTTGGCGCGCCGCACGACCAGGTCCGCCGCGAGTCCCCCGCCCGTCACGCCGCCTCACCCTCCCGCTCGTCGTGGCTCCCCGGGTGCGGTCGCATGCTCCCTCAGCAGCGTCCCGCGTCGGTGACCCGGAGGCTCAGGCCGCCGCTCGCCGGATCGTACTCGAAGTCGTTGCCGGCGCACTGGAAGCGGGGCGGCGCGGCGAGGAGCGCGAGGACGGCGTCGCGGTCGGCGGGCCACGTGTCGTTCTGCGCGCGGTAGACGTCCACGAGGCCCTTGATCGAGGCGAGCGTGGCCTGGTCGGCGGCGAGCCGGGCGTGCTCGATCGGGCGCTGCTCCTGGAGCTTCTCGATGGTCTTCGCGGTGGAGCCGAAGTAACCCCAGAGCAGGCCGCCGGCGATCGCCACGACCACCAGCACGATCAGGATCTCGACCAGGCCGAGCCCGCGCTCGTCCCCGAGGCGTCTCATCGGCGCCATCCTACCAGACCGTCTTGAGCAGGGGGCTCCGGCGGAGACCGGCGTCTCGCGTGACGAGCGGCAGGCCCTCCGCGCTCCGGTTGACCAGCTCGGCCAGCCACGCCTCGGGCGTCCCGCGCGGCGCGACGCGGCCGAGCGCGGTCCTGAGCCAGTCGCTCCAGTGCCGCGCGCCGACTGACCTAGGCGACACGCTCAGGGCGAAGGTCGAGATCCGGGGGTATCATAGGCGCGACGTTCCCGCGACTTTCCCGGAGGGACTACCATGACAGCCATCACCGAGTTCGTGGACCTCGACCGCCGCGGCCGCATCGCCGTCCTCACCGTCAACAACCCGCCCGTCAACGCGCTCTCCCACGGCGTCCGCCTCGGGCTCCGCGACGGGCTCCGCCAGGCCGTCGCCGACCCCGCCCTGGGCGCGATCGTCATCGTCTGCGCCGGGCGGACGTTCATCGCCGGCGCGGACATCACCGAGTTCGGCAAGCCGCCGAAGGAGCCGGGGCTCCACGAGGTCCTCGGCCTGATCGAGACGAGCCCGAAGCCCGTGGTGGCCGCCGTGCACGGCACGGCGCTCGGCGGCGGCCTCGAGGTGACGCTCGCGTGCCACTGGCGCGTCGGCGTCAGGGCCGCGCGCTTCGGGCTGCCCGAGGTGAAGCTCGGCCTGCTGCCGGGCGCGGGCGGCACGCAGCGGCTGCCGCGCGTGGTCGGCGTCCCGAAGGCGCTGCAGATGATCGTGAGCGGCGACCCGATCGGCGGCGAAGAGGCACAGCGCCTCGGCCTGGTCGACGAGCTCGTGGACGGCGACCTCGCGGCGGCCGGCGTCGCCTACGCCGAGCGCGTGCTCGCCGAGCAGCGCCCGCTCCGGAAGATCCGGGACATGGACGACAAGACCGGGGCCGTGCGCGGCACGCCCGAGGTCTTCGCCGAGTTCCGCAAGTCCGTCGCGCGCCAGACCCGCGGGTTCCGGGCGCCCGAGAACTGCATCAAGGCCGTGGAGGCGGCCGTCGCCCTGCCGTTCGAGGAGGGGCTCAAGCGGGAGCGCGAGCTGTTCCTGGAGCTGATGAGCTCGGCCGAGTCGAAGGCGCAGCGCTACATCTTCTTCGCGGAGCGCGAGGCGGCGAAGATCCCCGACGTGCCGCCCGACACGCCGACGCTCACGATCACGAAGGCGGCGGTGCTCGGCGCCGGCACGATGGGCGGCGGCATCGCGATGAACTTCGCCAGCGTCGGCATCCCCGTCACGGTCGTCGAGGTGAACCGCGAGGCGCTCGACCGCGGCCTCGGCGTGGTCCGCAAGAACTACGAGGCGACGGCCAGCAAGGGCCGGCTGACCGCGGCGGACGTCGAGAAGCGCATGGGCCTCATCCAGGGCACGACCGACTTCGGCGCGATCGCCGACGCCGACATCGTCATCGAGGCGGTCTTCGAGGAGATGCCGATCAAGAAGGAGGTCTTCGCGAAGATCGACAAGCTCTGCAAGCGCGACGCGGTGCTGGCCACCAACACCTCGACGCTCGACGTCAACGAGATCGCCTCCGCGACGGCGCGGCCCGAGAGCGTGATCGGCATGCACTTCTTCAGCCCCGCCAACGTGATGCGGCTCCTCGAGGTCGTGCGCGGGGCGAAGACGTCGAAGGTGGCCGTCGCGACCGCGATGGCCGTGGGGCGCCGCATCGCCAAGGTGCCGGTGTGCGTCGGCGTCTGCTACGGCTTCGTCGGCAACCGCATGCTCCACCAGCGCGGGCGCGAGGCCGAGAAGCTGATCCTCGAGGGTGCGCTGCCGCAGCAGGTGGACAAGGTGCTCTACGACTTCGGCTTCCCGATGGGGCCGTTCGCGATGGGCGACCTCGCCGGCCTCGACGTCGGCTGGCGCATCCGCAAGGGCCGCGGCGTGAAGTCGCCCGTCGCCGACCGCATCTGCGAGCTGGGGCGCTTCGGCCAGAAGACCGGCGCGGGCTACTTCCGCTACGAGAAGGGCGACCGCACCCCCAGGCCCGACCCCGAGGTCGAGAAGCTCATCCTCGAGGTCGCCAGGGAGCAGGGCATCCAGCGCCGCGCGATCCCCGAGCAGGAGATCCTCGAGCGCCTGCTCTACCCGATGGTCAACGAGGGGGCGAAGATCCTCGAGGAGAAGATCGCGATCCGCGCCAGCGACATCGACGTGATCTGGATCTACGGCTACGGCTGGCCCGTCTACCGCGGTGGCCCGATGTTCTGGGCCGACTCGATCGGGCTCAAGGCGGTCCGCGACCGGATGCGCGAGTTCGGCCGGCGGGGCGCCGAGGGCTGGGAGCCGGCCACGCTCCTGGACCGGCTGGTCGACGGGGGCAAGGGCTTCCGCGACCTGTGAGGCGCGCGCGGGCGCGGGCCGCCCCGCGCGCGCTCAGCGGCTCAACTGGAAGCTCTGGGTGGTGACGGGGCTCGCGTCCTTGTTCAGGTAGACCTGCACGCGCCAGGCGCCGACGAGCTCGTGCTGGGTGATCCAGGTGCCGCCGACGGGCAGGCGCGTCTCCATGTGGGTGGCCGCGATCGGCGTCGTGAACCTCTGGTAGAGGTTGCCGTCCGGGCCCCGCACCTCGACGCGCTGGACGTTCGCGGCCCCGGGCAGGCTCGTCCAGTCCACGAGGATCCGGAGGTCGCGCAGGCTCGCGAACTGGAAGCTGCTCCCGGTCCGCGTGAGGCCGTCGTGCAGGTCGCCGACCAGCGAGATGCTCGCGCTGGTGGACTGCTCGGCGGCGCTCGCCGCGGGCGTCGGCGGCGGGGTGACCTCGGTGGTGACGCCGCCGGCGGCCAGGGCGGCGCCGGCGCCGCGCGAGGTCTCGGCGGAGTCCGGCCCCGCGTCGGCGGCGCCGTCGCCCGACGGGCCCGCGCCCACGCCGGCCCACGCCGGCGCCGCGCTCGCGGCGTGCGCGGCGGCCGTCGGGGGGCGCGTCGGCCGGGCGCGCCCCGCGCCGGCGTCGTCGGCGACCGACGACGCCGACGCCGCGCGCACGCGATCGGCGTCGGGCGCGTCGGCGACCTCGCGCGACGAGTCCGTCAGGTGGCTGTAGCGCAGCTCCACGCCGGGCAGCAGCTCGACCCAGGCCGCGCCGTTCCAGTAGAGCGTGACGTCCCGGCCCTCGTCCCCGGCGGGTTTCCGGACGGCCGGGTGATCCGGCGGCACCTCGGCCCAGGCGGTGCCGTTCCAGTGGAGCGTGATGTCCGGGCCCGCGCCGGCCGGCGCCCGGCCCCTGGGCGCGGCGGCCGCCGGGCCCGCCCAGACGGCAGCGAGCAGCCCGACGAGGAGGGGCAGGGCGAGGCGGCGCCGCATCGCGGGCCTCACGGCAGCGGCAGCGGGAGCTTGTAGAGCGTGCCCGCCGTCGTCCCGACGAAGAGCTGGGTCCCGTCCTCGGTGCTCACGTCGCCGACCGTCGCCGTGCCGTCGCCGAGCGTGACCTGCTTCTCGTCCACGCCGCTCGTGAGGTTGAGCTGGTGGAGCGTGCCGTCCGACGACCCGACGAAGAGGCTGTCGAGCACGAGCGGGCTCGACGCGCCGGCCACGGGCTGCTTCCACTCCTGGCTCGCGCCGGTGCCGGTGTCTTGCAGGCACCAGACGTTGCCGTCGGCCGTGCTGAAGTAGATCCGGCCCGCGACGCTCCAGTCCTCCCACACGTAGCCCTTGAGCGCCGAGCCGAGGGCGTAGGGCGCCGCCCACTTGAGGGCGACGGCGTCGGTGTCGAGCGCGTAGAGGCTGCCGGCCTGGTCGCCGACGTAGAGGGTGCCGTAGTCGCCGCTGAGCGACGCGGAGCTCTCGAGGTGGCCGAGCGCGAAGGACTGCACGAGCGCCCCGGTGAGGGCGTCGAGCACCCACAGGCTCGCCTGGGTGCCCGCGGCGCCCGCCCGGCTCGTCACGTAGAGGCGGTTGCGCTGGTAGTCCACGTACGGCATGCCGACGATGTAGTCGACGTTGTAGGTGCCGGTGCCGTTGAAGGTCCAGAGCACGGTGCCGTCGCCCGCGCGCATCGCGAACACCTTGTTGCTGGTGCTGCTCGCGTTCCGCGTGGCGACGAAGATCACGTCGTCGGTGTAGGCCGCCTGGAACGCCGCGTCCGAGAAGCTCCGGAGCTGCACGGCCGTGGCGGCCTGGACCGCGTCGGCGCCCGAGAGCTGGGTGGACCAGAGCGTGAAGCCGGTGGTCCCGTCCACGTGGTAGACCCAGCCGCTCTGGTCGCCGCCGAAGAGGCTCGTCGTGCCGAGCCCCTCCTCGGCCGCCGCTGCCGCGGTCGGCTCGGGGTCGACCGCGCGGCGCACCTTCACCCAGTCCCACTGCGAGCCCTTGGGCACGTCCCAGCCGCCGCTCAGCACGATCTGCGTGCCGGAGGCGTACGTCGCGTCGGTCAGGGAGAGCTGCCAGCCGGGCTCGGCCGCGCCGTCCACCCACGCCTTGTCGGCGAGCGAGGTGCCGATCGCCCGGAACTTGATCCGGTGCCAGGTGTCGGCCGCGAGCGTCTGCGCGACGGATCCCAGCAGCGCGTACTGGTTGGAGTCGAACCAGGCGCGCTGGTCGATGATCGTGAGGAGCGTCGTGTCGTAGTCGTAGCCGATCCCGATGTACCCGCTACCCGTGTCCGAGAAGCGGAGCCCCACGCCGATGTGCCGGCAGTCGGAGCACACCGAGCCGAGGCCCAGCGCCCGGGCCTCGATGATCGCGTCGCCGGTGCTCACCGGATGCGACATCACCGCGAAGTCGTAGGCCGTCCCGCCGGCGGTGACCTTGCTGCCGTCCGCCGTCCACGTCGAGTTGCGCACGGTCCAGCCGTGGTTCGCCGGCGCGTCCGACCAGGCGAAGTCGTCGTAGAAGAGGTAGACGTTGCTCGCGCTGGCCGGCGGCGCGCCGGCGCCCGGGTAGCCGTAGAAGAGGTAGTAGCCCGTGTCCGAGGAGCTCGCGCCGATGGCCGCCTGGGTCTGGAACCAGACCGTCGTCGTCGCGCTGTTCCAGGACGCGCCCTCGTCGAGCACGCGGTCGAGCTGGGTCCACGCGCCGCCGTCCCAGTAGTAGACGCGCACGTCGTTGCCGCTCGCCAGCGACTTGCCCGCCGCGACGAGGCTCGCGTGGTCGAACGTCACCGGCACCGAGTAGCCGCTCGGCACCGCGGCGGTGCCGGCGGTGACCGGCACGTTGCGGCGGTACTCGAAGCCGGCCGCCGGCACCCACGTGAGCGTGCCCTGGACCGCCGCCGCCGTCCCCACGGGCGTCCACGACTGGGTGCCGTCGGCGGTGGAGAGCGAGACGATGCGGCCGGCGTTGGACGACGTGTAGATCGTGCCGTAGCCGGTGATGCCGGGGTTCAGCATCGAGCCGCCCGCCATCGAGTAGCTCCACGCCGGGGAGGCGCCCGCGACGGGGCTCGCCTTGACCTCGGTGCCGGTGGAGTAGCACGGCGTGCCGTCGCGCACGAACACCTTGTAGTGGTAGGCGGTGCCGTTCGTGAGCCCCGTCTGGGTGAACGTGGCGGCGCTGCCCGAGTAGACGACGCTCGCCGCGCCGACCGGGTCGCCGACCACGTAGGCGACGCCGTCGGCGGGCCGCTCGCTGCCGAACGCCGAGGTCTTGCGCAGCACGGTCACGTTGCTCGCGCCGGCCCAGTAGACGATCGCCTGGCCGCTCGTGGCGGTGGCCGAGGCGTAGCCGGTGTCCGAGACCGCGGAGCAGACGACGGGTCGGAGCGCGAGGGTCGCCGTGGCGGCGGTGTCGGCGTTGCCCGTGACGGTCGCGGTCTTGGTGCCGCTCGCCCCCACGGCCGCCTGGAGCACGTAGCTGCCCTCGACGGCGGTGCCGGCGACGTTGTTCACGGCGAGGCTCGCGACGTCGAAGGCCTCGGTCATCCCCGCGGGCGGCGTGAAGCGCATCGAGGAGGCGAACTCGTGGCCGGTGACGATCATCGTGTTGGCCACCGTGGTCGTGACGCTCGGGGCGGGGAAGCTCGTCCCCGACGCGACGAGGGCCGTCTGCCAGTCGTCCACCGGGGAGCCGTTGTCCACGCCCGAGAACGACAGGATGCCGCCCGCGTTGCCGGTGTTCGCCGAGAAGGTCCAGGTGTAGCTCGCGGGCTCGCTGCTGGAGGCCACGCGCGTGTAGACGGCGAGCGAGCTCGTGGTGCCGGTCGTCTGGTTCACGCGCGTGAGGGGCGTGAAGGCGGCCGGCGCGGCGATGGTCGCGGTGTAGGGGCGGACGCTGATGAGGGCGACCATCACGTCGCCCTTCACGGTGCCGGCCGGCACGTTGATCACGATCGAGCCCGCGCTGCCGTTGACGTCTTTCGACGCCGCGGCGCGGAAGGCGATCGCGGCCTCGGCGAGCGCCGGCGTCGCGAGCATCAGGGCGAGCAGCAGGGCGAGCGCGAGCCTTCCTTTCATGGTCATCCCTGCCCAGGGTCGAGCAAGACCGGTGCCGGCCAGGGAACGGCATTCAAGTCAGTGGAATCATTGGCGTGCGCAGGGCGTGTCAGCGGTCAGAGGCTTACCAGCCGGAAATGATCGTTGCGCCATTCCAGACGGCGGGCGGGACCGCCGGACCCATCCGGAAACCCCGACGCCTGAGGCGAACGGCCCATGTACAGACGGCGCGACGGGGCGGCACAGTGGACGCGGGAGGAGCGAGCCCATGAGCTACGAGACGCCGTCCTGCGCCTACTGCCCGCCGACGATCCGCGCCTGCCGCCAGGGCGAGGGGGACACGCGCGGCCCGGGCTTCTGCCCCTCCAAGGTGGACGACGCGGGCGTCGAGGCCGCCGGACGCATCTACCAGGACCCGTTCGTGCGCGAGGTGGCGCGCGCCTCGGCGCTCGTCGAGAGCGAGGGCTACTGCCGCTGGACGCGGGTCGAGGAGATCGTCGCGCTCGCCAAGCGGCTCGGCTTCAGGAAGCTCGGGATCGCGACGTGCATCAGCTTCGTGGACCTCGCGCGGACGCTCAGCGCGATCCTCGAGAGCCACGGCTTCGAGGTGGCGTCGGTCGCCTGCAAGAACGGCGGGGTGCCGAAGGAGGCGCTCGGCGTGGCCGACGCCGAGAAGATCCGGCCGGGGACGTACGAGGCCATGTGCAACCCGATCTCGCAGGCCGAGCTGCTGAACCGCGCCGGGTGCGAGTTCAACATCGTCCTGGGCCTGTGCGTCGGCCACGACAGCCTCTTCTTCCGCCACTCGCAGGGGCTCGCCACGACGCTCGTCGCCAAGGACCGGGTCCTCGCCCACAACCCCGTCGGCGCGCTCCAGCTCGCCGACACGTACTACGCGCGCGTCTGGGGGCCCGACCGGCCCGCGAAGCTCCCGGCGCAGCCCGTCGAGGGCCGGCGCTAGATAGCCTCGGGCGCGCGCCGCGGGTTCGCCGGTCGTCCGATCGGCGCCCGGCGCGTCCGTGCCGCCTCGTCCAGACGCTTGACGAGCCGCTCGGCCCAGCCCGTCATGACCTCCTTCGCTTGGGCGTCGCCGTTCACGCTCGAGACCGGTCCCGGAATTGACACTTCACTTGATCATGATAGTTTGAAGTCAATGTTCACGAGACATCTCCGCCTTCCGGCTCCCGGCACCGAGACCTTCTTCTTGTGGGGACCCCGGCAGACCGGGAAGACAACGCTCCTCAAGGCCGCCTACCCGGACGCCGTGTGGATCGACCTGCTCAAGGCGGACGAGTATCGCCGCTACCTGCAGAATCCCGAGGTGCTCCGGGGCGAG